>JAFLJQ010000137.1 GCA_022712915.1 Gammaproteobacteria bacterium | reverse complement strand
CGGCTTCCTCCAGACCATACCTCGCGGGATAGCCCTTGCCATTCGCTAGTCGTTAGCGTCTAATCACAACATGGTTTTCGACGGTGACCTTCCTACAGAGGACTTTCACCTCATTAGTTCATGCCCATGCTGGGCGTACACAATTAGCTTCAGCGGAAAACTCGCCTGTTCCGCCTATCGGCTCCACAGGCGACTTTCCACTGAGCACGGCGTTAGGTTTAATAAATGCATAAGATATTTACTTTAATTTTCTTATCAATATGCTCTGGCACTTTATTGGCCAAAGAGTGCTTTGACTACGATGTTTCAATAAATTCGTTAACGCCTGGTTCTTTTGAGCGTGTAAATCTCACCAATAACAAAATTAAATTGGGAATTTATATGCGAACTGAAGATAATATAAAAAATCTGCTTAATGGCAATAAATATATAAAAGAAGCTGTTAAGGATACTAATCGTCCACCGCCAGATTTTCCGACACATATTTTAGTGACAAAAAATCAAAAATGGATATCTGGTAGCTTTAGGTCTGATTCAAAAAAATATTTTGTTTTCTTTGCTAGAGAGATTGCTACAAGGGGTGATAAATATTGTCAAATTGTACACTACCCAAAATCAAAACCTAGTGGATTTAGAGAACCAAACTTTTATTCTAACCTTGGTGAATCATGGGCTGGTGGCTTTGTAGATCACTGCTATGGCATTGGTTATGGCTATTCAGGCAGACCAATTTACTCTGTAGGGCATGATGACACCCCTAAAAACAGAGAAACGTATAGCTTAAATCTAGTCGTTCCAACTCATAAATATGATGGAGATAAAATTGTTGTTTCAGCATGTAACAAAACCTAACAATCAGCTCCAAGCGACGCAAAAACCGCGCGCTGAGCAAAACGTTAGGCAGCACGAATGTAATTTAATCTAGCCCGCAATAATAAGACTTTTAATGAGATGGCAAATTAAATGGGAACTTCGATAGAGCTATGCCTTGGAAACGTTGCCCTATCGTATTCTAAAAATCATATGGGTATAGATTATGGGTTTTTATTTCAGGATGGTGATTTAACACGCAAAAAGCCTGAATCAATAAATTACGAATATTACGAAGAACACCCAGAAGAAAAGCAAGAACTTGACGAAGCGGAGGAGATTTTTGCTAGAACTCTATCTCGCGTCTTGCCTCGTCTCAATTTACTCGGCTTTACACTTGAGGCTGCACGCGCTGAGTACCAAGCGCAGGTTGCAGAAGCAGAAGAAATTTCAAACGATATTGATATAGAAGAGTCAAAAAAGGATTATCTTACGTTTGAAGAATTCTGCAATTTGGTATGCCGCTATCCGCTGGTCGATTTGAAAAGCGACTATGTCGAGTACGATACACCAGACCGAGACATAGTTTCTCAGGGACGTTTTGCCGCTGATATCGACGTATTTGATCGAATTCCTTGGTCTGAAAATTCTGAACTTTATTGGTCCGAAGCCAGTTACCTTTCCGAGAGAGTTTGCATCCTCAGTGCAGAATCGATGCTTCAGGTCTTTGCCCAAAATGCGGCGAATGCTGAGGTTGAGGTTACATGGGAGTTTGGCCCTATTGTCCATACTGGCTGGGTTCAACGTGAAGCATTCCGGGCCAGCGCGCTGCAAAAGCAAAAAGTTCTGATCGCAACCGAGGGCACATCAGACGCACGCATCATTCGACGGGCACTCGATGTTCTACGCCCGGACGTGGCAGATTTTTTCAATTTCGTGGATGTCGATGAGCGCCATCCTTTCTGGGGAACCGGCAATCTCGTAAAATTCGCAGAGGGGCTTTTACGAATTGAGGTTCTCAATCAGGTCTTATTCGTTTTCGATAACGACGCAGAGGGCGTTGACGCTTTTCGCAAGCTTGAAAAGTTGAACCTTCCTGCCAACATGAGAGCGATGCCCTACCTTATCTTGAGGAATTTAGGGAGTTTTCAACTATCGGGCCTGAAGGCGCAAACATTTCTGATATCAATGGACAAGCCGCCGCGATTGAGTGCTATCTTGACCTTCGTTTAGATCAATACCCCCCCGCTCAGGCCACATGGAGTAACTTCAAAAAGGATATCGACGCATGGCATGGAGTGTTGGATTTTAAAGCATCCTATTCAAAGCATTTTTACGAGCAGTCCGACGATCTGCTGCGAGACGGTAATTACGATGTGTCTAAGCTATTGAAATTAATAGATGCGCTGATCCGAGAGGCTGGATTGGTGACCCCAGTTATTTGAGGAGACCCCCTTTGTTTTACATATCGGAGTATCTCAAAAATTGCCATACAAGCGCATCGTGTGGGACCGTTTCACTGCTCCACATGCAAACGTTAGGCCCTCGTCATGTGCCAGAGAAATCGTCTATGAATAAGAAGATAGAAATAAGTTTTAATGAAGAAATAGATGGCTATATTATTCAGCTGCCTGATTTTGTTGAGCTTGATATGTTGAAGAATGCTAAGTTTCAGCTAGAAAAATTATTACTAGAGAGTCAGCGTAGAACTAAATTTTCTGTCTTGCTTGACACTGGTGCGCATGAATTCGAATCGATCGAATGTCTTAAATATCTTAGAGGGTTACTGTCTATCAAACCGTTAGTGGAAAATTGCAGGATATTCGCTTCAGTTGCTCCAGAGAGCCATGTGAAAGCGGAGTTTAAGTCAGATAAAGAGGCCGTATTCAACGAGCACTCATTGGCTTATGCTTGGTTGAAAAACAGCCATACCTATAATGCTGGCAATGATAAAGCGTAACGGTGGTATACAAGTTTACAAACATAGGTAAATCAGGCCTAACAAAAGCATTCAACTCGGACAAATCTCCGCAGTGTCTTTTGTGTGCTAAAAGAGCCTAGCACACAAAAGACACCACTACGTTTTGCCGGTTAATGCTGGCGTTGAGGCTGTAGAAAAACCTAATAATCACCGTAAGATTTTGCTAAACTGCATCAACCGCACATGGAGTCACGCACGATGCCTAAATTTATTCCTTACGATCCAAATCAAAGTAAGATGGTGGTGATTAACTATGCC
>JAFLJQ010000075.1 GCA_022712915.1 Gammaproteobacteria bacterium | reverse complement strand
GTTGGTCCACCATTGTCGCTGCAAAAGAAGATCAACGTGTGTCGTTCCAAGTCAGCGCGTTGCAGCTTGTCGATTACCCTTCCAATGGCTTCATCCATCGCCAGCGTCATCGCGCCGTAGGTGCGCCGCATGGGATCGGTGATTGCCGCGAACTTCTCCAACCGTTTGTCATCGGCGTGCATCGGCGTGTGCACCGCATTGAACGACAGATACAAGAAAAACGGATTGTCCTTATGCCGCTCGATGAACGTTTTCGCTGAATAGTTACGTTGTTTATTTATTACATGCGAAAAAAAATAGCGTATACTTTTGCGTCTAGTTGTATCGATGGAACCCCCATCAAGGTCAGCCATTCATGACAAATCAGCTCATCGACTCTTACGGCAGACGTATTGAATATATCCGCCTCTCCGTTACCGACCAGTGCGACCTGCGCTGCAGTTATTGCCTGCCTAAAGGTTTCAAAGATTTCCAGGAACCCGAAGATTGGCTCAGTTATGATGAAATTGAGCGGGTCATACGAATTTTCAGCGAACTCGGAACCCGACGTGTACGTCTAACCGGTGGCGAACCACTATTACGTAAAGACATTGTTCAATTAACCCGACAGCTGGCTGCCTTGCCCGGCATAGATGATCTATCTCTCAGCACCAATGCAACTCGACTCGAAAAACTAGCCGCCCCACTCAAACAAGCCGGGATTTCACGCATCAATGTCAGTCTCGATACATTGCAAGAAGATCGATATAAAAACATTACCGGTGGCGGCAAACTGGACAAGACCCTCAAGGGGTTGATGGCCGCAAAACAAGCAGGCTTTCAACCTATCAAGATCAACATGGTATTAATGAAAGGCGTTAACGATGATGAAGTGGAAGGCATGGTCGAGTTCTGTATCGAACATAATTTCACCCTGCGCTTTATCGAAACCATGCCCATGGGGGACACCGGCCGTGATGCCAGCCAACAGTTCATAAACCTGCTTGATATCCAAAACCAACTTGCGAAACGGTATGAATTGATTGATAGCATCATGCACGGTGCCGGCCCAGCCCGTTATATGCGTATTGCCAATACCGAACTACGCATCGGCTTTATTACCCCCATGTCACAACACTTTTGTGAAACCTGTAACCGCTTGCGTCTGTCAGCCGATGGTACCTTGTATATGTGCCTTGGCCAGGACCATCACTACGAACTCAGACCTCTATTGCGTGCCGGCATCAGTGATGATGAATTAAAGCAACACATCATCAAGGCCATCAGTCTCAAACCTGAAAAACATGAATTTAATGATAAACCCCAAAAACTCGTCCGTTTTATGTCGATGACTGGCGGTTAAATCATAAGCGAGCAATTTAAAATCTCACATTGAAATTTAGTTGCATTCGTTTTTGTTCCCGCCGGGTCATCACAGCATCACTAGCCGTAGCCCCCAGTGAAGCTGGATCATGAAGACGCTTCATCGTGTAATAGCTCAGATCAACACTGCTGTTATTGCCGGAATAAAAATCAAGTTGCAGATGATAGCCCTTAAAGTTAGAAACACCTGAATTACCTTCGACCGGAAAGCTATTCTGGGAAAACATGCCATCGCCCATGACAGAAAAGGCCTCGACAGTATATTTGTATATGCGAAAACCATAATTACCCATGCGTTGCTGAAACGAGATCGTCCGCGCCGTATCGGCTGAGTCTGAATTACTGGTTATATAGTCAAAACCAAAAATCCAGTTACCACGCTTTTCCTCAGCAGAGAGCACCGTATATTGATCTGACTGAAAACCAAAGGCATCATCAAATCCATCGCCATTAGTGTCACGAGTAAATTGTTCATGCCGGTTGATCTTTACCTGACCATACGCAAAGGTCACACCACCACTCGTATAGACAAGTTGATAAGCGTCGGCCGTCACATCCTTTTGCCAGTCACCTTCCAATAAGGTGATTTGTGTCGCATTCAAAGACAAACCTTCCGTACCTATAACCACAGCTATAGATTCCGGACTGATGTCCCGATCCCATAAGGCTTCACCCTGTTGAAAGAACACAAAGTCGGTCTTGCCAAAAAACATATTAAATGCCTTTGATGGACTATACGTGACATAAGCCTGATCCAGACCAAAGTCACCATTTTTTTTCGTGTCAGTGGTACTTTGTGTGGTGTCACGTGAATTGGGTGAGGTCGAATCGGTACTCAAGCGCAGATTACCTGCCCATGCCGGTGCAGGCTGGAAGCGGGTTCCTATCCGGGCACGAATCAGGCTTTGAGTCCGTTTTGCATCCACCGCATCAGAACGTTCATCATTTTCATAACGATAGCGAACATCACCAAACAATTTAAGCTGAGATGATTTATCAAGCAGAACATCTGCCGATACCGATAATGGCATCATCGCTATGGGCAACATCAGTACAATGACGTGTATTCGTTTAAAATGATTAACAGACATATCCATTCCTTTCCCATTATTGGCATAAGGGCACCTCTAATAATTCGCTAAAGCCGTGCTGGCGGCGTTGCAAAGGGGCTCAAAATGCTCATTTACTGCGTGTAAACTGCGCTTTTTCGCCCCTTTGTGCCTTGCCATCATCGTCTTAATCGAATTATTAGAGGCA
>JAFLJQ010000095.1 GCA_022712915.1 Gammaproteobacteria bacterium | reverse complement strand
GTCGATATGCCGATTTTGACACATAATCGGCTTTGGGATAAGGGAGTTTCGAGGGGTGTATGTTACTAAGGAGAGTAAATCATGGATCAGTCTATCTCCCGCTTCTGGGAAAAATATATTGATAAATCAAAAGTATACGGTATAAAACCGCATGTATTGAAGTGGGATATCCGCCATGCCGAGACGTATATTAAAGCGCATAAACAGGTTCGTTTGGTAACCCATACACCTGAACTTGTTGAGCAATACCTCAGGGACAAAGGCAGAAACACACGCCAACAGGGTTGGCAATTCAAACAAATTATTGACGCTTTAAAAATCTTGTTTGTTGAAATACTACTAAGCCGGACACCCATCTTAAAAAAACCAGAAACTTTTATAATCATCAATGGGTTAAATAACCTTCTTAGGATGGGTGTCCGGTTTGTTTCGAGGCTTGAAAAGAGTCAATATTGTACTTGACCCCTTTTTCTTTCTTAGGATGGGTGTCCTGTTTGTCTTTTCTCATTGTTCGCCGGCTTCTTCGCTACTATGATTTTGTCCGACTCCCTATGTCCGTTAATGTTGAGATTATTTATTTTATTTCCTCAACCCGACCACCGCTGGAATGCACTGATCGGACATAGGGCCTCCCGAGTTCAGCATAGTTAACATTCATACATGCTCCGGGCCTATGACGCCGGAGAACTCAACAACAGCTTGCCATTTCTTTTCGCTATCGTTGATATGATCGTCCCTTTCACCCAACAAGGTCGACGTTCTCAAGGTTGATTTCGGAGCTCTATATTAATCGTCCCGAAAGTACTCGCGCTAACAAAACGCTTTTAGTCGCGGATTTTAGAAGGTTAGTGAAAAATGCCGCGAATACTTTCGGGACGATTAATACCGAGCCTGTATGTTCCCCTGTCAACGCTTAACTGTGTCTCTTACGATAACAGCTCATGACTCGGGGCCACAGTGAGGAGCTAGCTCTTTCTGTGTATAGGGCTTTCACCTATTGACTAACTACCGATTTATCTCGGCGCACTGGGTGTCCTGTTTATCACGTAATAATTACTTTCGAAAGCCTTCCTTTTTTTCTTCTGCCACCAAAGATGCCCAGTTTGTAGCTCCCTTGAGTTTTTCTTTATCTTTTTTTGAAATGCGTACGGGTTTTTGTTTTTCAGTAGGTTTCTTGGTGCTATTATTCATCTTTATCATCCTCATTTACGCGTTTAAAATTCTTTAACTCTTCTTCAGTAGGAATGTAGCTATCTGGATCACCATCAACCTGACGCTCAATTTCTTTATCTGATGTATTGCCAACATGTACATGGTTGGTTTTACCCTTCATTTTTTTAATTTCCTCCTTGGTGCGACGCACGATTCTTTCTTTCATGAGACTACCCTCGCTGAAAATGTTCGTTTTTCATACATTTCACGTTCCTTTTTATTTGCTCTTCTAGCCGAAATTATTCGGACTACGTCAGCGCCATCTTCATATACACGTTCGGTATAAACAACAAAGTATATGTTGAACTTGGCTCTGCCGATGGTTTGAAATCTAGACTCGTCGTAATTGTTGCGCAGATCTCTGACCTCTTGTCGCCTTGGATCATCCCATAGGTCAATCATATCGACAAAGTCAATCTTTCTTTCTCGTAAAGTCTTTAACCTTTTGTTCTCGTCCCACTCGAATTCCATAGCCTTCTCCTTATTTCTGTGCTCGGCTTACGCTAACAGTGTATTAAACGAATTCCGTATATTTCGGTCTTAGACGAAACCAACCTATTTCCGAATACCCTGTACATAAAATACGCCTATTTAGCTTTAAGATCAAAAGCTTGATGTGTTTTAGTTTAAAATATCAGGTGAAAAAGGCCGAATGATTTTGTTTCACGGACTTTCACGCGGTGAATGTCTGTTTTGGATAGAACGCTGCTGTAGGCGGCCCGTAAATTGTTACGGTCAAGCTAGCCCCCTAATTTTAAGCATGCCTCTATTTCAGTGAATATGATGCTTTGATGTAGCAGGCTATGTCTTTGTTTTTAATGTCACTGATTTGGTGTATTTTGATATGGCGCATTTGTTTTCCGTTGCCTTCGAGCACGCTCTTTGAGTCTGTTAATTCAGCGCCGCGATCAAAAATAACAGATACATATTTTTTGTATGGCATAATGCCGACAAAGGCTCTTTCGCCTTTAAAAAGACAGAGTGCATTCCATTTGATACCTTCCGTTGCGCCTTTGGCTAGACTAGTGGCCAGTTCTCTCAAGTTTATTATAATTTCTCTTTTTTCGTCGTCAAAACTGATAATAAACTCGTTTATTTTGTCAGTCATTATTTTTCCTCTTAACTTGTAAAGTTGTAATATTAAAGGCTCATTACAATGGGTAATCAGTTGAAATATTATAATCCCCCTGCGCTAGTTCACATGCATTTCAAGAACATCATTAACCACCCATGAATGTTGCCCGCCACTTACCCAGAACGCAAGTTATTGTGTGACAAGATATACCATGTATATCTTGTTCTTTGTTAAAGATATATGCACCCTATGCCTTATGAAAAATAAAACTCATAAAAAAAACATCGAGTTCATTCGTCTTAGTGTGCCGAAGACCATGAAAATAAATTTAAATAACTTGCAGCATTAAACATTAAAGATTATTAAAATGAATTCAATTGATGGTATCAGTATCAAAATGCTGCATCGGTATGTAGAAACACGACATAAAATAGATGCCGAAGCCAATATAATATCCAGCCTCACCAGTATGCTTACTCTGCTTGGCACCTCTGGCGATGACAAGATCGAAGTCGTTCCCATTGCACTTGGAAAAATAAACCAATTGCTCAACACCCATATCCTCAACATCTGGGAAATTCTGGATGATTTTATTTACATCATACAGGCCCAGTCGATATTGGATAATGTGGATGAATAATGACCGGTAAAGATAGGGAGAAGCATTATGACGAGCGATGCCAGGGACAAGACGATAAAGCCATTCAGAGAACAGTATAAAGAGGGCAATAACCTCAATCCACTGCTTGAAGAAGGCCCCGAAGGGGTTATTCAGCGTGTCATCTGTATGATGGAATATTTATCATGCATGACATTACAAGAAGGCATGATCATGGATGAAAACATGGCTTATGGGCGATGGTTGATAGACGAAACGATGTTAAATGCCTTGAAGCGTGTCGACAAAGAATACACCGCATTGAGAACCCTTTTATAAATGTACTTTTCACCCTCTGGGGGCAAGTCTGCAATAACGGTGTCCGCACGGTGCATCCTTGACGGTTTAGTTTTTTAATTGAATTAAATGCTTAACGGGACAACCGTGATGTCATTTGATGAACCACTGTGCCGACCAATGTTGTTCTACTTGCCGGGTTGGGTCATGAGACTATTATTTCACCGGTGGATATTCGGCAAACGCGGGCAAATCATCCGCGCAAGACCACTCCGCCCGTGAGTCCCAAAAAATGCGTGCCTGTGCGGGCAGAGGAGATGGCGTATCGAGCGAGCCGACGGGGATCAAGACACCATCAAGTTCAGGCACCACCCGTGGCATTGGCCCACCACACCGTTTGCAAAAACAATTAAAAAATCGTTCCGCCTCAGGCACTTTATAACGTGCGAGCCATTCTTCACCCTTCGTCCAGGTAATGCTGGTGTGGGGTGTGATCAATAAATTGCTGCCATGGCCTGTTCCGGTTGACTTGCGACAACGCTGACAATGACAGTGATAAAACCGCTGGGCTTGCCCCGTGACGTCGTATTGCACAGAGCCGCACAAACAACTTCCTTTAACACTTGCTTGAGTCATGATGATATTCCTTTTAATGGCATACTAAATTTTGAATATAAAAAGCATTGAAAAATCGGGCATCCAGTCAACATCATTATTTTTCTTTTAAAATATCCAGGGCCAGGGCTTCCGCGACTTTGATGCCATCAATACCCGCCGACAGAATTCCTCCGGCATATCCGGCCCCTTCACCGGCTGGGTATAAACCCCGGGTGTTGATGCTTTGGAAATCTTTATCGCGTTTGATGCAGATGGGTGATGAGGTACGGGTTTCTACGCCGGTTAAAATGGCATCGGCCATGGCAAAGCCTTTAATTTGTTTGTCAAAGGCGGGGATGGCCTCGCGGATGGCGGCAATGGCAAACGGCGGTAATGCCGTGGATAGATCTGCCAGGGTCACCCCCGGTTGATAAGACGGGGATACACTGGCCCATTGCGTAGAGGGTTTGTCCTGTAGAAAATCGCCCACCAACTGGGCCGGGGCATTGTAATTGGCGCCGCCTAGTTCATAGGCCAGTGCTTCAAGTTTTCGTTGCAGTTCGATACCGGCGAACACATGTCCCGGGTAATCCTGTTCGGGTTCGATGCCCACCACAATCGCCGCGTTGGCATTGCGCTCATTGCGCGAATATTGCGACATACCGTTGGTGACCACACCACCCTCTTCTGACATTGCGGCCACAACGGTGCCCCCTGGGCACATGCAAAAGCTGTAAACACTGCGACCATTGGCGCAATGATGCACCAGCTTATAATCCGCCGCGCCTAAAATAGGGTGCCCGGCCTGTTCACCATAACGAGCTTGATCAATAACCGACTGTGGATGTTCGATCCGAAAACCAATCGAAAAAGGTTTGGCCTCAATATAAACGCCTTGATCGAGCAACATCTGAAAGGTATCGCGGGCGCTATGGCCGATGGCGAGGATAATATGACGACTATGCAGGGTCTCGCCATTGCTTAGACTCAGGCCGGTGATTTGACCTGGGTGATCAATGCCCGAACCATCTTTATCCGCCGCACGGTGCAGGGTTTCAACTTTGTGCTCAAAACGGATCTCACCCCCCAGGCGAATGATTTCGGCACGCATGGTTTCCACCATTTTGACCAGTTTAAAGGTGCCGATGTGAGGCTTACTGAGGGTTAATATTTCTTCCGGCGCACCGGCCTTAACGAACTCGGTTAAGACCTTTCGCCCTAAATGACGTTTGTCTTTCACCTGGCTATACAGTTTACCGTCTGAGAAGGTGCCCGCGCCGCCTTCACCAAATTGCACATTAGACTCGGTATTTAATTTACGTTTTCGCCACAGGCCCCAGGTATCTTTGGTGCGTTGCCGAACATCCTTGCCACGCTCCAATACAATCGGCTTCAGCCCCATCTGTGCCAGTAACAGGGCTGCCATAATGCCACTCGGGCCAAAGCCAATAATGACAGGCCGCTGTTGGTCGGCATTTGGAAAATCGACCTCTGCCCTGGCCACAAATTGATAAGTGGTGTCGGGACTCGGTTTAACCGAGGATTGCCCGGCAAATTTTTCCAGCACATTGTTTTCGGCCGTCTCAGTCAAGACCACATCCAACTGATAGATCAATAAAATATTGGATTTTTTGCGGGCATCAAAACTGCGCTTAAAGATCGTAAAGCTGAGTAAATCATCACGCGCCATCATCAGCTTGTTAATGATGGCCGCAGGAAGCTCATCATCCGTGTGATTAAGGGGTAATTTAATGTCCGTTAGTCGTAACATATCAGATTAAGTCGAGGCTAATTCAAATCACTACTGTCCCGTTAAGTATTTAATCCATTTTAAAGATCTAAACCGCAAAGGGCGCAAAGGATCGCAATGTTATACTGTTTTATAGTTAGAAGAAAATTAGCGCTTATCCGAAGACGTCAAGCTCATTTTTTATACCTTACCGAATTTATTTTTTCTTTGCGCCGCTTTGCGACCTTTGCGGTAAAATGTGTTTTATCAACAATTTTCATGTCTCATGCTCATTTCAACCTCCTCAAGCCATTAAATACTCGGCAGGCACATGATTTTTTAGATTATTAACGGGACAACAGTGATATCAATTACAGGTTTATTTCACGCCCACCCTAGCAAAGCGACGCTTACCAATCTGGAATACATGGCTATTGCCAGACGTAATTTCTAATCCACGGTCATCAACACGTTCGCCATCGATACGCACGGCTCCCTGTTTGATCATGCGCAGGGCTTCCGAGGTTGTCTGGGTCAGGCCTGCATCTTTTAATACGTTGGCAATGGCTAATTTACCGTTAGGGGCTTGCAGTTCCACTTCAGGCATATCATCGGGCATGGCCCCTTTTTGGAAACGGGCAATAAAATTCTCTCGGGCCTTATGTGCATCGGCCTGACTGTGAAAGCGGGCAACGATCTCTTCACCGAGCAAGAATTTGATGTCCCGTGGATTCTTGCCCCCGGCTATGTCTTTTTTGAACAGTTCGATGTCACTCAATGGGCGGAAGCTCAGCAACTCAAAATAACGCCACATGAGTTCATCCGAGATAGACATGATCTTGCCAAACATGTCATCGGCAGGGTCAGCGATGCCTATGTAATTGTTCAATGATTTGGACATCTTCTGCACACCATCCAGCCCTTCAAGGAGGGGCATGGTCAAGACGACCTGTGGTTCCTGACCAAAGTTCTTTTGTAATTCGCGCCCGACCAGCAGATTAAATTTCTGATCCGTGCCGCCCAGTTCCACATCGGCCTTCATGGCCACAGAGTCATAGCCCTGTATTAATGGGTAGAGAAACTCATGAATGGCTATGGGCTGACCGCCCGTGTAGCGCTTGTGGAAGTCATCCCGTTCCAGCATGCGGGCAACGGTATGCCTGGCGGCCAGTTGGATCAGGTCGGCGGCACTCATTTCCCCCATCCAGCTGGAATTGAACATCACCAGGGTCTTTTCCGGCTCGAGGATCTTGAAGATCTGTTGCTCATACGTTCTGGCGTTTTCGATGACGTCATCTCGGGTCAGAGGAGGACGGGTTGCACTTTTGCCTGTCGGATCACCGATCATGCCGGTGAAATCACCAATCAAAAACATTACTTCATGGCCCAGATCCTGAAATTGGCGAAGTTTATTTATAAGGACTGTGTGCCCAAGGTGTAAGTCAGGGGCAGTCGGATCAAATCCGGCCTTAATGCGCAGGGGTTTGCCCCGCTCCAGCTTGGTTTTTAATTCGCTTTCAACCAGAATCTCTTCCGCGCCACGATGAATTTGTTGTAATGCCTCTTCAACCCCGGACATATTTTATTAACCTCTTAATCATGAAGCGCGCTAGAATATCATATCTTCCCCAATGACTTCTCGCTCCAACTTAAATTTGATCTCAACAAATTCAAGATTTGACCGATAGGTTAAGAAGGGCTATCTTTGGTGAACAAATACAAAATTCTTAGGGATATCTGTGGATTACAACTCTTTTTTGAGTCGCGATTACAAATCGCTTCCAGACAAACGGCAACCAAAAAAAGCGTCTTATACGCGCTTGCACATAACTGTCCTTGCTTCGATCATTTTGGTCATTATCACCATGTTGATATTCCTGACCCATGATGCAGAGGCCATGCGTAGCCCTTTGCTGGGCTCACCAGATGTGCAAACAGCGATTGAGGAACAAATCGCCAGCCCAACGGAAAATGTGCTTGAACCTATTAAAATCGTTCAGGAAGAAAGTCCTAAGGAGCCCGTTTTAGAAGAGATCAAGGTCAAATCCGGCGACTCAATGGCGGTCATTTTCCATCGACTGGATCTGGATGCTTCTGATTTGCATCAGATCATGCAACTGGGCAGTATCACCAAAACACTACAACATTTGCAGCCCGGTCAGATATTCAAGTTTGATATCAATGAAGAAAATGTCCTGCAAAAGATGATCTTTGAACGTACAAAACGTGAATCGTTGCATGTTATACGTGATCAGGAAGGTTTCCGTGCCATTCCTATTGAACTGTTTCTCGAAAAAGAAATGCGTTTTGTATCAGCCCCCATCACATCATCCCTGTTTGAAACCGGCATGGAAATTGGTCTGAGCGACAATATGATTATGGAAATGGTGGGCATCTTTGGCTGGGACGTGGACTTTGCTCAGGATATCCGCAAGGATGATCACTTCAACCTTATATTTGAAGAACATTATCTGCATGATGAAAAAGTGGGCGAAGGCCCCATTATTGCCGCTGAATTCACTAATCAAGGCCGCACGTATCAAGCCATTCGCTATACCGACGAACGTGGTCGCAGCCAGTATTACACCCCTCAGGGGCTTAGCATGCGCAAAGCCTTCCTGCGCACCCCGGTAGATTTCCGCCGCATCAGTTCCCGATTTGGCCGTCGCCACCATCCCATCCTCAATCGTATGCGTCTGCATAAAGGGGTCGATTATGCCGCGCCACGAGGCACCCCGATTAAGGCCGCCGGTGATGGGCGAGTGATATTCCGAGGCACCAAAGGAGGCTATGGCCGTACCGTCATTATTCAACATGGTGGTAAATACAGTACGCTGTATGCTCATATGTCGCGTTACCGCCGCGGTGTATATGCCAATAAACGGGTTCGTCAGGGCCAGATTATCGGTTATGTAGGCAAATCCGGAAGCGCCACCGGTTATCACCTGCATTACGAATTCCGAGTCCATGGTCGGCACCGAAATCCTTTGACCGTGCGCCTGCCCAATGCGGCACCGATCAATAAAAAATACAAAGAAGACTTTCTGTATCATTCGCAGAAAATCCTTGCTCAGTTAATGACTCAAAAGAAACTAAATATTGCCCAGCTGAGCAACTAGTTACCCTGATGGTGATAACCACTAACACATCATGATGGACAAATTTATAGGCCTGATCTCCGGTACCAGCATGGATGCAATTGATGCCGTGTTGGTCAGTTTTGAGCCTGCCAGTCAGCCACGACTTCTAGCCCATCATAGTCTCCCCCTCGGAGATACACTTCGGGCCGATCTGACTGCTCTGCAACAGCCCGGCCATGATGAACTTAATCGCACAGCCCGGCTCGATATTCAAATGGCCAGACTGTTCGCCAAGGCCAGTATGGAATTACTGCAACAGGCCGGTTGCCAAGCCAGTGAGATTATTGCCATAGGCAGCCATGGTCAGACCATTCGCCATATTCCGGGCGGGAATTTCCCCACCAGTTTCCAGATTGCTGATCCAAATTTGATTGCCGAGTTGACAGGTATCACCACGGTGGCTGATTTCCGGCGCAGAGATATGGCCGCTGGTGGGCAAGGAGCACCGCTGGTACCAGCCTTTCATAATCAGATATTTCGCTCTGAAGGCATTAACCGAGTCATCGTCAACATAGGGGGTATTGCCAACATCACCATCCTGCCTGCTGGCAGTGACGAGGCCGTCATCGGATTTGATACCGGTCCCGGTAATGGCCTGATGGATGTCTGGATACACAAACACCTTGGCAAGCGTTTCGATCAAAATGGTGAATGGGCCGCTCAAGGCAAGATAATCCCCAAGTTGCTGACCGGCATGCTCAATGACCCATATTTCAGCTTACCGGCCCCCAAAAGTACCGGCAAAGAATACTTCCATCTGGACTGGCTGGAAAAACATGTTGAGAAAAAAATGGCCGCCGAGGACGTACAGGCCACACTGTGTGAGCTGACGGCCACGAGCATCACAAATGAGATTATGCAAGCCATCCCGAAGTCAGATGAAGTTTATATCTGTGGGGGTGGAGTCCACAATCAAACCTTGATGCAGCGACTGGATAATTTACTCAAACCAGCCGAGGTGGCTAGCACGGATAAATTGGGGCTCTCACCAGACTGGGTCGAGGCCGTCTGTTTTGCCTGGCTGGCCAAACAAACCCTGCACCGCCAGACGTCCAACCTGCCCTCAGTAACCGGTGCCAGGCATGACGTCGTGTTAGGCGGTCTTTTCTGGGGTAACTAGGTACTTCACCTAACGTTTATCTATCGATACATAGTCACGCGGAGGCTCACCAGCATATACCTGGGTGGGCCGGAAAATACGGTTATCTGATAACTGTTCACGCCAATGAGCCAACCAGCCAGCCGAACGGGCAATAGCAAAAATAGTCGTAAATTGATCCGCCGGGATACCCATTTCGGTATATAGAAGGCCTGAGTAAAAATCGACATTGGCATAGACCCCCTTACTTGCCAGACGGTCTTCACAAACCCGCTCAACCTCCTTGGCAATCTCAAACAGGGGATTAACATCACCGCCCCGATCGGCCATAAATTCATCCATCAACCCTTGCAGGATCTTGGCACGGGGATCCTTGGTTTTATATTCCCGATGGCCCATGCCCCAAATAACCTCTTTGTTGGCAAGTTTTTGATCAACATAGGCCGCAGCCTTATCCGGTGAGCCTATCTCAGCCAACATCTCCAGTACCTTCTGGTTGGCCCCACCGTGTAGAGGGCCTGACAAGGCACAAATGGCGGCGGCGATAACACTCATGGGGCTTGCCAGGGTGGAACCATTCACCAACACCGAGAAGGTTGAGGCATTAATCGTATGTTCAGCATGCAGAATCAGGCAAACATCCATAATTCGCGCCAACAGGGCATCTGGTTCCTTGCCATTTAACATATAAAGGAAATTTTCAGCGTAGGGCAAATCCTCGCGAGGCAAGATGGGATCATAACCATTACGGATATGTTCCCACATGGTCACAAATGTCCCCATACGGGCAATAATTTTAACCGTCATATTGTGAATGTAATTTAGATCCAGGCAGCTATCCCCGCCGGTGAGACAGTCATTACCGGGGTAAAACATGCCCAAACTGGCCATAGCTGTCTGCAACATTTCCATCGGATGACCTGATTCAGGCAAGGTCTTCATCAGGTTACGAATGTGATACTTTACCTGACGGTTATCACGCAACTGGTGATCAAAATCAGTTAGTTCAGCGGCTGTGGGCAGACGACCATCGAGTAATAACAGACTTGTCTCTTCAAAAGTACTGTATTTTGCCAGTTGTTCAATGGGATAACCGCGATAAGAGAGAATTCCCCTTTCACCATCAATGTCAGATATGTTTGATTGGGTGGCAGGTACCCCTGCCAAACCCGGTAAATACTCACTCATCGTCGTCTCCTGGATATTCTTGTCTTTACGATCATAGCCAACTAGGGAAAAATTATCCTATGTGCTACTTTTTTTACTTTCTCTGACACAAAAAACAAGCATAGTAAAAAAAACGGTCAAGGGTTGTTGTCAGAACCGTTTATTATATGGGAGTTAAAACTTATGGGCACGCCTAAAAACCCACTGAAGCAGCGTTGGCTGCGTTAAAAACAAGCTCAAAATACTCATTTACTACGTGTAAACTGCACTTTTCGCTTGTTTTTGCCTTGCCATCATCGGCTTGATTGATTTTTTAGAAGTGCCTTTATATCGAGAAAGACGAGCCGCAGCCACAGGTTGTCGTGGCATTGGGATTGTTGATAACAAACATGGAGCCTTCCAGGCTTTCTTTATAATCAATCTCCGCCCCGGACAGATATTGAAAACTCATCGGGTCAACCAGCAGTTTTACCCCCTGATTTATCACTTCAGTATCACCATCTTGTACCTTTTCATCAAAGGTAAAACCGTATTGAAAACCAGAACAACCACCACCTGTCACGAACACACGCAACATAAGATTTTCATTGCCTTCCTCTTCAATTAGCCGCTTAACCTGATTCGCAGCATTATCGGTGAATTTCAATAATTCACTCATTTCTATCGAGGTTGTACCCATAACTCTTTCTCCAGCTAATTCATACTATTTTAGTGGATTACACTATTTGATTTAAACATTATGGTAATCCACAGTAAATTAGTCAAGATTCCCGTACTGCGACATCATCCCTTTTTTTCAGTTCAACAACGGATTTATCCGTTTTATGCACCAGGGTACCATTCACTTCGGCACCCATTGCCATCTCAATCAGGCTGTAATAAATGTTGCCGTGGATGCGTGCCTTGGTAGCCACTTCAATATGCGTCATGGCATGCACATCACCGATAATTGTGCCGTTAACCACCACGTTTGGCACCTTGACCTCACCCTCAATCATGCCTCGATCACTGAGCGTCAGAATGGATTCGCCTCCCCCTTCTTCAGCAATCACGTTACCCTTCACCTTACCATCAATATGCAGACCACCCTTAAATACCACGTCACCACGTATTTCAGAATTCTGGCCAATCAATGAATCTATCTGAGCGGTTGATTTCGGTTTTTTTATTGCCATCATACTTAATCTCCTGGTTTGTTCAACTCAATGGTCTTCTCGATGGGCTTTCCACCTTTTCTACCTCTAGGGTTTACTTGTATCATCGCCCGCAGAGGTTTAAATCCTTCTGGTAAAATTAAATCTTCTTCAAGGTTTTGAAAGTATTTGAATTTATACTTAATTTCCTTGATCTGTTTCTCAGTTAAATCTTTCAAAGTCAACGTCATCAGTTGTCCATTCAACAACCCCTCCATTGATAACTTCACAGAACCTCTTGCGAGGCGCTGATTTTTCAATACCTGAGTCAAAACCACCTTGGAACGATAACTCCGTGGTTGCCCGGTCGATTCAAGCTTAAATCGCTGTAAACGCAAGCCCGCTGAGGCCCTATTAGGGGACACAATACCGCGGTAAAAAGCCAGTTCTTCCTTAAGCTCCAGTAACTCAGCCTGTAAAACTTTCAGGTTAAGATCCAACTCCGCATAGGCTTTTTTCTTGATTTGCGATGCCCGCTCCAATACTGCCTTCTGTTCCCTCAGCCCCTCAACTTGATCTTCCAATTGTTCCTGGGTGTCCAGTAGCCCACCACGTACCTTGTAGGCTTCCAGACTATCAAAGCCGGAGGAAAAACGACCATATTCAAACAGAACCCAACCCGCCATAACAATAATCAGCGTACCCATTACAAAGACAACACGGACACGCCAGGGATTATAGGGCTTAACAACCAACGGCATCAGGGAATCACCGCAATTTCATCCAGTCCTTCGGTCTCTGTAAAAGCAAACATCACATTCATATTCTGCACGGCCTGACCCGCAGCACCTTTTACCAGATTATCAATAACCACCAAAATCACCGCCACGTCACCCTGCTGAGGTTGATGGACGGCAAGCCGAACCATATTAGAACCGCGAACACTTCGGGTTTCGGGATGTGCTCCCTCGGGTAAGACATCGACAAAGTGTTCAGCTGCATATTTATCAGTATAAATCATTTGCAAATCCTTGCCGGATTCCGTCAAACGCCCATACAAAGTAGCATGAATCCCCCGAATCATGGGGGTTAAATGCGGCACAAAAGTTAAACCGATGGCAGCTTTGCTCACGTTCTGGAGCCCCTGTTTTATCTCTGGCAAATGCCGATGCCCTGGCACCCCATAGGCTTTGAAGCTCTCGCTGGTCTCACACAGTAACGAGCCAACGGCCGCCTTTCGCCCAGCACCGCTGACACCCGACTTGGCATCCGCAATCAGTGTCGTCGGTTCAATCAGACCGGCCTCCAACAAAGGTAAAAAGCCTAACTGGACAGCCGTCGGGTAACAACCCGGATTGGCCACCAACCGAGCCTGTTTAATCTGCTCACGATTAACTTCGACCAAACCGTACACCGCTTCATCAAGTAAATCCGGGCAGGCGTGCTTCATGCCATACCATTGTTGCCATAAGTCCGCATCCTTGAGACGAAAATCTGCTGCCAGATCAATCACCCGTACACCCGCCTCAAGAAGCTCAGCCACCATGCCCATGGCAACCCCGTTGGGTGTGGCAAAAAAGACCACGTCGCACAAAAGTAAGGTATCCAGATCCGGCTCCGAAAAGACCAAATCCAGTTTACCTCGTAAATTAGGGAATAATACCGAAACCGGCTGACCCGCCTCAGCACGAGAGGTGATGGCCTGTAATTCAACCTGTGGGTGTCTGGCCAACAAGCGCAGTAACTCCACCCCGGTATAACCTGTCCCACCCACAATACCTGCTTTAATCATGACACTTCACTTTGGTTAACAATGTTGCAAACGATGGCGAGTTATAGAGTAACGATGCACATATGGCAAATCTACTGCAATAAAAAAGCGGCCAATGCCGCCAATACACCTCGCTAGATATTTTATTGTATTTATTATTTATAAAAATCGAAACCAGTTTATTAACATTATGTCCAACAAGTCGTAAAATCTTATCGGCAAATCTTTCCAAAGACTTTAGTATGGCCAGCTAGAATAGAATGCTACGCCAAAACCTCACCTCAAACCCACTCGACGACAATTTCTGTCATTTAATAAATGGAAACTGCGACTCATTTTCTGAAGTGGGCGGTCGTCATCGGTGCCATCTCAATCCTTTTTGCCATTGCCAGCAATTTTTCTGATGGCCTGTTCCATCGATTATATCGATCATACGCCCACACTGACCTACATTATCACACCCCATCACACCCCATCACACCCATAAGAGCTGGGCTTCATCGCCTGGTTGACCAAACACTTTTCATAAAGTACCGAGGGCAGCTTTATCCCTGCGCGCCACTGTTTTATCCCTCAGGATCACCATTGGCAAAATAGTTCTCACTTACCTGGGCCTGATGTGCGGCACCTTAACCGGCCATGAAGGCCCAACAGTTCATGTTGGAGCCTCAATAATGTACAGAATTCGACATTATTTCCCCGTGCGCAGCCGTGATATGCACAGGGCTCTCATACTAGCAGGGGCACGGCAGGTATCTCCGCCGCCTTCAACACGCCTCCTCTAGCTGGTATCCTATTTGCCATTGAAGAGATGAGCCGTAAATTCGAGGAAAAAACCAGTAGTGTGCTCATCGTAACGGTGGTAATGGCCGAAGTCACCGCCATCATATTCCTGAGCAACTATACCTGTTTCGGTTCCAGTTCCATCCCTCTGCCCTTTACACCCCATCCTATGCCTGGCTGGCGGTCATTATTTACGTATAACATCCCAATCCCATAACATGGGCATCCATATCAATAGGCTTCACATCTTTGACAACGGCTGAATGGCACCAAATTATTTTCTTGTTGTCTCTAATTGCTCGTATTATCAAGCATCGTAATCGGTATACTTGATATTTCTAAAATAAAATAATAATTACAAGCTACATACTAAGGACTGGACTAAACAATGTTATACGTTAAAGCACTGCATATCGTTTTTATGGTAACTTGGTTTGCCGGACTTTTTTATCTGCCCCGCTTGTTTGTCTATCACGCCATGGCTGAAGATGACATCAGTCGAGAGCGCTTCAAGATCATGGAGCGTAAACTCTATTTTGGTATCATGGCACCGGGTGCCTTATTAACCATTATATCCGGCACATGGCTGCTGATGGACTATGCCTGGGCGGCTTATCATGCCAGTGGCTGGTTAATCACCAAATTAGTTTTACTAAGCATCCTGATTATCTATCATCTGCATTGTGGCAAACTACTATTCGACTTTAAACATGATCGCAACACACATAGTCATGTGTTTTACCGCTGGTACAATGAATTTCCGGTTATTTTATTGCTCATCATCATCATTCTTGCCGTAGCTAAACCTTTCTGAGTTCTGACCGACAACCATATTTATGACATATGGTCATTAATGGACAAACTCAGGATATTTCATATGGAATTAAAACGGCAGTCTGTCATCACTTGTCCCAAATGTGGATGTGAAAAACAGGAAACCATGCCCGTGGATGCCTGTACCTGGAGTTGGGAATGCCCACAATGTAAAACACAGGTCAATCCCAAACCTGGAGACTGCTGTGTCTTCTGTAGCTATGGCACAATACCCTGCCCACCCATGCAACACTCTGGAACAACAAAAGCCTGTAACTAAAAACGAGGGCGAATGACAACCACAACAGAACCACAATAAATTTTTACAAATAGCAAAATAGCCGCTTCAAATCTCGACCATTTCAAAATCTAATTTACCCACACCACACTCCGGACATACCCAGTCATCAGAAATATCATCCCATGCCGTACCGGCCGCAATGCCTTCTTCCGGCAACCCCTTCACTTCATCATAAATAAAACCACAAATGATGCACTTATGTCTTTTATTAGCCATATTATTTACCTGCTTATTAAGTAAACCATCAATATTCTCTTTCAAAGTATATGACAGTTAAATGGCCGGTGACCAATCAGTGATATCATGACCATTCACATTCAAAATTGAAGATATCCCATGTCCCAGCACGCAAATCAGATGCCCGTTGTCATGGCCTTTTCCGGTCTCGATCCCACCGGGGGTGCCGGTATCCAGGCCGATATCGAGGCCATTGCCAGTATGGGCTGTCATACCTTGCCCATCGTAACGGCGTTGACGGTTCAAAATAGCCAGGATGTGCAACGTTATGAAAGCACCGACCCGCAATTTCTCATCGAACAGGCCCGCGCCGTGTTAGATGATATTCCGGCTCAAGCCTTCAAACTGGGCATGTTAGGAAATAGACAAACCATAGAAGCCATACACAGCATCTTACAGGATCATCCGGGCATACCTGTCGTCCTCGACCCCATTATTACAGCAGGCGGTGGTACGGCATTGGCAAAAGAGGATGCCATCAGCGCCATGCGTGAGTTGCTTTTTCCCCTCACCACCATTATTACCCCAAACAGTGAAGAAGCCCGCCAGCTCACCAATCAGACAGACAACCTGGATGTCTGTGCCGAGCAATTACAGGACATGGGTTGTAAACATGTATTGATTACCGGGACTCATGAAGCCACTTCGGACGTTACTAACACCCTGTATTCCAATCACCAGAAAATGGAATCCTTTAACTGGGATCGTCTACCACACAGCTATCATGGTTCGGGATGTACCCTGGCCGCCAGTATCAGTGCCTTATTAGCGCGTGGACTTAACCCCTTTCACGCCATTCATGAAGCACAAGAATATACCTGGAAAAGCCTACAACAGGGTTTTCATCCCGGTCAGGGACAATACTTTCCAAATAGATTCTATTGGTCTCACGGTGATGAAGATTGAATAAACACTTACTAAAAAATCTGTATTGTATTACAGACCCAACACACACGGTTCGATCCATTTATATCACTAGGGACAATGCAAACCCGCTCGGTTTTTTCTGGTATCACGATGGTGAAGCTTGAATAAGCACTTACTTAAAGGTCTGTACTGTATTACCGACCCGATACTCACGGCTCAGTCCTCTCATAGTGTTGATGAAATGGTACAACAAGCCATTGACGGTGGCGCCAGGATCATTCAATACCGGGACAAGCTAGCCGATCAACAACAATATGATATCGCCCACCGTCTCTGCCAGCTTTGCAGACAACACTCGGTTATGTTTTTAATAAATGACAATCCCGTATTGGCCAAAGAGGTCAATGCCGATGGCGTCCATCTGGGACAAACTGATACCAGCCTGCGCACGGCAAGACAATTACTGGGCAAGGATAAAATCATCGGCATTTCCTGCCATGCCAGTCTGGCCCTGGCCAGCACAGCGCAGCAACAGGGCGCCGACTACGTTGCATTTGGCCGCTTCTTTGCCTCGCACACCAAACCAGAAGCTCAAAGCGCCCCAATAGGTTTGCTCACTGAGGCCAAATCCAGCCTGCAAATTCCTATTGTCGCCATTGGTGGTATCACTCTTGACAACGCCTCCTCCTTACTGGAGACCGGGGCAGATATGCTGGCCGTAATTCATGATGTATTTGGCAAAACAGACATCCAGCAAGCAGCAAATAATATTGCCCACCTGTTTAATTAATCAGGGGTCTTAACCTATCGCCCATTGCCGGTATAATCTCCCTACCTAATTTTAATAACCTGCATAATAAGGATTCAGCATGAGCCGTTCTCACGATCTCTTTACCCGAGCCCAAGTCCACATTCCTGGTGGCGTTAACTCACCTGTGCGTGCCTTCAAGGGCGTAGGAGGCGATCCCGTATTCTTCAAAAAGGCTAAGGGCCCCTATGTCTATGATGAAGATGGCCAAAAATATATCGATTATGTTGGATCATGGGGACCGATGATCATCGGCCATAGCCATCCCGATGTTCTGCAAGCTGTGCAAACCGTCATGCAGGATGGCCTAAGCTTTGGTGCCCCCACAGAACTGGAAATTGAGATGGCCGATAAGGTCTGTGAACTGGTGCCTTCTATGGACATGGTAAGAATGGTCAGTTCCGGCACCGAAGCCACCATGAGCGCCATTCGTCTGGCTCGGGGTTTTACCGGCCGAGACAAAATCGTCAAATTTGAAGGTTGCTACCACGGTCACGCCGACTCTCTACTGGTAAAGGCCGGTTCCGGTGCCTTGACCCTGGGTGTCCCGACCTCACCCGGTGTCCCTGCCAGCCTAGCCGCATACACCCTGACTCTGGATTACAATAACAGCGAACAGGTTCGAGCGTTATTTGCTGAAATAGGTGATGAAATCGCCTGTATTATTGTTGAACCGGTGGCTGGAAATATGAATTGTATCCCGCCCCAACCTGGTTTTCTTGAAACCTTACGCGAGGTCTGCGATCAATCCGGTGCCGTGCTCATACTCGACGAAGTGATGACAGGCTTCCGTGTCTCACTGGGGGGAGCTCAACAACACTTTAATATCAAAC
The DNA here is from genome assembly GCA_022712915.1 of Gammaproteobacteria bacterium. GTDB lineage: Bacteria > Pseudomonadota > Gammaproteobacteria > UBA6429 > Thiohalophilaceae > JAHEDB01. Next base: position 841 of record JAFLJQ010000095.1, on the reverse strand, counting down.
CAGACCTGACAACTCTGGGTAAGATCATCGGAGGCGGTATGCCGGTGGGTGCCTTTGGCGGCAAGCAGGAGATCATGGAATATATCGCCCCCCTTGGCCCGGTCTATCAAGCCGGTACTCTCTCTGGCAACCCCGTGGCTATGGCCGCCGGACTCAAAACCCTGGAGCTGATCAGCCAGCCCGGTTTCTATGATGCCCTGACAGAAAAGACCACCTCGCTGGTCAAAGGTCTGGAGGCCAAGGCGCAAGCGGCCGGTATCCCCTTGACCACCAATCAGGCAGGGGGCATGTTCGGCTTTTTCTTTAGCGAGGAAAAACAAGTCAGTAATTTTGCTCAGGTTAGCGCCTGTAACGTAGAACGCTTTAAGCAGTTTTACCATGCCATGCTAGACAAAAGCGTCTACCTCGCACCCTCAGCCTATGAGACAGGCTTCGTCTCCAGCACCCATAGTGATGCTGACATCAAAGCCACTCTCGAAGCGGCTGGAGAGGTCTTCAAGACTTTGTAGTAGTCCTGCCCCGTTGTCCGGTTCCTGCATCAGGCCCATGGCCTGATGCAGGTTTACCAGAACAAACGGCCCTCCAGCAAACCAATGATAGATTTAACTCGCCATTTACAAAACGAAGTCTAGGGCACTTCTATAAATGCACTTTTCACCCAAGGGGCACAAGTCCGCTATAGCGGCGTCAGCGCCGTGCTCAAATCCTCCTGTATGTCATATCACTACTGTCCCGTTAAGTATTAAATCCATTTAAAGATCTAAACCGCAAAGGGCGCAAAGGATCGGGAACGCAACGTTATTTTATTTCTATATCAGAGGAAAATTTTGGGTTATCCAAA
>JAFLJQ010000049.1 GCA_022712915.1 Gammaproteobacteria bacterium | reverse complement strand
GCACCTTTGGTCGTAACGCCAGAGGAGAAGCGCTTGTCGTTTGCTATCTCTTTATTCTGTTTCGCTAAAAACGAGTCCTGAAAAAGGCTTCAAGGAGAGGCTTCAAATTGTCATAGGTGGGAATGCTGATATCGCTCATATGCAGCCGATTTGCATGTGCATTCTTCCTGAGATTAGAGGAAATCAACCTCTAGGCTAGGCATTGCTGTATCAGCGTGAAGTGCAGCAGGGGTGGCCTGTTTGGTGCATCATCAATAATAACCTCAGTGCTTCAAATCCACGTTCTATTGCCCCGCTGGAATCCGTCGTCATTAGTAAGGATCAGTATCGCCAGATATTTCATGATCTGAATTTCAACCTCTTCATCATCCTTAAGAGCGCGTTCACCATAACGCCTTTTTATCTTCATTTTGTCTGTTTTGGCGGCCTGCATTGGACATAGTTATGCGGGTGGTCATGGGGCTATCTCCTGTATGTGAAATTTAAGTGTGGCAACTTTATGCGCGGGCGGAAGCCCTCCAAGCCTACCCTTCGGCTCCAAGCATCACCCGAGTTCTCGTTCCTGCGAGCCGCGCCAGTGAAGCTTTCCGGGCTGTTCCGTTCTTCCTGATACCCGCGCCTATGTCCTGGCCACAATTTCACAAACAGGAGGTAGACCAATGACCGAATTATACGCACAACCATATTCCACAGAGCACACAGGCTTTTACTTCGACGATATAGAAAAATTTGAAAATGGCATGGAACGGCTAAATAAAAGGGGGTGTGAAGAAGTTGAAATCCAGTTCATTGATGGTGAAGCTCATGAACCCAGCCTTTTTAAAGCCGCCGATATCAATCAGAGCAACATTTCTACTTGGTTTGATGAACTTGAAGGGCTGAGTACAGATGATGCAACTCGGCTCTGTTTCCTGCTGGACTATCTCAATATGGAAGATGCGCTAAGCCGTTATGATGAGGTTTGTCTTCACTACGGCACAGCGGAAGATTACGCCCAAGAGATCATCGAAGAAACCACCGAAATCCCTGAAAGCCTTCGCTACTATATCAACTACGAAGCCATAGCCCGCGATATGCGCATGAACGGTGAAATCATAGAGATCGAACGTGACCTGATTGTCACTAACGCGAATGATTTTTAAGAAAGCTACCCACTGGAGGCACGGATGCCTCCAGTGGGTTTGTTTTACCTCGACCCCGAGAAATATTGCATCGGCTGCGGGTGGGTTTTATTGGCCGGGTGAGCGGATGATTTGTATTGAGCCGTGCCCGTCATTTGATGGGTTTGAGCCGTTTTCTCCGATGATAATATCGAGATAGCTATCACCATCAAAATCGGCGATATCTAAATTTATCAGATCAACGTTGCTTTCTAGCTGGATATTGAGCCAGCTAGAAGCACTGCCAGTGCTGTCTCCAAAGGTTCCATCACCGTTGCCGTATGAAATAATCACATTTCTAGACATGAAATTGCCCGATACTAGATCAAGCAGGCCATCATTATTAAAATCAGCAGCTATGATATCAATTGGCTCTGTGCCGACAAGAACATGCTGGCCTTCGGTGAATGAGCCACTACCGTTATTTTGCATGACTTGCAGATAGTTCGTGGTCGAAGTAATGGCTACATCAATATCTCCATCACCATCAAAATCACCGGAAGTCATAGCCTGTATAACTGGGAAGGTCTGGCCAACAAAAATCGCATTATCCATAACGTTCGTAGTGGTCGGCATATCAAAGCTACCCGCAATATTTCCAGGATAAAGCACTAAGCCATAGACTGATTCACTATCGGTAACGTCACGAATATAAGCGACAACATCTGTCCTTCCATCACCATTGAAGTCATTAGCCATGTAGTTATACACCCTATAGATACTAGGAGTGGTTGGGTCAGAATCAAACAGCCAAAACCCAAAATACTCAACATCATCAAAACCACCTACGGCGTTGTTGCGGTAGATAGCAAAATGCTGGAAATTTGAACCATTTGCATTAGCTAAAATATCTTCATAACCATCCCCATCCATATCAAAACTATAAAGAACATTACCCGTAGTATTGGTATCCGCAGGGCTGGTAAACGTTATTTGGGGATTGTTTGTGTTGTTGCCTGCAAGGATTTGTATCGATGTCCCGCCTAAGGCGTAATCATCAAAGCCATCATTATTCCAGTCTGAAACAACGGTGCGCCCTGTGGTGCGGAAGAAACCTATAGGAGGGGCAACATCAACCATCCCGTTAAATCCGCCATTACCTGTGCCAAAAGCAAATCTGATCAGATCATTATTAGCACCAGAGCTGTGAGAGGGCATGGTGTTGATAGCCATGGCGAGATCACTCAGGCCATCACCATTAAAATCTCCCGCAGCAAAAGCCCCCATTATCGAAGCATCGTCATAACCTAGCTTGGTTATAGCGCCAGAGCAGGTTACGACTACATTTGTGATGTTTGCGGTGATGATTCCTGCGCCATTTGTGACTACGCAAACCTGATCGCTTGGGGTTGAGGCGAAGACAACGGCGTAAAAATCATCGCTATCAAGTGCGCCCGCGAAGGTGAAATTCGGGCCTGTAAAACTCTCTTTAATTCCATTTAAAGAGAGGATCACGCTCGCGTCATTACCCGCAATACTTCCGCCAACTGTAAAACTGCCCACTGGTGGATTTTTGCCGCCATCATCGATGGGAGCAGGGGAACCACCATCACCTCCGCCACAGCCACTCAAAATCACCGTTAATCCGAGGAACGCCGCGCCCCTACCATGTATGAAATGCCATATTTGCTCATGCTTGCAAACTCCAAAATCTGAAATATCCGTGAAAAAGAAAAGTGGATTTTTGATCAATCTTGTGCATAAAAATACTTGGGAAAGCCTTAGCTCTTGCCCATGAGGAGGGGAGTTCGCAAGGTTCAAAAAGGAACCTTTTTGGTAGCATTTACATAAGGTTTTTCGATTGATTGTGCGTTGGTGGATAGTCGCGGATTTCAAGGACTTATCAGCTGGCTCTTTGGACGGCTCACCTTGATATGAGGCGGGGTCAGAAAGGTTCCTTTTTGTCTATCATTTGGATGAAATTAGATTCATGTATTTGATTCAATGGCTTAGCTCATTATGAGCACCAAAAGGACGCAACTGCGGCCTCGGCGGAAGTCCGCCGTAAGCCTACGTGGCGTTTTAACGCATATAAAAGAGGAGTTTTAGATTGGCAATAATTGGTTATGCGCGTGTTTCGACAGAAGAACAGCATCTTGATCTTCAGCTTGATGCACTAGAAGAAGCTGGTTGCAGCACGATATATAAAGACCAAGGCATATCAGCTGTGGCTAAGCGTAGGAAAGGCTTTGAGCAAGCAATTGAAGGCTTAAGTGATGGTGATGTTTTTGTGGTGTGGAAGCTGGATCGAGCTTTTCGCTCACTTCACCATGCGCTTGATGTGCTGGAGATATTTGAAAAACGAAACATCCAATTCCGTTCCCTAACAGACCAAATTGACACCACCACGCCAATGGGTAAATGCATGTATCAAATCCGAGGCGCATTCGCCGAACTAGAGCGCAGCCTAATATCCGAGCGCACCAAAGCCGGAATGGCCGCCGCCAAGAAACGCGGCAAAAAACTAGGCCGCCCAAAAAAACTCAATGATGAACAAATCAAATGGGCAAAATCAGAACTGAACAACAACCCCCTCACCACCCTAACCTCCATAGCCAAATCCCTAAACATCTCCTCCAAAACCCTCACTAGGGCTTTGAAGGAGTAGATGCCTTCCGCCTTCGGCAATTTATCCTTGGTCGTCTAACCATACATAGCCCCTCCCTGGAGCTTTCATCACCGATATCACAGGCCTTACCGATGAGGATGTAGTGGTCAAGTTTTATTGGAAAGAATTTAAGCCGCATTTTTCAATTGCCTGATGGTTTTATTCCGGCAGCAGACCCGGCCAGTCTTACCAAATTGATGAACTGGGACCGGTAGCCATAGGGGTCATTACCTTTAGCTGACAGGGCCAGTTTGATGATATCATCATAGCTGTAGTTGCCGGTGTATTTGCCGCCGCGCAGGAGTTGGGCGTAAGCGGCAACAGCGGTGGCAAAGCGGGCATCGCGCGGGGCGCTTTCTAAGTTTTCAAGACTGTCAGCGATACGCACCGGGGTTTCGATCAGTTTGCTTTTATCTTCATTGGGTAATTTGTAGCGCAGTTTCAAAAAGCCGTATTCAGATGCCTGAACCGGGACTTTTTTCGATTTTGCGGTTTGATAACGCAAGGGGTCAACCAGACCGCCATCGCTACCCACCGGGGTAATCTCATAAATCGCGGTTACCGTATGACCGGCACCGATTTCACCGGCGTCAACCTTGTCGTTGTTGAAATCTTCGCGGTTAAGTTTGCGGGTTTCATAGCCGATCAGACGATAGGCGGAAACGGTTTGCGGGTTGAACTCCATCTGGATTTTGACATCTTTAGCAATGGTGAACAGGGTGGAAGATGCTTCCTGGACCAGCACTTTGCGGGCCTCGGACAAATTGTCGATATAAGAGGCATTGCCGTTGCCGTTTTGCGCCAGGGTTTGCATCAGGGCATCGTTGTAGTTGCCCATGCCAAAGCCGAGGATGGACAGGAACACGCCAGTTTTTCTTTTGCGTTCAATGAAACCTTTGAGCTGGC
>JAFLJQ010000156.1 GCA_022712915.1 Gammaproteobacteria bacterium | reverse complement strand
GTTGTCTTAACTGAAAAGTCTGAAACAATTCGCTAACTCCGCAACAAATGCAACACTCGATACTAGTGGTTGGCTAGACCTTACTAGACAAGGACTTTCACCTTGCAAGGTACACCAAGCTTCGCTTGGCGCACTAACGATGTGATAACGTGGCACCATGAACTACGGTCTAAACTACAGGCCTTTACTCATGATGCTCACAAGACTAAGCCGGACACCCAACCCAACAAATATTTAATCATCAATAGATAACAACTAGTTTGAGTATTTTCTTTGGGTAGGTGTCTGGGTAATTTAAACAAACATTACGACAAGCAGGGTTTGTCAATGGACGCGAGCTTCGGTGAGTAGAATACTATCAAAAATAAACAATTTAAATATGATGTAAGTTTACTGATGCTGATAGTTTGAATAACTATCTTTTATCATATTTGGCTTTCTGGGCTAAAGCCTGTCTCTGTGATAATGACAGCGCTGGATCAACAGAAAACCCAACAATATTTGCATGTCTTGGTGGCTGATTATCATAAACAAAACTAAGCCTCTCATTAAATACCGCCTCTGCCATTAAATGGCCTCGCCCGATAATTGTGTTAGTTGGGCTTGCGAAATGATTATCGCCATGCTCCCATATTGAGGCTAATGTCATACCTGTTGTTACGCACGTAGAAATACCGCCATCTCCACTTAGACCAAATGCCGCGGTTCTAAGCTTATTATTACATTTAACGTAATACTTCTCTTTTGGTTTGACAAAACGTGTTATCTCATCACCAGGAAGAACACTTTTAGATTGCCCCCATCCTTTCCAAAAGATTGATAAGAGTTTTAGGAATAGCTGTTTTAAATGGTTTTGTGCCATATTCGCGATCATCTTCTGCTAAATAGCCAGCGTAAACAATTTTGCCATTACCAAAAATTTCGACATTACACCTGCAATCGTCAAAATCCCATTCAAAATCTATTGCTCCATTTGATGATGCACATACTTCAGGAAAGGATATTTTAGAAGGCAACATAACAACAAAATTAATGGCATCACGTATTGCTATGTGAGTGATGGCTTTTGCCCCCTCATTATCCCAGTTATTTACATTAGCTGTAGCAGCCAGCTCTATTATCTCCGAAATAATATCTTCAAGCCTAGCAGGATAGGCAGTAACACTAATAGTGTTATCACGCCTATCTACTTTTACTTGTGGAAAAAGCTTTCCCCAACATTCCTCTATGGTTGCACCAAAGCTACGTTCGTTTGGAAACAACGGCATATTATCCATGCAAATAGTGGTCATATATATTTCTCCAAAGCTTTAGGGGTTATATAACCAAAAAATATATCATTTTTATACCCTTGTAGAGACCGCAAAATCTGTAATATGTTCTCTTCAGATGCTTCAAAATTACCAATTTTTCCAACATCAATATCAAGTATAACAGGCACGATCTTTTTATCATGATCAACGCCTTCCACTGACTGGTTAATGATTGCTATTGCTTCAATATCTTTGTTTGGTAGCACGACCCTTTGGGCATGCATCATTACAGCTTGCGGCAACTTATCAGAAATAACTGGAGGGCTATACAAATAGTCGGCAAAATCCTTTATAGGAAGATCGATGTCAAGTCGGTTCAGAAACCTTACTCCAACCCGCTTGATATGTTTTATGCCTACTTCTTTCCGGAAAATATTCCAAGCTTCGAAAGCACCCTGCTCTAGATCATCCCAGGTTGTGTATGGTGCCAAATGCGAATAAGCAAAGCGATCCTGTAGCAGTTGAATAATTTTTATACCGTCTTCACTACGACGAGTAAATCCAATCGTCCCCTCATCAATATATTCTGTCTCTGGCGTTGAGCCTTTAACTACCGCTCTTATTACTTGGCTTTTCTTCTCTTGCTCTATCGGATACATCGATTCAAGCAAATGAGAAATATTCCTAAGCACTTCAATTGTTAAGCTCTCAGAATCACTAAACTGGAACTCAATTACCGCTTCAGTAATAGGAGCACTAGATAAATGGGGCCATTTGTCCATCATTTCAATTTCTCAAGAAATTAGTCATTATTATTTGAATTTTCATAGTAAACACAGCCCTTGATTAATTTTGCATATATTAGGCACCAAATACAACAAGAAGTTGCCAGTACTAAGCCGGACACCCATCTCAGTACTAAGCCGGACACCCATCTTAAAAATCCAGAATTATTTAAAACAATCAATAAGTTATCTTATTTTCTTAGGTTGTGTGTCTAAGTTATTTAGGTGTGTATTGCTTTTCTTAACGTTGGTGTCTTAATTTACTCGGAATTACACGTAAATAACAATAAATTACCATTTCTTCTGAGTATGGATGTCTGGGTAGATAATTGCCAATAAGTAACCTAACTGTCATTCCAATGTAACCTGTTGAATTATATGAGATCATCACTAAGATATGATGATCGTTTAAGCATCATGGTATCTACCAATATTAAATAATTTGGTTGATCACCCCAAAACAGGGTAGTATTATTAGTTCCCACATAGGGAACTAATAAACTATAATGCGAGTCATAGGAACAGGCAAAATAGACATTTTTTGTCAGAAACACACGGACGCGTGCGGACAACTAAAGGCTTGGCTAAGCGAAGCCAAAAATTCGGCATGGAAAACTCCACAGGACATCAAGAACCGCTATGCCAAAGCCAGCTTTTTGCATGACAACATTGTGATTTTTAACATAAAAGGTAACCACCACCGATTGGTCGTGAAAGTCACATATAACACTCAGACAGTGCTCATAAAATGGCTGGGTACCCATGCACAATATGACAAACAAAAGTGGTAAAGAGGGAACCATGGATATTTCAGTGATCAAAAATCAGGCTCAGTACGATGCAGCCTTGCAGCATCTCGAAGCATTGATGAATGCTGATCCTTTAATCGGCAGCAAAAAGGCAGACCAACTGGAACTGCTTGGCTTGCTATTAGAGGATTATGAAAGCAAGCATGTCAATATCGGTCTGCCTGATCCGATCGACGCCATCCGCTTCCGCATGGATCAGGCCGATCTCAAACAACGCGACCTGATTCCTTATTTGGGATCAGCCAATCGGGTATCAGAAATTCTAGCCCGAAAACGGCCACTCACCCTACGTATGATACGCGCCTTAAACAAGAGCCTCGGCATTCCTGCCGAGATCCTTATTCAGGAAGCCGGGGCAGGCCTCCCGGAAGATGCCAATATTGACTGGCTCAAGTTCCCGATGAACGAAATGTTCAAACAAAACTGGTTTCCTAGTTTTAAGGGCACGTTAAATGATGCCAAGACTCATGCCGAAGAATTAATAGGCCACTTTTTACAAATTATCGACCATAAAAAAGCCATCCTCCATCGAAAGGCCGATCACATCCGAAGTGAACATGAGATGGATCGCTTCGCCCTCATTGCTTGGCAGGCGCGAGTATTGCACCTGGCAAATGAAAATCTATTAGACGTTAAATATCAGGCCAACACCGTTAACAAAACATTCATGCAAGACCTCATCAAACAAAGCTGGCAGGATAACGGGCCACAGATTGCCAGAATTTTTCTCAATCGCCACGGCATTCACCTCATTATCGAGTCGCACCTGAAAAAGACCTACCTTGATGGTGCCGCAATGTGTCTGGGCGATGGAACACCTGTAATCGCACTAAGCTTACGCCATGATCGCTTGGACAATTTTTGGTTTACCCTCATGCATGAACTAGCACATGTTGCACTGCACTTTGATGGTGAATGCGATACCTATTTTGATGATACGGATGACAAACAACCGAAAGATAAAGTTGAACAAGAAGCCGATGCCCTGGCTGAAGAGGTACTGATCCCCAGCGATATCTGGCACAAAAGTGCAGTACGTGAGACATACAAATCCAGTGACATGATGGCACTGGCCAAGCAGTTGAATATTCATCCTGCCATCATCGCCGGACGGGTACGTTATGAAACAGGAAATTACCGGTTACTCAACCGGTACCTGGGTAATAAGCAGGTTAAGCAAGAGTTTAAATCATGAGCAAAATATTTATAAGTTCAGTAATCGGTGATTTTGAATCCTTTCGCAAGGTAGCAAAACAGGCTGTTGAGCTAACGGGACATCAATCCATCATGAGTGAGCAATTTGGGGCACGAGCATATTCCTCTGAAGTCGCTTGTAATCTCGAGGTGGAGCAGAGCGATATCTACATGCTCATTATGGGTGAAAGATACGGTAACAAAACACCGGAAGGCATTTCAGTTACCCATGCAGAGCATCAAACGACGCTGGCGACCAATAAACCTGTACTTACCTTCATCCAGAATATCGAAATGGAACCTGGGCAACAGGCGTTTAAACTAGAAGTTGAAAACTTCCAGCAAGGATTTAATCGCGCAGGTTTCTCAAGCCCCGAAGAACTCAAGGATGAGATCATTAAGGCGTTAATACAGCACGGTGCCATGCGACAGGCTGTACCACAAAAAGAGTTTGATCAACGGGTCGAAACAGCCACCAAAACTATGTCCAGTGATTATTATAATAGAGAACCTGAACTTGTATTAGCCTTTTGGCCGCACCCTATGCAGACCATTGATATCATCAAATTGGAATCACAGCTTGATAGTATTTTTCACCAGCTATGCACTGCTAGGATGGCACGCATGCGCGATGGATATACCGTAATCACAGGTGATGACTGGACTGGTTTAAAAACAGGAAAAATTACATACACATGTTTTGATGATGGTTTAACCATTTTACTGACAAATCCTCTCGCAGAAACGGATGGATTTCATATTGGCTCTTTTGCCTCACCATCCATTTTGTCGCAGTTTGCTAATGGTTTCTGGCATTTATGTAATGCGACATCAGGATATATTCGAGTAGAATTAAAAAACATGGGCAATGCTTATGTTGCCGAACCACCTAAGGGCAATTCTCTCAGCATGCGCATGACAGGTAAGGATGACCTTGGTTTTTCGAACCTATTTTCACCAATGACTCAAGCCATATACGAAAACTGGATTAGTCAAAGCCTGAAGCGATTTGAACGGACGTTTGGTTATGAGCCAGAGGATAGCTGGTAATAACCTTAAACAACTAAGCCGGACACCCATCTTAAAAAAACCAGCATTATTTAAAACAATCAATTAGTTAGATTATTTCCTTAGGTTGGATATCTAAGTTATTTATACAAACGTAATCAATTGATTTTTAATGGCAATGTACTGCTTCTTAAAATGAGCCTCCATACAAGCCTTCAATGAGCAGGTGTGAAATACCTTTAAATCTGCCTGTTGCCGTTTATAACACGCTGCGATTAACAATATTGCTAAGTGTCATCCTAAAATTTCAGGGCTATTCCAGTAAATACAGTCGTATGAAAAAATGGTTGGTCTAGCTGGTAAACTTCAACAAATGCACCAATATGTTCCATACCTAAAAAAACACCATATCCATAATTTAATGCAAGACCATCTTTTACTTTATGATCTTCACCATTGCCTGAGGGATCTTCCATATCAACTGAGAATAAATTTAAACCGATCTTTCCAAATAACGTTAGGTTGTATTCATCAAAATTCATGCTCAATCGAGGACCAACATTAACACCAATCGAAAGATACGTGGCTACCTCATTAGCCCTGCCATAAAATATTTTATCTTTGGGGTTGCTATCGACCTCCCCAACCGTTGTTGGGTACTCAATGATAGAGATACTAACAAATGAACTAAAAATTTTTTTTTGATTTGGTTCTATGACGGCTTCAAGTTTCCAGCTTTCCGGCTTATCTCCTAATCCAAATAAAAATGTTACCCCTTCTTTACGTTCATCTATTTTCGGCTCATAGTTTTTGTTGCTTATATCATTTTCAATCTTTAAAATTTTCCTTTCAATTTCATATTCTTTTTTTGCTGCCTCATAGGCTTCCATTTTCTCATTTAAAATTCTATTTTTATCCTTTAATGTTTCATCAGTTATACGATCATCGTGTTTTTTTAGTATCGTATATCTCATACCACGATGACACTTATAGCCTTCATTTTCTATTGCCTGACATGTATTTCTAAGCGGCTCACTTATAAATTCGAAACCTCTACAATCAGCAGAATCTTCGCATAACAAATTAAATTCTTTCATGGCATTTCGTAACGCTTTCTCCCTTGCCATAGATTCAGTTTTTGCTTTTCCGATACCACAACTTAATATTGTATTCCCATTTTTTATAGAGGCAACGTCAGTACATGTCCACTCTGATAAAACAATCCCCGGACAAAGCAATATTACTATATGAATATATCTTAATGTTCTCATGCATACTCTTTAATGTTTGACCATTTCCCAATAGTTAATTCATAAAAAACCAATTATAAGATATTTGCTAGGGACGGGTGATCAATAAACATACGGCTCGTTCCCTGTATTGTCTCAATCGTATTACTTAGCCGAGCACCCATCTTAAAAAATCCAGCGTTATTTAAAATAATCAACAGCTTATCTTATTTTATTAGGTTGGGTGTCTAAGTTATTTATACAGACGCAACCCATTATTTTTAATGGCCATGTACTGTTTCTCAAAGTGGCTGTCCACGTAATTTCAAGGGTTATAGACCACTTGACTTATTGAACTTTATACTCCCGCCATTTTTCCGGCTCGCGGACTTTCTTTTGTGCTTCACAATTCGGCTGGGCCTTTATCTTAGTAGTATTCATCTTTCCATCCACAAATTTGTAAGTGGTCAATATGCCACAATGGCCAGCCCCACTGTATAAATTCAGGATTTTTAACGAGGCCGGACGAGTCCCTTCTAATACCTCACCCCAGAATGTCGTGCTAGCTTTTTTAATAATGACTTTGTTGCTTTCTATTTTATATTGGTGCAATTTAATCGCTCTGGATTGTATTTGTTGGCCTGTAGAGACGAGATATAGGTGGTGCTGACCTTGATAGCTGCCAAAGGTGCAGGTGATACGGAAAAGATATTCATTGCTATTAACAGGGTAGAGTGTAATGCCAGATACGGATTCTGGATAATTAAAGCTCGACTCACACTCGTCAGACCACTTTAATTCAGATCGCCAGAATTGCCTATCTGCGCGATTAGCTTTTGATGTCTGGATGGATTTTACTCTGTCACTAACCGATACGTCGGCGGCATCATCCGCGATAACATCGAATGACAGTAGGGGAATCAGAATTAAGAGTAAATTTCGTTTCATAAACATCATCATTATTTAGACGAAAAACACGTTTGCAGTCGGCGTACATTTAACGACAGCAGACTTACCTGGACACCAATAACCTTACAAATGCTCATACGTAGGATCTTTAAACTCATTGAAAAATAAGGGAACTTATTGAACCCCATCGGATCAGATCACACAATTCGACAAAAAACCGAGTGATCAGGGGTATCCGATGAAGAAAAAACAAGCTACCAAATTAGCGAGGC
>JAFLJQ010000098.1 GCA_022712915.1 Gammaproteobacteria bacterium | reverse complement strand
GAATCGTAAAGTAAATTTGGTCACCAGAAAAGCGTATGGGTTTAGGCACTATGAAACGCTGGAAATAGCACTATTTCATACGATGGGGAAGCTTCCTGAGCCAGAATCAACCCACAGATTTTTCTGAAGAGCCATAAATATTAATGTATTTGTTTTTTAAAATAAATTGCATGGTTATGGTGATAAATATCAATTGTTTCAATTTGAATTGGTAATTCAGGCTACGCCAATAAATAAAATTATTTTGTTTATGGATTTAATGATTGTATTTTGGGCGGTTTTTTTAATCTAAATATGAATAATTGTTAATGTTGGTAAATATTTATGTAGTATTAAATTTTACAGACGATAACCAGTTCATGATAAATATAATTATTATTGAAGATGATCCTGAGTATGCCAAAATCTATGAAATTGCTTTGTTGGAATACTCTGGCATTACATTTGAATGGTATATGCTTGGTCATCAGGCCTTGAAGATGCTGAGTATCAACCCACCTGCCTATGATGCAGCTATTATTGATATACATCTCCCTGATATGCCGGGTTCAAGAGTGGCCCTGGAGGCCAGGGAAATGCATGAAAATTTACCTGTTCTTTTTATTACAGGCATTCATGATGACTACAATATTTCCTTGCTGGAACAACAAGGTACATATTTAGAAAAGCCATTCCGTTTAAGTGATTTTCATAACAAAATATTTGATCTTGTCGTGACGGCCAAGGAAAACAAGATCAAATTTGAATCTAAGAGCGATACCTGGCCACCTCTTAATGTGATTGATAATACACCTAAGCAATAGCTAGGAATTTTTTGTCTCTTTAATAAAACATGGTATTTCACTCGTTCCCAGTGAATCGATTTTTTAACTGAATAGACGGGCAATCCCTTGTGGATTAGATGGGAAGTAGATATGCAGATAGCTTGCAACAAGTCGCTGGTCCCGATATACCGCTTCACCCTGTTTGTTACCTCTTTGTCGTAAAGCATAAACTTCCGGCTTCAGTGTGGTGGTGAGTTCTGAGTGGTGGAAGGTATGAGTAGTATAATCATGATCATCAAGGCTAAGACCCTGCATACCCAGACCGACCAGCCGATGGGCCATGCGAGCCTCACCCTCCAATAAGCCTGCCATGTCAGCTTGTTGACCCTGTTTGTCAGTAAGGGACTTGAGTAGATATAGCATACCGCCACATTCGGCTAAAATAGGTTTGCCTGCATTGTGATGTTTACGAATGGCCGCGTGCATGTTCGTGTTGCGACTTAATTCTGCAAGATGAAGTTCAGGATAACCACCGGGCAGCCACAGGCTATCAATGTCTGGCAGGGTTTTGTCATGTAATGGTGAAAAGAAAATACATTCGGCCCCCATGGCTTGAAGCAGATCAATGTTGGCTGGGTAGATAAAGGCAAAACTGGCGTCTTGTGCGATACCAATGCGCACACCTTCAAGTAATCTTTTCGGGGCGATGGTGGCAAGCGGGCTGAATGGGATGGGGGCGGGTAGCTTAGCCAGATGAGTTTTGGCAATATGTTGGGCGGCGCTTTCAAGTCTTTGCTCAAGATCATCAATTTCTTCTGCTTGCACGAGTCCAAGATGCCGATCGGGTAAGCGGATGCTTTCATCTCGCATTAGGCTGCCGAGTAAGTTGATGTCGTTTGACAAGGATTCTGCCAACATTTCTGCGTGACCCGTACTGGCAACATAATTGGCCACCACACCGGCAAAGGGTAAATCTGATTGGTAGTGGCACAGGCCATGGGCAATGGCCCCAAAAGTTTGTGCCATGGCGCGGGCATCGATCAAAACCAGAATAGGTATTCCAAAGGTTCGGGCGAGATCGGCACTGGAGGGCGTGCCATCAAACAGACCCATAACCCCTTCTATCAGAATCAGATCCGCCGTTTGTGCGGCTTCAAAGAGTAATTGTTTGCACTGTTGTTCACCGACCATCCATAGGTCAAGTTGATAGACGGGATGACCACTGGCCTGTTCCAGGATCATCGGATCGAGAAAATCCGGGCCGGTTTTAAACACACGTACATTACGGCCCTGGTTACGATGGTAACGTGCCAGGGCGGCAGTAAAAGTGGTTTTACCCTGACCTGATGCAGGGGCGCTGATAAATAAGGCTGGGCAGGAGATCATGTTATTTTATTTTCTTCTTTTTTATCTGACCAGGAATTGTCATAGATTAGATCGTCGAGATTTTGTCGTTTTGCCCAGTTCTCTTCTTCTAACATGGGTCGGGGATAAAACGCCTCGACATGCCCAAGGCAGAGAATAGCGACGGCTTTGGCACCCGTCGGCATATTTAATAACGTGGCCAGTTTTTCAGGATCAAACAGAGACACCCATCCCATGCCGAGGCCTTCTGCCCGTGCGGCCAGCCAGAGATTTTGTATGGCGCAGGCAACAGATGCTAGATCCATTTCCGGTAAGGTTCGTCGGCCAAAGATATGTTTTTCTCTATCATTCATCAAGGCGACCACCATTAGTTCACCGCATTCCAGAATGCCTTCGACCTTGAGTTTCATAAAATCATCTTCACGTTGCTTGAGGGCCTGTGCGGTATTGATACGTTCCTCTTCCACTAATTGATGGAGTTTATGACGTAATGTCTTATCACTGATGCGAATAAATCGCCAGGGTTGCATGAAGCCGACGCTGGGGGCATGGTGTGCCGCCAGTAAAAGTTTCTGCAAGGTTTCTGGGTCAATCGGGTCAGGTTTGAAGTGACGCATGTCACGTCGTTCTGCAATGGCGCGATAGACGGCATCTATTTCAAGATCACTAAAACGATTGGGTGATGGGCTCATTATAATTCGATCCCTTTTTGTGCCTTGATGCCTGCTTTAAAGGCATGTTTGATTTCATTCATTTCTGTCACGGTATCAGCGATGTCAATTAATTCAGGCCGGGCGGCACGGCCGGTGATGAGGACATGTTGCATGGGGGCTCTATTTTTCAGGTCATGGATGACTTCATTAATATCAATGTACTGATATTTCAGGGCGATGTTCAGTTCATCGAGCAGAATGAGATCGTAGGCGGGATCGTTTAACATGGTTTTGACCTTTTGCCATGCAGTATTGGCGGCCTCGATGTCCCTCTGTCGATCTTGTGTCTCCCAGGTAAAACCTTCGCCCATGATGTGATAATCCACTTCCGGGAAATGGCGAAAGAAAATTTCCTCACCCGTTGTATCCCGGCCCTTGATAAATTGCACCACGCCTACCTTCATTCCATGGCCCAATGCTCGGGTCACCATACCAAATCCAGAACTGCTCTTGCCTTTGCCGTTACCGGTATTGATGAGCAATACGCCCTGATCACGTTGTGCATGTTTTATCTTTTCATCCACTACTGCCTTTTTGCGCTGCATGCGATCATGATGTCGTTCGTCTTTACTAGTGGTCATCTTTGTTGTCCTGGCAGAATGGATTATTGGTTTAATAATGAATTATTTGGTTTATTGCCATAGGGCCTTTTTTTGATATAAATTATTTAATCCTTTAAGTAATACGGGAGCGGGATGTAGAAATAACTCACCGTCCATGGCGACCATGCGAACGGGTGTTTTGGGCATGATGAGATTGCACTGAGTGTTTAGTGTCCGTTCGAAGACAAAGAGTACTTCGGGTTCAAAGTGATCTAGCAAGGCCGTAATTTCTTCGATCTCATTACCTTTCTTGATATGGCGAATTTTTTCATGCGTCTCAACCAACTTGAATCCCGCTTGAGTGAACAGATCATAAAGCCAGGTTTGTTTACCAAAGGAGTAGGGCGTGCCGCTGCAGGATGATATCAACAAAGCTTTTTTACCTTTTGCATCGATCTGTTTTACAGCCTTGCGCCAGTCTTGATGAAAATCTCCCACTCGTGATTCGATATCTTTTATTTTGGTTGCTCGTCCCAGAGTCAACAGGTTGTCCTCTATTTGTCGCATGGAATTAAAACCCTTTAGGCGAAATGCCTGTACATCTTCTGGTGTGACTTCTTTGAGGATTTCAGCTTTGGTTCGGTCGGAGGTAAAGATGATATCGGGCATCAGACCGTCGATGGCCTCTTTGTCTGGCTTGAATATACCGCCAGTGAAAGGCAGATCGAGTCGGTCATAACGACTTACTCCGACGATACATTTCTCCAGCCCCAACCATTGCAGACTGAAGGTAATGTAGGGAGATTGGCTGATGATGCGAGGACATTCTGTGGCGTGAACATTCAATGCCAGGAGCAAAAAGCCTAATACAAGTTGAAACTGTTTCATTGTTTTTCTCTGTTGGGTTGCCAAAGAACTTCTTGCCCCTTTTCATGACGGGCCATGATACGGGCAATGACAAACAAAAGATCGGATAGCCGGTTTAAATACATCAGCGTAGCTGGATTGACACACTGCTGTTTTGATAAGGTATAGACACGCCGTTCAGCTCGTCGGCAAAGGGTACGTGCCAGATGACTGTGAGAGGTTGCTATGCCACCGGAGGGCAAAATAAAATCTTTTAAGGCGGGTAGATCCGCATTGAGTTTATCCAGAGTGTTTTCCAGTCGGGTGGTGTCTTTATCGGACAATACGGTATGACCGGGGATACAGAGTTCACCACCAAGATCAAACAGATCATGTTGTATATCGGTAAGGTATGTTTGAATTATCTCAGGGATAGAGCATGCCAGTACGATGCCGATGGTGCTATTAAGTTCATCTACTGTGCCAAAGGCCTCAACCCGGACATCATCTTTTTCTACTCTTGAACCGTCACCCAGACCGGTTGTTCCTTTATCACCAGTACGTGTATAAATTTTAGATAATCGATTGCCCATGGTTTATCCCTCTAGTCGATAGATTATGGGTATTTCAAACTGCCAGTTTTGCTTAGTAAAACCAGATTCATTGTCTGCGACTTTGCCTATTTTGTTTAAGGCCGTAATGGCGGAGTTATCAAGAATGGCATAACCGGAACTTTGTTTGACATGAATGTGTTGGATACTGCCTGCATGATTTACTTGAAAACCCAGTAAGACCTGGCCCTGCCAACCTTGACGACGTGCCAGCCTTGGGTAAATAAAATTTTGTACCATTTTTTTTCTGATATGCCCCATAATCTTGGCTTGAGCAAGTTGATTGAAATTTTGTTTGTGGGGTTCAGTTTGTTTTTTTCTGGATTGAGAAGGGTCTTTTAGTTGTGGCTCATGGCGTATGTCAGATTTATGGACAGTGGTTTTATCTGTGGCAGATAATATTTTTTCAGACGGCGTCGCGGCTCGTGACTCACTGATGTGTATGCTCAGCTGACGGCTATCTTGTTGTGAGGGGGAAAGTACCCCACTTTGTTGGTTCATGAACCAGACAAGATGGATAGCCAGGGAAAGGGCGATGAAAACCGGCAGTCGATGTTGTGTCTGAAGTTTCATGCCCTCACCCTGTACTGATTAAAATCCTTGATAGTTGATAGATGTGAAAACGCTAAAGCCAGCCTGATTATAACCTTTGGCTGTTTCATAATCCTGATTCAGGGCATTTTCAACCTTTGCTTTTACTGTCCAGGTCTTGCTCAACAGGTAGCTGGTGTGCAGGTTCATCAGCCAGTAGCCACTCATTCGATGTTCATTGGCGGCATCGTCATATCGTTCTCCGTAGCCGATGATGTCCGCACCATATTGCCAGTCATTATTTATCCTGTCACTACTCAGACGGATGGATTGACGACTGCGGCGAGGCAAAATTTTATCGGTCTTGTCATCGCGTGGATCGATAAAGGAAACATCCAGTTTATGTTGCCAATCTCTCATTAGGTGCTTGCCGGACAGATCAATGCCACGGATGGTTGCCTCATTAACATTTGATGGCTCATAAAAAAAGGAGGATGTCTCCTGCCAGACAATCAGGTTTTTTATCCTGGTTTGGTAGGCACTGATTTCCCAATGTTGCCCACGCAGGATGGCCTCGTAGGTTTTGGATTCTTCTGGTTCCAAGTTTGCGTTACCTGCACCATACGGACCCGGGAAGTATAGATCGTTAAATGTGGGTGCCTTGAAAGCAGAACCATAACTCAGAATAAGTCGCATACTGTCGGATAGTTTATGACCCCAGGCAAGATTTCCTGTCTCATGTTTGCCAAAGGCCTGATTTTTGTCCTGGCGAACCCCGTATAAAAGATCGTTATCC
The DNA here is from genome assembly GCA_022712915.1 of Gammaproteobacteria bacterium. Lineage (GTDB taxonomy): Bacteria > Pseudomonadota > Gammaproteobacteria > UBA6429 > Thiohalophilaceae > JAHEDB01. The sequence goes on along the minus strand of JAFLJQ010000098.1, from coordinate 81,661 downwards.
TGACCTAACCATTGGTGTTGTAGAAAAATACCGGTATTTTCACGGTTGTCTGTGTTGAAGGTGGTAGAACTATCGATTTCTTCTTTAGTGTAATCAATACCAACAGTAAATAAACTATTCTGATTGAACGTTAGGTTATTCTGCCACGAAGCCTGTTTTCGTTTGGTATCAAAACGTGAATTCAGTTCGTCATCTGTTAGGTTGTCACTTTCATCCCGATTTTGCCCCAATTTTATTTCTGTTTGCCAGGCATTAGTCGGTTTTAACTTAAGTGATGTCCCTATTGTTTGCTGAAAAAAATGGGTGTCATACGCTTTTGTTTTTGAAAAACTATCGTACTCATTGTTGCCTTCAGAATGCAGAATATTGATTGACCATTCGCCACTGCCTGAAAATTTATGCTTGAAATTGGCGTTCAGAGAATCATTTTTATAACCATCATCATCCGGGTTTTTGTTATCCTGGGCGTTAAATCCCGTTGTTGTAAAACTGGATGCCTGAATTCGATAGGCTGTTTGTTGATTGCCTCCCGATATTCCTGCTGTTGCTGTATAGGTTTCATAACTTCCAGCTTCGATGGCGAAGTTTGGTGTGGTGTTGCTGGTCTCTTTTTTGGTGAATATTTGAATTACCCCGCCAAGGGCTTCTGAACCATATAGTGAAGAGCGTGGGCCACGGACAATTTCAATGCGTTCAATTTGTGCGATGGGTATATCCTGTAAAGGAACATTACCATTGGTTGCGGAACCAATTTTGATCCCATCTATAAGAACCACAACATGATTAGAATTAGTGCCTCGTATAAAGAGGCTTGTTGCTTTGCCTGCACCACCATTGTTAGCAAAGTTCATTCCTGCATAACCGGTTAAAAGATCCTGTAAGCTGTTGGCCTGACTGCGTTGAATATCTGCTTCAGTGATAACTGTGACCGATGCCAGAGATTCATCCACTGTCTGTGCCGTGCGTGTTGCTGTAACAATGACGGCATCCTGTTGTTCGGCATGCAGTGGTGGTATTGATGTAAAGATAACGGCGCTGCTGAGCAGACCGGTTAAGATGGTTTTCATGTATAAACTTCCTCGAAATAAAACGCACACCCGCGTGGGGTACTATCGTGTGCAGAGGAATAGATTGACGGAATTTAAAGAAAACGATCCCGTTGGTCTCGCCCTCCGCGACACACCCGATGCAACTTCAGGCCGGTCTCCGGGCTTGTGAGTGGAATTTTTATTCCTGCTGAATCGCCTTCCCGTGCTTTAACACAGTGGCTGTGTGACTCAGTTTATCTCACTTACCGTTGCGGGGGCAGCGCCGGACTTCCCGTTTTATTGGGGCACCGGCTTCCCGTTTCATTCCGTCGATGAAAATCGTTGGAACACCTTGAAGTATATTGCCGCGACAGTCTAGGAGGATGATATGAGTGTGTCAATCATCTGTATTGGATTTAACTACTGTTGGGCTGTTTATTTTTGTACGCAAAGTAATCTCTTTAATACTTGTGCGGAAAAATAGTTGCTGAACTTTGTGTGATGTATCACACAGGATTGTTTAATTTATAGGCAATTTAGTCTAAAATACAGTACCTTGTATGGGTATTTTAATGTTACTGATTTGAGGGTACATGCGACGAATACTGGTTCTAAACAGTAAAGGTGGTTGTGGTAAGACGACTATTGCAACGACCCTGGCGAGTCGATATGCCTGTGATGGTTTTAATACTTCACTGATTGATTATGATCCCCAGGGCTCGAGTATGCGTTGGTTGGCTCAACGTAGTCAGAATCGCCCGGCTATTAACGGGGTTGATGCACATCGGAATCTGGCCATGAATGTGACCAGTACCTGGGCATTGCGTGTTCCTCCTATGACAGAACGTATCGTGATAGATGCCCCTGCCGGGGTAATGGGTCATCAGGTGCTTGATTATTTGCGCCAGATTGACACGATCATTATTCCTGTTTTACCTTCACATATTGATATTCATGCCGCGACAAGGTTTATTGGCGACTTGTTACTGATTGGCCAGGTTCGGCAACGGGGTATTAACGTGGGTGTGGTGGCCAATCGTGTTAAAAAGAACACCACTGTTTATAGTGCCTTGCAACGATTTTTGACAAGCTTAAAGGTCCCCTTCATTACAAGTATTCGTGATACGCAACATTATGTGCGTGCGGCAGGTCAAGGTCTTGGTATTCATGAAATGTGGGATCATCGTGCCAAGGTGGATCAGGAAAGTTGGATTCCTCTATTTGATTGGCTGGAAAATGAAACCGCAGAAGAAAATAAAAAAATTGTACAAAAAGTGAGTTAAGGGTGCTTCTAAAAATTTAATCAAGCAGATAATGGCAAGGCAAAAACAAGCGAAAAAGCGCAGTTTTGTACATGGATGTACTTATTTCGCGAAGCCCATGGATGGGCGGGAGTGAATAATTTTCATGTAAATGAGCATTTAAATGAGCATTTTGAGCTTGTTTTTAACGCAGCCAAAGCTGTTTCAGTGGATTTTTAGAAGTGCCCTTAAATCATTAACCCGGAATAAATATCTCAGTATCGTTTTCCTTCAGGCTACGCATCGGGTAGTCATAAAGTCTTGAAAGACTTTCCTTGTTTATTACTTCATTACAAAATCCTATCTGATGGCTGCCGTCATTAAACAATAATAAGGCATGGTTACAATAACGCATGGCCAGATTGACGTCATGCATGATCATAATGGCTGTTTTATTTTGTTGCCGTAATTGTGTGCTTAAATTATCGAGTAGTCGGTGTTGGTAACGCAGGTCGAGATGATTGGTCGGTTCGTCCAGTAAAAAAAGTTTGGGTTGTTGACATAATAGACTGGCCAATGCAACTCGACGGCGTTCACCACCGGATAAGGTTAAAATGGATCGTTCTGCAAACTCTTCCAGTTCAACAAAGGCCAGAGCCTGTTTTGCAATGGCAATATCCTGGGCACTTTCCCATTGCCAGTTGTTCATGTGAGGGTGACGCCCGGTTAACACGGTTTGCATGACACTACCAGGAAAGGCATCTTCATGATCCTGCAATAATAGTCCGAGTATTTTGGCGATAGCGCGTTTATTGAGTTGGAAGATATTTTTGCCAAGTAATTCGATTGTGCCTGACTGCGGTGTACGCAAGGCAGCCAGGGTGTGCAGTAAGGTGGTTTTACCTACTCCGTTCATGCCCAGGATGGCCCAACTTTGTCCACTTTTGATTTGCAGATCAAGCTTCTGGCAAATGGTTTTGTCTGCGATGGTGACTGACAGTTGGTGGGTTTCTAGTAAGATACTCATAGTCGTTGTATCTGGCCGCGATAGAGTAAGAATAAAAATAGCGGTACACCGATGACAGCTGATATGACCCCAACGGGTAACTGTTGCGGGGCAATCACGGTGCGGGCCAGGGTATCTGCGAGGATCAACAGACTGCCACCAAATAGTATGGCTGCGGGCAAGAGTATGCGATTGTCACTAAAGCCCATCATACGTATCAGGTGGGGTACGACCAATCCTACAAAGCCGATGCTGCCTGCCATTGTGACGGCTGTGGCGGTGAGCATGGAGGCCAGCAAGTAGACTATGATGCGTAGCCGCCGGGTTTCAATACCCAGTGATGTGGCTTGTAGTTCTCCTTGCGCGAGGATGTTCAGACTGCGGGCTATGGGTAAACTGATCAGCAGGCCGAAGATCAGAACAATGAATCCAGGTGTTGTCGATTGCACATAACCCAGATCACCCATGAGCCAAAATAACATACTGCGTAAGGTTTGATCGGGGCTGATGACAAGAATAAAGTTGATGACGGCCCCCCAACCCGCAGCCAGGATGATACCGGTTAATAGTAGACGGGTGGGTGTCCAGCTTCCCTGACCGTGGGCGATACCGAATACCAGTAGCATAGAACAAAATGCGCCGATAAAGGCGCTGCCCGATATGACCAGCCCACCTGCGCCGACCAGGATGGCCAGCAAGGCTCCTACGGCTGCGCCGCCTGATATACCGAGGACATAGGGATCGGCAAGGGGGTTGCGTAACAAGACTTGCAGTAGTGCCCCGGCTAACGCCAGTAAACCACCGGCAATGAAGGCACCCAGGGCGCGAGGTAGACGCAGTTCCTGCACCAATTGCTGCTTCATGTTTTTTTGATCAGTATAGAAACTACTGATGATTTCCTGCCAACTGATGTCGATGCTGCCGGAATAGAGTGCCAATAACAGACTGGCACCCGTGGTCAGTGTAAGGATTAATAACAATGATATGGCGCGTGTGTTCATGGTCAGGCAAGATAACCGATCAGTCTAGAAAAGTAACCGGCGGTTTAGCCCCGTAAACTGATGATGGGCCAGCCCTTCATTTCAGCATGCTGTGCCAGTGTCTCATCAGGATCGACGGCGACCGGGTTATCGACCTGTTCCAGCAGGGGGATGTCATTCAGTGAATCGCTGTAGAACCAGCTTCCTTGCATTGAATGGTGCGTGTCTGCTAGCCATGCATTCAGGCGTTTGACCTTACCTTCTTGAAAACAAGGCGTGCCGGTGACTTGACCTGTGTATCGACCATTAATCACTTCCGGGTCGGTAGCCAATAGATGATCTACGCCCAGTTCTTTGGCAATGGGGTCGGTCACAAATCGGTTGGTGGCGGTAATGATCAATAAAATATCGCCCTGTTGCCGGTGTTTATTGAGTAGTTCACGGCTTTTGCGGGGGATAATGGGTGTAATTTGCTGCGTCATGAACTCCTGATGCAGCTTGTTCAGGGTCTCAGGATCATGGTCTGCCAGGGGTTTGAGACTAAAGGCCAGAAACTCACTAATATTGAGTTGGCCCAGCTTGTATTCATCATAGAATCGTTGGTTTTCTTTCTTGTAGGTCTCACCATCAATCATGCCTTTGCTGGCCAGAAAATGGCCCCATAAATGGTCACTGTCTCCGGCAAGCAGGGTATTGTCGAGGTCAAAAATTGCAAGTGCCATGGCAGGTGTTGATCCTGTTAGTTTTGTGTAAAAGAGCGCGATCTTACCTCAGTTCTGTGACAGACCCTAGAGTTGGTCTTGACTATTATTACTATGTCTATGTTTTAAAAGCACTTTTTTTGAAGAGAAAAATTTGCGAGTTGGGTGTGATTTGTGGAAGAATGGAAGTCCCTTAATGAAAACTCATAAAGGTTACGCGCAAGTGATTGATTCAGAAGGATATAGAGCCAATGTTGGCATCATTATTTGTAACCAGGCAGATCAATTGTTCTGGGCACGGCGTATTGGTGAAAATGCATGGCAATTTCCACAGGGAGGAATTCAGGGCAATGAGACCCCTGAGCAGGCTCTGTTTCGTGAACTAAATGAAGAAATTGGTCTGCGATCAGAGGATGTCCAGATTATGGGTTGCACCCAGAGTTGGTTGCGTTACCAGATTCCTAAACGGTTTTTACGCCGACACATGAAACCTGTTTGCATTGGTCAAAAACAGCGGTGGTATTTGCTGCGTCTGGTGGGAGAGGAAGACAAGGTTTATTTGAACAATACAGAAACTCCGGAATTTGATCACTGGCGTTGGGTTAATTACTGGTTGCCGGCCAATGAAGTTGTTCCATTCAAGCGCAAGGTTTACCGCCAGGCACTTGATGAATTGGCTCCATTATTGCTGCAACCGATAGTTGGCAATCAATTTACCGGGTGTGTGAAGCACCGCTAATCGACCTTGATATTTCATATTATTAAATTAGCCGATGCATGTTCAGTGCATGGCTGGGTGTGTATTGATCTTTAAATTAGCTATATGCCACTACCATAAGGAATATAAAAAGCATTATGCTTGATTTGCTGCGACGCATTGTTGAGGAAGTTAATAATGCACCTAATCTGGATCAGGCGCTTTCTATTATTGTGCGCCGTGTTAAAGATGCGATGTCAGCTGATGTTTGCTCAATTTACTTAACGGATGAACTTCAACAGCAACACGTATTAATGGCCTCTGAAGGATTAAACCCTGATTCCGTTGGTAATATTCGTTTGACTTTTGATGAGGGACTGGTGAGTCTGGTTGCCTCCAGAGTTGAACTTGTCAATTTGGGCAATGCACCGGAACATCCTCGTTATTATTATTTCCCTGAATCGGGTGAAGAAAAATTTAACAGCTTTCTTGGTGTGCCGATCATTCATCATCGTCAGGTTTTGGGTGTCTTGATCGTGCAAAGTTCACGTACAGAAAAATTTCCGGAAGAGAGCGAAACCATCATGATCACCATTGCCTCGCAGTTGGCAGGTGCCATGGCCCATGCAGCCGCCTGTGGTGAAATTGAACGTATCCTGGAACAGACCGATAATGCTCTTGATGATTCAAAACCCTTGTCGGGTTTACCGGGTGCGTCTGGTGTGGCCGTAGGTACCGCCGTTGTGGTTTACCCTCTGGCTGATCTGAAGGCTATTCCGTATCGTCAGATTGACGATATCGATGCAGAGATTGCAATATTCAATGTTGCACTTGAATCTGTCAGACAGGAAATAAGGCAACTTTCATTGCGTCTTGCTGAGGTTTTACCGAGCGAAGACCGGGCCTTGTTTGATGCATACCTGTTGATGCTGAATAGTGAGTCACTAGGTGGCGAGACGATAGCCCATATTCGGAAGGGTAGCTGGGCGGCGGGTGCCTTGCGCCAGACCATCATAGAGCATGTCAAAGTATTTAAGGAAATGGATGACCCTTATTTGAGTGAACGTGCTGATGATATTTACGATTTGGGACAGCGTATATTGGGGCACATCCAGCAAATTAATCACAAACAGACTGAGTATCCTGCTGAGACGATCCTGATAGGTGAACAAATTAATGCCAGTATGTTGGCTGAGGTACCGACAAGCTGTTTGAAGGGGGTGGTTTCGGCACGGGGTTCGAGTACCTCACATGTTGCTATTCTTGCCCGTGCATTGGGTATTCCTGCTGTGATGGGAGCCAAGAATTTGCCTGTGTCTCGAATCGATGCTTGTCAGGTCATTGTTGATGGGTATAGCGGTCATGTTTACGTTTCACCTTCACAAAATGTTCGAGATCAATATCAGCAACTTGCTAAAGAAGAGGCGGAGTTGTCATCGGAATTGATGGGTTTGCGTGACCTGCCTGCCATGACACAGGATAATATACATATTCCCTTGTTTGCGAATACAGGATTGTTATCTGATGTAACGCCATCATTGCACAGTGGTGCAGAAGGGATTGGTCTGTATCGAACAGAATTTCCCTTTATGATTCGGCAGTGTTTTCCGAGTGAAGAAGAGCAATATCAGATCTATCGTCAGGTCTTGGACGTCTTTCATCCCCTTCCTGTCACTTTACGGACACTGGATATAGGAGGTGACAAAGCGCTGTCATATTTCCCTATTGAAGAAGAAAATCCTTTTCTGGGTTGGCGTGGTATTCGTATTACTCTGGATCACCCTGAAATATTTTTGGTGCAGGTGCGCGCCATGATACGTGCCAGTATTGGCCTGGACAATCTTCATATTTTATTACCGATGATCTCCACGGTTACCGAATTGACCGATTCAAAATTCTTTATCAACCGAGCCTATGAGGAGTTGATTGAAGAAAATCTGGAAGTAAAACGTCCTCAGGTTGGAGTGATGATTGAAGTTCCAGCGGCTGTTTACCAGGCCGATAGTCTGGCCAAACGGGTGGATTTTTTCTCCATTGGCACGAATGATTTGACTCAATACCTGATGGCGGTTGATCGCAATAACGCCAGTGTGGCTGAATTATATGATTCCTTGCAGCCAGCCGTTTTGCGGGCCATTTATCAGACGGTGCAAAGTGCTAAACGGCATAATATTCCGGTTAGTGTCTGTGGTGAGATGGCCGGTGATCCGGCTTCTGCGCTGGTCTTGATCGGTATGGGTATTGATAGCCTGAGTATGAGTGCCTCGAGCCTGACAAGGGTGAAGTGGGTGATTCGTAATGTTACTCAAGTGCGGGCAGAGGAATTATTGAAGGATGTTCTGGTCATGGAAGATGCAAAGACTATTCGTCAGTATTTAAATGGCCGTTTTGAGGTTTCCGGCATGGGAGGTTTGGTGCGGGCTGGTAAATAGGTTATAACTACATACTATGTCAAAAAGACAACAGGATTTTATGAGCGCGGATCGTAAGCTGAGCCTGAAGGAAATTATTGAAGACCTGTTATTTGATGGTTATATCGATAAAAAGCAGGCTGAACAATTTCTGATACCAGTTCGGGGTTCCAGCTTGGAGATCCATCCGTTGGTCATCATTGCCCAACAGAATTGGCAGGATAAAAATACCACAAAGCTACTCAACCTTGAAGTCTTGATCCAATGGTTGGCCAGTAAGGTAAGCTTGCCTTATTTACGTATTGATCCCCTTAAGGTCGATGTTACTGCCGTTACTGCGGTCATGTCCTCAGCCTATGCCAGCCGTTTCAAGATATTGCCCGTCAAAGTTGACAAACAGAAAGTGATTATTGCCACGGCAGAACCTTTTGTACGCAGTTGGGAAAATGAATTGGTGCATGTTTCTGGTTTGTTAATTGAGCGGGTGGTGGCTAACCCGGTGGATATCTCCCGTTATCTGAGTGAATTTTATAGTGTCAGTCATTCTATACGTCGTGCCACCAGTGATACTGAATCCAGGCAGATACCCGGTGTTGCCAATTTTGAGCAACTGATTGAACTGGGTAAGTCGGGCCGACTGGATACCAATGATGAAAGCGTGGTGCATATTGTTGACTGGTTGTTGCAATATGCCTTCGACCAACGTGCCAGTGATATTCACATGGAACCACGGCGTAATAACGGTTATATCCGTTTTCGCATCGATGGTGCCTTGCAAGTGGTGAATGAAATGCCCACCCCGGTTATGGCCGTGGTTACTAGTCGTATTAAAGTGCTGGGTCGGATGGATGTGGTGGAAAAACGTCGACCTCAGGACGGACGTATAAAAACCAAGACGCCGGGTGGTAATGAAGTTGAATTGCGCTTATCCACCATGCCAACGGCATTCGGTGAAAAGCTGGTTATGCGTATTTTTAATCCCGATGTACTGGTTAAAGATTTTGCTGCTCTTGGTTTTGGTGAAAATGACATTACGCGTTGGGATCGTATGGTGACCCAACCTCATGGCATTGTGTTGGTCACTGGGCCAACGGGATCAGGTAAGACCACCACGCTCTATTCTACCTTGCGCCAACTGGCGAAACCGGAAGTGAATGTCTGTACGGTAGAAGACCCCATAGAAATGGTCATGCCGGAATTCAATCAGATGCAGGTGCAACCCAATATAGGGCTCGATTTTACCTCGGGTATCCGAACTCTGATGCGCCAGGATCCGGATATCATCATGGTTGGCGAGATTCGTGATCGTGAAACGGCCCAAATGGCGGTACAGGCTGCCTTGACGGGCCATTTGGTGTTATCCACTTTGCATACCAATGATGTGGCTGGGGCCATTCCACGCCTGCGTGAAATAGGGGTGCCAGCTTATCTTATTAATGCGACGTTGATTGGTGTATTGGCGCAACGTCTGGTGCGGACGCTGTGTCCACATTGTAAAAAATCGAGTGAAATTGATCCCAATGTCTGGATTTCTCTTACACGGCCATGGAAGATAAACGGTAAACATGAATTTTATGATGCGGTTGGTTGTGATGAATGCCGCAACACGGGTTTTTTAGGGCGGGCCGGGCTGTACGAACTTATGCCCATGACACCCAGTTTACGGCGCAGTATTACTCCTGAGAGTGATGCTTCAGTCATTCGCCAACAGGCGATCAAGGAAGGCATGACCCAGTTGCGCATCTCCGGTGCACGCAAGATGGCTATGGGACTGACGACCATTGAGGAAGTGATGAAAGTAGTTCCTCCCGATGAAGAACTCTGATGATTAATTTGTTGGTGGTGGTGCAGGGTTGTATTGTAAAGGCATTCTATACCTGAGGGTATTTCAAGAAATCCACTGAAGCAGCGCTTGCTGCGTTAAAAAACAAGCTCAAAATGCTCATTTACATGAAAATTATTCACTCCCGCCCATCCATGGGCTTCGCGAAATAAGTACATCCATGTACAAAACTGCGCTTTTTGCTCATCACATCCCTATGATGAGCCTCTTCGGGTTCTATTCCCCGTTCCATGGGGCGAAAAATAGATAAGCATTCCGGTTGAATACCCCGCTTCGAGTGAAACGAGAAAGTCGAGCGTTAAGCGAGAGGGCTTGCCCCGGGGATTTTTATTAAGACGAATTTATACCATGGAATATAAATATGCAGCGGTATGGCAAATCAAAGACGCTAATAAAACAGCAAAGTAATGCGTCTGCAATATGAATCATGCGTGCTAAAGTAATGGGCACAGAATATTCATTGTGGACGATATGAACAATACTTCCTGCTCTCTGAATACCGGTACCGTTGTCTCGGTGCGTGGCAGTGTGGTGGATGTTCACTTTGAGGTGCGTTTACCCCCTATTTACACCTTGCTGCACACCCGCACTGAATCAGAACCCGACAAGCAAATTGCGATTGAGGTGCTATCACAACTTGATGCCCATCGTGTGAGAGGGATTGCTTTGACGCCTACTCAAGGTCTATCACGTGGTGCTGTGGTGGAAGATACCGGCGGGCCGTTAAAGGCACCAGTGGGTAAAGCGACCCTGTCACGCATGTTTGATGTGTTTGGTCATACCATTGACCGCCAACCACCACCGACGGATGTGCAGTGGCGTACGGTTCATCGTGCACCGCCTTCCCTGGCACGCCGTTCCACTAAATCTGAACTTTTTGAAACCGGCATTAAGGTGATCGATGTGTTAATGCCGCTGGAACGGGGTGGCAAAACGGGTCTGTTTGGCGGGGCGGGGGTGGGAAAAACGGTGTTGCTGACCGAGATGATTCACAATATGGTCGGGCAACATCAAGGCGTGAGTATTTTTTGCGGCATTGGTGAACGCTGTCGTGAAGGTGAAGAACTTCATCGCGATATGGCCGCGGCGGGTGTATTGCAGGATATGGTGATGGTCTTCGGTCAAATGAATGAACCACCGGGCGCCCGCTTTCGGGTCGGTCATGCCGCGTTGACCATGGCGGAGTATTTTCGTGATGATGAGCATCGTGATGTGTTGCTACTGATTGATAATGTGTTTCGTTTCATTCAGGCGGGCATGGAGGTTTCGGGTTTGATGGGGCAGATGCCCTCGCGTCTGGGTTATCAGCCGACTATGGGTACAGAGTTGTCACAATTGGAAGAGCGTATTGCCAACACCGATAGTGGTGCGATCACTTCTATCCAGGCGGTGTATGTACCTGCCGATGATTTTACGGATCCGGCGGCGGTGCATACCTTCTCGCATCTTTCGGCTTCCATTGTGCTGTCGCGCAAACGGGCAAGTGAGGGGCTTTATCCGGCCATTGATCCGTTGTTATCTAATTCCAAAATGGCCACCCCGAGTGTCATCGGTGAACGTCATTACACGTTGGCCCAGGCCATCCGTCGTACCCTCGCGCAATATGCTGAACTCAGGGATATTATCGCCATGTTGGGTATGGAGCAGTTGTCGCCGGAGGATCGTAAGGTGGTGGCCCGTGCCCGACGCCTGGAGCGTTTTCTAACGCAACCTTTTTTCACCACCGAACAGTTCACCGGGATTAAAGGCCGGCTTGTGAGTCTCGAGGACTCACTGGAGGGTTGTGAGCGTATTTTGCGTGATGAATTTGAAGATTATCCTGAGAGTGCACTTTATATGATTGGCTCCATTGACGAAGCGAAGGTAAAACAGACTTCTGGATCGAATACTCAAACGGAAGAGGGCGATAGCCCCCGTCGTCATGAACCTTAAAATTCTTTTGCCCTTTCAAATTTTTGCTGAGAAGTCTGGCGTGTTGCGTATTGTCGCCGGGACGGCGCAGGGGTCATTTGGGCTCTTGCCGCACAGGCTAGACTGTGTGGCGGTGCTTACTGCGGGGATACTCATGTATGAGACCGAAGTTGATGGCGAAGTCTACATCGCTGTTGATGAGGGTGTGCTGGTCAAGACGGGCACTGATGTGTTGATCTCGGTGCGTAATGCGATAGGTGGCACGGATCTGGTGACACTACGTGCGGCGGTAGAAGAGGATTTTTTGAATCTGGATGCACAGGAGAAACAGGTACGCTCGGTGTTGGTAAAATTAGAGAGCAGTTTTGTACATCGTTTTGCGGTGTTTCATCGTGAGTGAAAAACCGATAGTGAAACCGGAGCCGGGTAAGACGGAATTCAGTCAACAGGTGGGTGAGATGGCAGAGCGCAAGCTCAAGGCACAACGGTATGTTACCAAAACCGTCTGGTCTGGTTTGGGTATGATTGGGCTGGTGGGTTGGTCTGTGTCCATGCCAACCCTGCTCGGTGTGGCTTTGGGCATTTGGCTGGATAAACGTTACCCATGGGATCACTCCTGGACACTGACGCTGTTGGCCATTGGTCTGGCGTTGGGATGTGTGAATGCCTGGCATTGGGTGGCTAAAGAAAATAGGGAAATCCATCAGCAGGAGGAGGATCATGAATGAAACACTGAGCTTGCTGGTTGCTGTGCTGGCCGGTATTTTGTTGGGCCTGTTTTTTTTCGGTGGGCTTTGGTGGACGGTACGCAAGGGCATGGCTTCTAAATATGCGGCGCTCTGGTTTATGGGCAGCATGTTGCTGCGAACGGGTGTTGTTCTGTTGGGGTTTTATTTTGTCCTGGGGGATGATTGGCGACGTTTGTTAGCGGGCCTGCTCGGATTTGTTGTGGCACGCTTCATTGTCATGCGACTTACCCGAAGTGCTGCACCCGTAAAATCTTTGTCGCAGGAGGACGGTTATGTACCTTAGTTCTGATGACATTATTTTTTGGCAATGGGTTTTTTTTAAACTTAATGCCACCATCGTTTTTACCTGGCTGGTGATGTTGGTTCTGGTGGTGGGATCATGGCTTGTTACGCGTAAATTGTCTACAGGTTTGCACCGTTCCCGCTGGCAAAATCTGCTGGAGATCATTGTCATGGGTATTAACCAGCAAATTGCAGAGGTCGGTCTACGGCGACCGGAAGTATACATTGGCTTTCTCGGTAGCTTGTTCCTGTTTGTTGGTATGGCCAATATCTTCACCCTTTTTCCTGGGTATGAACCTCCCACGGGGTCGCTTTCGACCACTACGGCACTGGCAATTTGTGTTTTTGTTGCGGTGCCGTTATTTGGTATTGAGGCATCTGGGTTGCGAGAATATTTACGTGCCTATATGAAACCAACCTTTATCATGTTGCCGTTTAATATCATTAGTGAGGTCTCGCGTACCCTGGCGTTGGCCGTGCGGTTGTTTGGCAATATGATGAGCGGCACTGTGATTTTGGCTATTTTACTTACCATCACACCCTTTATTTTTCCGATTGTTATGAGTGCATTTGGGCTGCTGATGGGTATGGTACAAGCGTATATTTTTACTATCCTGGCCACGGTCTATATTGCTGCTGCAACACATGAGCATAAGCCGGAGCCACGGGGTTAGAATAGAGACAACAGCAGTAGGGCGCTTCTATAAATAGTGATTTTTCCGTGAGAGCAAGGAAGCACCGCGCGCACGACTACATGGCAAGGATTGTTCCAGACAATCCTTTTGCATTTCCTCCATCCATGGAGGTCAGAGCAGGAGGTTGGATGGAGCATGGAGCCAGAATCTTAGAACCGCAGTGTATATGACATACATGAGGATTCGAGCACGGCGCTGACGCCGCTATAGCGGAAAAAGTGCATTTATAGAAGTGCCCTATAATGACACCTACATTACAAGAGGATACACCATGGATAGTATGACGCTCATTGCCATTGTTTCAATTGTCACGGCCGGTCTGACCATGGCCGTGGGCAGTATTGGACCGGCGCTTGGCGAAGCGCGTGCGGTTGCTTCGGCATTAACTTCGTTGGCTCAACAACCCGATGCTGCGGCAACGATTACTCGCACCCTGTTTGTTGGCTTGGCGATGATCGAGTCTATGGCGATCTACTGCTTTGTTATTTCAATCATTCTCATTTTTGCTAACCCGTTCTGGAATCATGTTATTGCTCAAGCGGCTGGAAAATAAGTCATGCTGATCGATTGGTTTACGGTCTTTGCACAAATTATCAACTTCCTCATTCTGGTGTGGTTGTTGAAACGCTTCCTCTATCGGCCCATTCTCAATGCCATTGATGCACGAGAAAAGCATATTGCCCTGGCGCTCGCCGATGCCGATGCAAAAAAGATTGAAGCACAACAAGAATGTGATGAATTTCAATGCAAGAATGCGACGTTTGAGAAACAGCGCGCCGTATACTTGAGTCAGATGATGGTCGAAGTAAAAGAGGAACGACAGCGTTTACTTGATGCGGCACGGCAAGAGTCTGATGTCTTGCGTAGCAGGCAACAACAGGCATGGGTACGTGAGCAACAAAGTTTGAATGATGTACTCAGCCGGAACGTACGGGAGGAAGTGTTTGCCATTGCACGCAAGACATTAACTGATCTGGCTGGGGCAACATTGGAAGAGCGTGTGGTTGATGTGTTTCTGCGCCGTTTGCATGAGTTAAATGATGGGGACAGGGTTGAGTTGAAGTCGGTTTTTAAGGCCTCGCCCCGTCTGTTGTATGTGCGCTCGGCATTCACTTTGTCGGCAGTACATTGCACCCGTATTGAGGCCGTGATTAAAGAAATACTGGGTGAGGAGAGAGCAGTACAGTTTGAGATAGTGCCGGCGTTGATCAGTGGCATTGAACTCAGTAGCGATGGGCATAAATTGGCATGGAGCATTGCTGATTATATCTTCTCATTGAAACAGAGCCTTGATGAACGGTTAAAACCTGAAATTGAAATGATGAATAAATAAAGCACACATGAATAGGTCACCCGATAGCCTGCAGCCTTTGCTTGATGATACGTTTTGCCAGATACGTCAGGCACGGGAATCTTTTATGCCGAAATTGATGCCAAGAGAACTGGGCACCATCACCAGTATTGCTACGGGGATTGCCAAGGTCTCTGGACTGCCCGGTGTGGGTTTTGAAGAAGTACTAAAATTTCCGGGTGACATCTATGGCATTGCCTTCAACATCGATGAAGATGAAATCGGTGTGGTGTTGCTGGGCGATTACACCCACCTGCATGCGGGTGATGAAGTGGAACGTCGTGGTCATGTGGTGGATGTGCCGGTGGGGGAGGGCCTGATCGGCCGCATTATAAACCCCCTGGGTCAGGCTTTGGACGGCAAGGGGCCGCTGGAGTCCCTTGCTCGCCTGCCGGTTGAACGCCCCTCTGCCTCTATTATGGATCGCGCACCCGTTACGGAGCCGTTGCAAACGGGCCTTAAGGTTATTGATGCTCTGATACCTGTTGGTCGTGGCCAGCGTGAGTTGATTCTGGGTGATCGGCAAACGGGCAAGACGGCCATAGCACTTGATACGATTATTAATCAGCATGATAAAAATGTGCTGTGTGTCTATTGTGCGATTGGTCAGCGTGCCTCTGGCGTGGCTAAAACAATTGCGACTCTGCGTGAAAAAGGCGCGTTGGAATATACTGTTGTTGTCGTGACCGAAGGTAATGATCCGCCGGGTCTTGCGTACATTGCTCCTTATGCGGCCACCAGTATTGCTGAATATTTTATGCAACAGGGCCGTGATGTATTGGTGGTTTACGACGATCTGACTCATCATGCTCGCGCCTACCGTGAGTTATCACTGTTACTGCGGCGTCCTCCGGGTCGAGAGGCCTTTCCTGGAGATATTTTTTATATTCATTCGCGCTTGCTGGAACGCGCTACGCATCTACGTCCAGAGCTGGGCGGTGGCTCGTTGACGGCATTGCCGATTATTGAAACGGAGGCGCAGGATATCTCCGCCTACATTCCCACCAACCTGATTTCCATTACCGATGGTCAGATTTATCTCTCACCCGCTTTGTTCGAGCTCGGTGTCTTGCCTGCTGTGGATGTGGGCAAATCCGTTTCGCGTGTGGGGGGGAAGGCACAACATGCGGTTTATCGTGTTGTCGCGGGCGATCTAAAACTGGCGTATGCCCAGTTTGAGGAGTTGGAAACTTTTGCCCGTTTTGGTGCTCGTCTGGATGACCATACTCGCAAAATCATTCAACACGGACGGCGTATCCGCGCCTGTCTCAAGCAGCCGGAATTTATGCCCGTTTCCGTAGCGGCACAAATCACGGTACTGCTGGCACTCACGTCGAAACTTTTTGATGAGGTGCCACTGGAACAGATGAGTGCGGCCGAACATGCTGTGTGCCTGGCGGCAGTGCAGATCCCTGCTGATGTCTGTGCGCGATTTGATACGGCTCATAAAATGAATGATGACGATCGGGCCGTGATTCTTCAGACTGCCCGTCAAGCCTTGGCCCGTTTTCAGCCCGTTGGTGTCGCAATACCATGAGTGATACGACTGCCAGCTTGCGTCACAAGATTGCCAGTGCTGAAGAGCTGGAATCTGTGGTGCGTACCATGAAGGCTATGGCGGCATCGAGCATTGGCCAATATGAAAATGCGGTGCGCTCGCTGGATGATTATTACCGGACGGTACAATTGGGTCTGATGGCCTGTTTTAAACAGGGTGCTTCTCCTGTTGCGGCAACTCGAATGATGCAAAAGGAGACAGGGACAATTGGCGTGATCGTATTGGGTTCTGATCAGGGACTGGTGGGTCAATTTAATGATGTGATGGTGGCTTTTGTGGAAGATGCGTTGGCCAATCTGCCCGGTAAAAAAAAGGTCTGGGCGGTGGGTGAACGTATTCAATCGCGTCTTGCAGAAATGGGATTATTAGTAGAGGAGGGTTTTATCCTGCCCAATTCTATCAATGCCATCACCCCATTGGTGGGGCAAATTCTGATTGAAATGGAAGCACAATGTGAAAAGGGTGAGATCACTCAGGTCTACCTTTTCCATCATCGTCCCCAATCTGGAGCGATTTATAGCCCGATGAGTCAACAACTGCTGCCATGGGATGACATGTGGTGGCGTGATCTGACTCATTTCCACTGGCCAACACAAAACTTGCCCGAAGTGATGAATAGCACGGAGCAAACATTGGCTGTGTTGGTTCGTGAATATCTTTTTGTCTCTCTTTTCAGGGCCTGTGCAGAATCACTGAGCAGTGAAAATGCCAGCCGTCTGGCGGCAATGCAACGGGCTGAAAAAAACATTGATGAGTTACTCTCCACACTAAACAGGACATTTCATAGCCTGCGTCAGAGAGATATTGATGAGGAAATGTTTGATGTTGTTTCGGGCTTTGAAGCGCTGAGAGGGCTTTAGTGGTGGCTGAAAGGTAAAGAGGTTAAACTTGGGAAGCCGCTGATACTTATGAGATCTATTTTATGGGTGATGGTCAAGAGTTATGGTTTTTGTTATGTGGGCAACAAAATAATTTTCAGGAACATAGTGAGCTAATATGTAAGCATGGCTTGAGTCAGGCACAATTCAGTCATAAGCTTAAATAAGGTTTCCTGATAAATATAAGGTGATCATTTGGAACTGTTCTAATTGTTTGGTCGGTGTTGGAGTGAAGTAAATGTCACGAGATTATGATGAAAAGCGCGATTTTGTTCGTGTCGAAGTCGATTGTGAAGTGTTTTATAACGAGCCGGAGAGTCAGGACAAGTATTATGGCCGAGTTAAAAATCTGAGTGGTCGTGGCCTGATGTTTGTTTCGGAGCGCGGTATCCCGGAAGAAACGCTGCTCGAAGTCCAAATTGCTCCAAAAAACGAGCTGACCTCCCCTCTACACGCTCTGGTCAGGGTTGTTCGCCTGGCCAAGCAACGCCATGCCAATGGTTATGAAATTGGTGCCGTGATTCAACAAATGTTGGATGACTAAAGGGCTCACCTGAAAAGAGTGATTTTTCACGGGAGTAAGGATGTTTTACTCGTAGAATATGCCATGCCCTCGAGATATATGTCGATCTCGGTGCAGTTACCGTGGGAGAAATGTGTTTTTAGAGGTGTCTAAAAGCTGGGGTGAGCGATTACGCAAAAACATCGATACGATTCATTAATTCTGGCCCCCCTGCAAAATCCGAGTCAATATAGTGGTTAATGGCCTGCTGCACCGAGTGTGATAGATCCTTTTCCTGAGTGTTAAAGCGTTTACGGTTATGTTCGAACCCATTTTGTTGTGGTTTGGCTACCTGTTGGATTGGGGTGGATATTTGCTGGTTTTGTTCATCGGAATGGGTGCGAGGTCGGGACGGGTTTTCTGCCTGGGCGGCATTCGTATAGGGTGCGGGTGGATGAAATGAACCTGTGATTTCCATGGTGTTAGTATCGACGTCCCTGATTTGAGATCATTTATACCGCTAACGTTATATTTTTAGACTATTTAAACCGACATTACCAATTAATAAGCGGAGATCAGCCTTGTGAGCACAGTCATAACAGATGCCGATTTGCAACAATCGGCCCATCAGGTGGGGCAGGTGCTGAGGCAACGGTCATGGATGCTGTGCAGTGCAGAATCCTGTACGGGGGGCTGGGTGGCCAAGATCTTGACCGATGTAGCAGGCAGTTCGGCCTGGTTTGAGCGAGGTTTTGTCACCTATAGCAATCTGGCTAAACAGGAAATGCTGGGTGTTGAGGCCACGGTTATTGAGCATCATGGTGCGGTGAGTGAATTGACTGCACGGGAAATGGCGAGAGGTGCACTGCAACACAGTCATGCGAATATCAGTCTGTCCATTACGGGTATTGCCGGGCCTGATGGCGGTTCTGAATCTAAGCCGGTAGGATTGGTGTGGTTTGCCTGGGCTATGCAGGATGAAGAAATTCGTTGTGAGCAGCATATTTTTACAGGGGACAGGAATGCTGTACGTCGTCAGGCGGTGGTGACTGCCTTGCAGGGGGTTGAAACCTGTCTTGCCGAAAACGGTTGAACGCTATCGGTTATTTTTTGCCCTCTGGCCTGAGGTTGGGCTGCGTACGCGTATACAGCAGGCCGTAGATAAACCTCTCCAAATTTACTGTGGTTATCCGATATCTTTACATAATTGGCATACCACCCTGGCCTTTATCGGCTCGGTAGATGCGGACACGATGCATTGTATGCAGGAGGCGGCCAGTCAATTGCGAGCAGAGCCCTTTACGTTAAGTCTTGATTATCTAGCTTACTGGCCAAGGCCAAAAGTAATCTATCTAGCACCGAGGGCCATTCCAGTCCCCCTTATTGATCTTCAGACTAGCCTGAATCAGGTTTTGGCTACGAATTGTGGCTATCAAGCTGAAATAAGGCCTTATCGTCCACACCTGAGTTTAATCCGTAAGGCAAAAGACGGCCCTGATGACGTTGATATATCCCCACTAGGCTGGCAGGTCAGGTCATTTTGTCTGATTCAGTCAAAGACTCATGCGGAAGGCGTTGAGTATGAAGTGCTTAATTCTTGGCCATTGCTGTGATTGACCTATCTGTTTATAGCTGAGAATCGATCTAGGTCAGCATGACAATCTGTGAAATAATGGCTAGAGTGAATTGAGGTTCTAATTCGGGTCAAGGGAAGGGTCGGGACGACAATAGAGGTAAATATAAATGGATGATAATAAATCAAAAGCGTTAAGTGCAGCATTAAGTCAGATTGAAAAGCAGTTTGGTAAGGGTGCAGTCATGCGCATGGGGGATGGCTCGGTCATCCGTGATATCCAGGCGATTTCGACCGGTTCAATAGGACTGGATGTGGCGCTGGGTATTGGTGGTTTGCCCCGTGGGCGTGTCGCTGAAATCTATGGTCCGGAATCTTCTGGTAAGACAACCCTGACCCTACAGGTCATTGCCGAGTGTCAGAAGATGGGAGGCACCGCCGCATTTGTCGATGCCGAACATGCACTTGACCCGGTTTATGCCGAAAAGCTGGGTGTGAATGTGGATGAGTTGTTGGTTTCTCAACCGGATACGGGTGAACAGGCCCTGGAAATCACCGATATGCTGGTGCGCTCCAACGCGGTGGATATTGTGGTGATCGACTCTGTCGCGGCCCTGACACCCAAGGCTGAAATTGAAGGTGATATGGGTGACCATCACGTAGGGCTACAGGCCCGTTTGATGTCACAGGCCTTGCGCAAACTGACCGGCAACATCAAACGCTCTAATACTATGGTGATTTTTATTAACCAGATCCGTATGAAGATTGGTGTAATGTTCGGCAACCCTGAGACCACTACCGGAGGTAATGCCCTCAAATTTTATTCTTCTGTTCGTCTGGATATTCGCCGTACCGGTGCTATCAAGCGTGGTGATGAAGTGGTAGGTAATGAAACCCGCGTTAAAGTGGTGAAGAATAAGGTTGCACCTCCTTTTAAACAGGCTGAGTTCGATATTCTCTATGGTGAGGGCATTTCTCGTCATGGTGAAATCATTACCCTGGGCGTTAAGTTAGAGATCATCGACAAGGCCGGTGCCTGGTACAGCTACAACGGTGACCGTATTGGTCAGGGTAAGGACAATGTGCGTACTTTCCTGAAAGAAAATCCGACCATCTCAGATGATATTGAAGCGCGGATTCGAGCCGAGCTGTTGCCAAGTACTGCCCCTGTTACTGAAGCACCAAAAGCAGAAAAGGCAGAAAAAGCAACAAAACAGAAGTTGGCCGAGGCTGAGGTCTGAAGTCTGTCCCTTGATCGGATATGAGTAAAAAATCCGATCTTCAGCAATGAACCTGTTGGCTAGGCGAGAGCATAGCCAACAGGAGTTACATCGCAAATTGGTCAACAAGGGCTTTGAATCGCAAGATATCATGTCAGTTCTGTTGATTCTTTCCAATTAAGGATTATTGAGTAATGAACGTTTCACTGAAGCGTTCATTCATTTACGTCTGCAATGGGGATCGGAGCCGGTAAAAATTTCTATGAGGTGGCATCAGTGATTAACTGGAGAATACCTATTTCGAAATGGGTGCCTTGTTTATTACACTGAACTTACGGAAAAATTAAAGGCTACGGAAAACAGGTTTTATAACTGTGAAGTTCCGGTGTTCGTTGGTAGGCCAACGTTTAACAAGCCTGTTGGAGTTTGTAGGCTGAACTGCTCAGGTCTTTAAACGGGCTTTTGAGGTAGTTGGTCAGAAGAGTCAATGTCTTGTGTTCGTGCTAAGCCGTTTTAAAATTAGCGGTATGTCATTAGAGGTGACACCTCATTTATGTCCACGCAGAATTTGCCCCGTGCAGTCCACAAGTTTCAGGTCACTTGTTAGACTTTGGGCATATTGGTGTGTTATGCATTTAAGTAAATAAGGAGGTATTGTGTACAAGGTATATGGCGATATGCTTTTGGGTAATTGTTATAAAATAAAGCTGATGATGTAGTTTTTGAGAATAGATCATGAGTGGGTTCATGTTGATATATTGGCAGGAGAAACAGACACGAATCAATTTGAAAAAATGAACCCTAACACCTAATACAAGAATACCTGTTCTTGAAGTCAGTAAAAATGAATATCTGTGGGAGTCGAATGCTATTCTAAATTATTTGGCCCAAGGCACAGAATACTTGCCTGTTCGTTGATTGACTCACACCAATAGTGTCTGCTATTGCTTGTTGGCACATACCGCTTTTCTTTAGGATGTAAATCTGGCATCGTTGCTCGTAGAATTTCATCGTTGCATCTCTTGTCGGAGTCAAAACGGTCAGCCTACAGGTGACGGGCCACTTTTTTTACTCATTCAAGTTATGCACTTATTAGTTGAATCCAATTTGTTCTATAGTAGCCCTCTTCATCTGTTTTGCCTTTCCAACAACAACTTTTGCAGCAGAGTATTCGGTAATCGTAGGATTTCATCAGCAACCAGGACAACCTGAACAAGATCTGATTCAAGGTGTTGGTGGCACTGTCGACCGTGTCTATTGCCTGATCCCTGCCATCGCTGCAAAGCTACCGGGACAGGCGATGATTGAATTGCGTGGCAATCCACTTGTCGCCTATGTGGAAGAAAAAAAAGTTGTTACAACAATAGAGCTTACATACACTCCTTTAGTGTTAGAGTCATTCACCGCAGAGCTCATCGCTGACGATACTGAGTACCAGGCGACCTGGAGTGTGCAGCATATCGGTAGTAAGGAAGCACATGATAGAGGCATAACCAGCAGGGAGGTTAAGGTCGCCGTGATTGACACCGGCATTGATTACAACCATGAAGATCTGAATGCTAATTATCGTGGTGGTTATGATTTTATCTACAATGATGCTGATCCTATGGATGATAGCTGGAATAGCCACGGTACGCATATAGCCGGCATTATTGGCGCAGAAGCAAATGGTATTGGTGTTGTTGGCGTGGCACCTGAAGTTTCGCTTTATGCGGTTAAGTCATTGGATGGCGGTGGTTTTGGCACGCCAGGCACTATCGTTGCCGGTATCCAGTGGGCTGTGGATAACGGTATGGATATTGTCAATCTCAGCATTTCAGGGCCTGACTCTCCAGTACTTCAGGAAGCTTGTGATGCCGCTTATGAGGCTGGTGTGCTGATCGTTGCGGCAGCGGGGAACACATTTAGTGGCGCTGCTACCTTTCCAGATGCTTATGATTCGGTTATTGCCGTGACAGGTACTGATCTGATGGATCAGCGAGGATTTTTTGCACCAATTGATCCGAAAGTGGAGTTGGCTGCCCCGGGGCTGAGTATATGGTCCACCTCTCAATATAATGGTTATACCGAGTTACATGGTACTTCCCAGTCTGCCGCCCATGTTACTGGTACTGCAGCCTTGGTGTTGTCGGCTGGTGTGGGTGATGCAAACAATGACGGACGAGTGGATAATAGGGATCTGCGGCAGAGACTACAGACTACTGCTGTGGATCTGGGTGAGCCTGGACGAGATGAGCAATATGGATATGGTCTGGTTAGTGCTGCAGTCATCCCTCCTATATCCATAAACCTGATAAGAGAGCAAGCGGACAGCCGAAAATGGTTACATTTGAGGATGCGCCATATCACGTAACCATACAAAACGATTCCCTCGCCGGGGTGTTCGTTTTGGTTACTGAAAACGGTCGCATTCGGCCAGACTTGGTGATGAGACAGTTTTTCAAAGGCCCCTTGGGAAATACCCCGCAGCTAACCACCTTTGATCTGGATGCCACTGGCACTGTTTTCGAGGTTACCTTCATACCTTTAGGGGGCATTGATACTTCCGCAAATGTCATTATTCAGAAACAATAGAGAAAGGACCAAACATTGATGAATAAGAAAATGAGCACTATAAATGGGCTATTATTTATGGCTTTTACCTTGCCTTGTTATCACTTTGTCGGCATGCAGTGAGAAGGCAGTGACTTTGACAGAGGGGGCAGGGAAAATAGTAGCAAATGTTAACGGCAAGCCAATTTATGAGAGCTAGATGGAAATGGAACTCACTCAGCAGTTGCGTAAACACAAAGATCCTCAAGCTGGTTTGATAGAGAGAATGAGGAATAATGTCGTAGATAAGATAATTAAGCAGGAGCTTTTGTATCAGGCAGGTCAAACATTGGATATTCCAGACATTGATGAGAAAATCAAGCAGAAATTTCAATCCATAAAGGCAGGGCTTAAATCTGAGGAGCGTTTTCAAAGCGATCTAAAAACGTACAACCAGACAGTTGAGCAGTTGCAAGTGACCGCCAAGCGAAAAGTCTTTATGGAGGAATATCTAAAGAGCCAAGGATTGCTCGACCCCCATGTCTCTGAAAAGGAAATAAAATCGTATTATGAAAAAACACCTTTTAAGAGAGATGAAACGATGCGGTTAAGCCACATTCTGTTAAGTGTTGCAGATGGTGCCAAGCCCGAAGAAAAAGAGAAAATTCACCAAAAAGCCGAGAAGCTTAGGCGTATAATCGTTGAGGGAGCAGATTTTGCCGAGCTTGCCAAAGAGCACTCTGACTCTGCTGAGGCAAAGGATGCTGGCGGTGATCTTGGATATATCAAGAGAAACTACATGCCTCCAAAGTTTGACAAGATCGTGTTTTCCTTAAAAGAAAATGAGCTAAGCAAGGTGTTTGAAACGCCGTTTGGTTACCATATCGTGAAACTGATTGATATAAGACCCGCAGGGACTATTCCCTACCAAGAGGTCAGTGATTTTATCAAGAGGTTCCTGCAGAACCAGCGCAGGCCTCAGATGATTGCCGCACATATTGAAGAACTCAGAACCAAAGCAAGTATAGAGAGAAAATAAAAAGCTTACCGTCTGCACCACTGCCGTCCATGGTTGATTATCGCGATTTGGTGATCACCGTGGACACTAAAACTTTAGTAGCTGAGCTTGAGGCTCCAAATATAGCTAGGGAGCACTAATGAGACATTTAACTTTAAAAATTTAAAAAACATATAATTTTTTGTTTCGCAATTGGCAAACTTTTTATTGGTGTAAACAATCATAATTATTTGTTCATTTAACCGAAATTAATACTATGGAATGAATGCCGTTGAAATACAAAACAGCCACAGACCTCAACAATCCATTGACTATATTGATTCTTATGTGTGGAGAAATTAAAGGCTATGGAAAACAGGTTTCACAACTGTGTTGCTCTGACGTTCGTTGATAATCCAGTTTTTGACAGGTCTGTTTGAGTTTGGTGGCCGAACTGACCAAGTCATTCAAAAGGGTTCTCGAAATAGTTGGCTAGGTATAGCTAGTGTTTTGTGTCCATGCTGAGTAGTTCTAAAATTGGTGGTACGTCATTATGAATGTTACCTCGTTTACTTTCTCGTAGAATTCAGCCTGCCCAGTCCATTAATTCCAGGTAATCAGTTAGGCAAAAAGGTAACCTATTGGGTATGTTTTTTCTGGAATAACCGGTGCGGCCTGAGCATAAAGGGGTTGGAGCATGACTAACGCCTTTAACTTGTATTTATTCTTGCCACAAAAATATGCTTTATCCACTTTTGTGTCAATATTAGGACGGATGCCCGTTTAGTCTCTACTATAAAGGCGCTGGAACAGTCATAAAAAAGAAAACTCTCGTTGTTTATGGTTTTCCTGGCAGAGTTAGTTTTAATGGCACATTGGCTAGATTGTATATCGAAAGTGCAAAAAATGCGGATTCTTAGCTCGTGACCTTCAACTTGGAGAGTTAAAGTTTGATCCGGTTCTTTGAAAAGGGTATAACAAAAAAAAGAACTCGAACCTGAGTTAGCCAGGGCTCAGAAATTCATTCAATGGCCATATCACATGGTTTTCATTGCCAGTTTTAATGAAATTTTTTTTGATCAAGTTTTTTGCCCGGCTTTTTTTAAATGTCGTGATAATTCTATATTTTTGGATAAGTTTCTTTCTGGGTGCACTTGATCGTCATAATGGATGCACCATCATAGTATTACTGCTGGATGTATCACAGGGCTGGGCATAATGAAATGAAACGAACCATCCTTGGATTTTGTGGCATTAAAGTTGTACAGTTTACTAAGTTCACCTCTATTAACGGCTCCACTCATCAAAAAAGGAAAAAGTGGATTTCTATGGTCAAAGATCTTGGGGCGAATATTTAACAACTTATCAATATGGAGCACATGCTTAAATGCTTAAGGAGAACCCATTGGAAGAAATAGAACAAGTGTTAGCTTTTATGGTCGAAGTTGAGAAGCTTAAGGACGTTCATCGAAAAACAAGGCCTGTCGGCCTGGATCGTTATGAAAATTCTGCGGAACATAGCTGGCATGTATGCCTGTCGGCTTTAATGTTAAAAGACTATGCTAATGAAAAAATTAACATTGATCGTATTATTAAAATGCTTCTTATCCATGATCTTGGTGAAATTGATGTCGGAGACACCATTATTTATGCCAGTGAAACTCAAGAGCAGAAAAACAAAGAGGCTGCTGGCCTTGAGCGTGTTCTAAATTTTCTTCCTGAGCATAAGACTAAAGAATATATGGAACTCTGGCATGAGTTCGAGTTAGGCGAAACGGCTGATTCAAAGTTCGCAAAAGCCATTGATCGTGTGCCTCCGTTACTCCATAACCTGCATGGTGGAGGCCATAGTTGGAGTGAAAATAAGGTGTCTAAAGATGAGGTGTTTTCACTAAATAGCCGTATTAACGAAGGGAGCCAAAAACTCTGGAAAGTAATGAAAGTTAAATTAGAGGAAGCTGTATCCAATGGTATTCTCAGGTAAGCATTTAATGAACTGCTAAGTAATGTTCTGGAATAAAGGCTACGGGCATGAGATTACACAATGTGTCCTCAAATTTGCATTTGATGATTTGAATCTTTATAAAGTAGAATTTAGAGTTATGGAGTACAATAAACGGGCAATAGCCAGTTATAAAAACAATGGTTTTGTAAAATAAGGAATACTAAGAGAAAATGCCGTTATACATAATGACTGGCATAATGACGTTATTATGGGTATTTTATGCCATGAATATTATTCATAATAGAAGTTTGATAAATGTATCAGCGTGAACATGTTTTCTAATGGCGAAAATACGCTATTGATAAACAAATGCTATCTCGAAATACAGTCATATTTTAGCTTGTATTAGTTTTAGAAGCGTCGGATGAGCCAAAATTTATTAGTGCTGACATTAGAAGGCGCTAGTTTTATAACTGCGAAATAAAAAAACGATATCATATTAGCTTTGGCATTAGGTTTAAAGGGTATCTTACGTTTGTTGTAGCCATTTTATTATGTTTTTTGACAGGGATTGCTTATTTATACCTAGGTGAGAGATTTGTTTAATTCGTTCATTTCATGGTAACAAAGTCCGCTATTTGTTTAAGTATGATTTTTCCAAGGGGATATCATGCGATTTTCATGGCACATAGTTATTTTTGCGTACTGGGTGTTTGGTTGTTTTTTGTGGGGAGCAACACGCCTGGCATGAAAGTTATGCTTAAATTATTTTGTGTGCTGCCAGCGATGTATTTTATATTTTCGGTGTATTCTCGTTTAGTTTTGCAAAAGACAGACATTTAAGCGGGGTCGTATTTTTGATGATTGCAGGGTTAACTTATTATGTTTTTCAATATGGTTGATAAATGGGTGGAATATAAAGTGGTGATAAATATGAATGATTTTAATTTGTTATCCTCGTCTTTGTTGTTTATGAGTGTGTTGTGACAAATTTTTTTGTAAGGGAAGCATGTGATGATGATGCAATGGTGCTGCGACGTCTTATTGATACCGCGACACAACAACTGCGGTGCATATACCGTCCGCGAAAAAAGAAGGACACACAGCAAACAATGCCGGCTATTACGCTTGTTGCGGTTGATGATGAAATTGTGGTGGCTACAGCGGAATATGTCGTACAAGATGACCGTTTGTATATTCAGGGGATTGCTGTACACCCAAATCACCGCCAAAGAGGTTTTTGTCGATCGTTGCTGGCTGCGGTAGAACAATTGGCCATAGATGCTGAGTTGTGTGCTGTGGTGCTATGTGTCATTGAGGAGACCGGCAATGTAGGTATATTTGAAAAAATGGGTTTCATGGTGATGAGTCATACTACGTCAGTCGATTATATGAGTCCCACAGGAGGCCCGGTAACCCAGGTAGAAATGGGGCGTAAACTTCCATAACTTGTTTGTTAAGTGCTGATTAACCAGTCAGGAATTATTTCTATAAATTGTTAATATGGCATAAGCGGAATCCCTTCCTGGTTTGATGGTTTGTTCCTGTACGGTATCAGAATAGTTTTTGGCTACATAAAATAAAATTTGTGATTTTGTTGGTTTTTAATTTAAATGTAAGGATGGATGTCTGTTAATTGATTTTTTTAATGGTGGAATAAATTCATTTTGTCGCAATCGTAATGCTAAATAAGCCACTAAAAATTGATGGTTCGTGATGAATTTTTTTTAGGTTTGATTTCTTAAGTATTGGACCTAATTGTCTGTTTATGTCTGTAAATAAGGCATTAATTATTATGTTTATAAATTTTCTAAATATCGGGGGAGTTGTACCATCGGGTAAAAATTTATCAAAAATAACTGCTCTGCCATTGGTTTTGATGACTCTGTGTACTTCTTTTGCGCAAGTTACTGGATTTGGGATAACCGCTAAAATCAGGTGCAAAATGACAACGTCAAAATACTCTGTATCAAATGACAATGTTTCTGCGTTCATTACTTGGATATTCACGGGTAGTTCAAGCTGCGCCGCTTTTTGTTTTGCTTTGATTACCATAGCCGGAGTTAGGTCGATGGCAGTTATTTCAGCCTCTTTTGGTAAAAACTCAAAGTCCAGGCCTGTGCCGACACCAACTAAAAGTACTTTTTCTTTGGGCTTTATTTTTAGCAGTTCAATAGAACGCTTTCGTGCTTTTCTGGTGATGTTTTTGATGATGTTATAGAAAGGTGCATATAATGTGTACCGAATTTTATTCCATTGGGTATTGTTGATATTCATAGCGTTTCAATTATATCTCGATTTGTGTTTTTTGTGTGACATTAATATATGTCTGGTAGTATTGATATATTCTTAGGTTAATATTTCTGTCTTCAATTATGGGTGACTATAGGTGTATCCTGAGTATTTATCAAGATGGGAATGACAGGTTTCTCTTCAAGGAAAATACAGCAGGTTATTGAACTTTGTAGGCATTAAAAACGCCCGATGAATTTGTTGAAGAATTGAGCATGAATGCATTTCACGGAAGGTAAACGTATGGCGAATAAAATAACACAATTAGCGGTATTAACGCTGGTGCTCTCAATAAGTTCGGTATCGGCTGTTGAAAATGATGTAAGGCAACTTGTTCAGTTTCCAGAAATGATGCAGCAACATCTGATATCAAATATGCGTGATCATTTAGTTGTTATAAATGAAATACTTTTAAATAAGTGTCTTGTTTATGTAGAGTTATTTGTTGAGTGGGAGCATGGACACACAAAATTGGCCAGGTAAGATTATGGGGGTGATTTTATGGGGAAGCTTTATTAAGCGACTTGTTTTTGGGGAATACATTTTGGCTGTAGATACACGCACCAAGTAAGTGTTTACGCCATGGCATCAGCAATAATCTCTAACCAGTGTTTAACCGGCACCGTGGATTTAGTTTCCATATGCATCTGGCAGCCGATATTGGCGGTAGCGATAACATCGGGTTGCTCGGCCATCAGAGTGCCGAGTTTGTTGTCGAGCAGTGATTGTGACATCTTCGGCTGTAAAATGGAGTAAGTACCTGCGGAGCCACAGCAGAGGTGTCCATCTGTTACGCTGGTGAGTGTAAAGCCCAATTGTGTGAGCAGGGCTTCAACTCGGCCATTAAGTTGTTGTGCATGTTGCAGGGTGCAAGGTGTTTGAAAGGCAATTTTTTTATCTTTTTTGTTCAGTTTGAGTGTCGACAAATCTTCGTTAAGGATTATTTCGCACGGGTCTTTGCTCAAGGATGAGATACGGGCGGCTTTTTCTGCATAAGCCGGGTCGTATTTTAAAGCGTCGCCGTATTCTTTTACCATCGCACCACAGCCACTGGCACTGATCATTATACCCTCATAACCCGATTCGATTAGTGGCCACCAGGTGTCGATGTTGTGGCGCATGAATGCCAACCCTTCTTCGTTTTTATTCAAATGATAACTGACTGCACCGCAGCATCCAGCTGCCGTGGGGGTGACTAAAGAGATGCCAAGTTTATCCAAAATTGTAGCGGCAGCGGAATTAGTGCCGGGTTTGATCACAGATTGGGCGCAGCCGCCCAGGGCGATCATTTTGCGTGCATGCTCGGTATTAGGCAAAATAGATTGAGTCTGTTGTTTTGGTACTTTATTTTTTAATGGAGCAGGCAAAAAAGGTTTGAGCAACTGCGAGATCTTGAGCAACGGTTTTAATCGTTTAGGGTAGGGAAGAATACTGCGTAAAATTTTGCGGGTCAGGCGGTCAGATAATTTTCGTGACACTTTTTGATCAATGTAGTGTCGTCCTATCTCAATTAGTCGACCATACTTAACACCGGATGGACAGGTGGTTTCACATGCACGACAAGTCAGGCAGCGGTCTAAATGTGTTTGTGTTTTTCTGCTGACCGTATTGTCTTCCAGCATCTGTTTGATCAAATAGATGCGACCACGCGGGCTATCCAGTTCATCGCCCAGTTGTTGATAGGTGGGACAGGTAGCCGTGCAGAATCCACAGTGCACACAGCTGCGTAAAATTGCATCGGCTTCTTTGCCGATGGCCGTCATTTTTATGGAGTCTGATAGCTTGGTTTGCATGAGTGATCCGTATTTTATAAACCAGGGTAGAGGCGGCCGGGATTAAAAATTCCGGCAGGATCAAAGGCCAACTTAAGGCGCTGGTGTAGTTGCATAATGTTCGTGTCAGGCAGTTGATAGGTGTCAGCCATCAGCTCGCTTTGACGGCGGAACAAGGTGGCGTGACCACCCAATTCAGAGATATCTTTGCGGATATGGTCGGCATCATGATCACTGAATAACCAGCGCTGTGCGCCGCACCAATCGATTAAATTCTCTCCGCTTAATGTTAAAACAGGTGTTTTGGCAGGCACAGACAGACGCCATAAAGGAAGCGTGGATTGAAAAAATGTATGTTGGTGTTCCTTAATGGATGTCCAGAACTCAGCACTGTCATTGAGCAATTCACCACCGATGACTTTATGTGCACCGTCGACGGCAGTTTTAGCGCCATTAAGGCGAAGATAAAGTTGGCCGTTTACATAACAGCCCGCACTCAGAGGTAGGGATTTACCTGACCAATGATTCATGGCATCGATCGCTTGCTCTGGTGTTTTACTTTGCACCAATGTTATTTCTGCGGCTGGTTTGGGTAGCACTTTAAGACTCACTTCTAATAATACACCCAGTGTACCCATTGCCCCCGCCATCAAACGTGAGCAGTCATAACCCGCAACATTTTTCATCACCTGGCCACCAAAGTTAAGAATTTCACCTTTGCCGTTGATCATTTTTACGCCCAGCACATAATCCCGTGCTGATCCGCTAAAAGAACGACTAGGCCCAGCAAGGCCACAGGCAATGGTGCCGCCGAGGGTGGCTAGTGGGCCAAAGTGCGGTGGTTCAAAGGGCAGCATTTGATTCTGTTCAGCCAAGGTGTTTTCTAATTCGCTCAGTCGTGTACCTGCCCGGGCAGTGACAACCAGCTCAACCGGGTCGTAACTGATGATGCCCTGATGAGCACTAACCTGTAATGGCGTTGATTTACTTATGTGACCAAGAAAATGTTTACTGCCACCGCCCTGGATTTGCAGCTGTGAGCCTGTTTCTAGGGCACTGAGTATCTGTTGCTGTAATGTTTGGCTAATATCCTGATTCATGAGGAGGTACACGCCTTATGTTGATGTTTGTCTTCGTTTTGCGAAGGCAGTTGTTTGTATTCAGAGCAGCGTTTTGGTGTTGGCACGGCCTTGCCTGGATTGAGCAGACCCTTAGGGTCAAAGACATGTTTAACCGCATGAAATTGGGTCAGCTCTTCGTAATTAAATTGCAAATGCATCTGTTGCAATTTTTCTATGCCGACACCGTGTTCGCCAGTAATACTGCCACCAACTTCAATGCATAGTTCCAGTATTTTTCCGCCAAACTCTTCGGTGCGGGCAAGTTCACCAGGGTGGTTGGCATCATACAAAATCAGCGGGTGCAGGTTGCCATCACCGGCATGAAAAACATTGGCAACACGTAGGTCATATTCAATAGAGAGCTCGGCCATACGGCGCAAAATATAAGGTAGGTGCTTGCGTGGAATGGTGCCATCCATGCAGTAATAATCAGGGGCAAGGCGTCCCACTGCTGGGAAGGCTGCCTTGCGTCCTTTCCAAAACGCCTGGCGCTCTTCTTCGTCACGTGCAGTACGAACTTCTGTAGCACCAGATTGATGCATCACCTCATGCACGATACGTATCTGCTCTGATACCTCTTCATTGGTACCATCAATTTCACACAGCAATATCGCTTCTGCATCGGTGGGATATCCAACATGGACAAAATCTTCTGCTGCTTGAACGGCCAGTTTGTCCATCATCTCCAAACCACCGGGAATAATCCCAGCGGCGATGATGTCACTCACTGCGCCACCGGCTTTTTCTACATCATTAAATGCCGCCAGCACCACTTGTGCCCGTTCTGGAATTGGTGTTAGCTTGACCGTGACTTCCACCACAACACCGAGCATACCTTCGGAACCGTTGATCAGTGCCAGTAAATCATAACCACTGCTATCCAATGAATCGGAACCCAGGGTAATCAACTCACCGTCCATAGTAACCAGTTTTACCTTGCGCACATTGTGCACGGTTAAACCATATTTCAGGCAGTGCACACCACCAGAATTTTCTGCCACATTACCGCCAATGGTGCAGGCAATTTGTGAAGAGGGATCGGGTGCGTAATAGAGCCCATGGGCAGCCACCGCTTGTGAGATAGCTAGGTTTCGAACGCCGGGTTGTACCACTGCGGTGCGTGCAATGGGATCGACCTCAAGAATAGAAATAAACTTGGCCAGACTCATCACCACACCATCACCAGCCGGAGTGGCGCCACCGGATAAACCGGTGCCCGCACCGCGGGCAATCACAGGCACATTATGCTGATAACAGAGCCGCATGATCTGTTGTATCTGATCAAGGGTGCTGGGCAGCACTACAATCATTGGCAGGTGTCGATAGGCCGACAAGGCATCACATTCGTAAGGGCGCAACAATTCTTCGTCACACAATACGGCATCGCTAGTGAGAAACTGACGCAGTTTTTCTACCAATGCTGGTTTACCCAACGTTGGTTCGGGCGGTGTTGCTATGGTAAATAACTCAGTATGCATAAGCCTTGCCTCCCTTAAAAAATAACTAAAAAAAGTAACTCGTTATTAAAACGATATCCTTATACTGATTACGCAGTGGCAAGCGCCTCCTTGTTGCTCTGTGTCAGGCGTTGGTAGGCGACGGCCAGGGCGTTGTCATCCCCCACATTGCCGGGGAATATCACCACCGGTAAGTTGGGGTAGCGTGCGTGGTCGGCCGGACAGCGCACCACCGAACAACCAGGCAAAACCTGTCCCAGTACGCGGGATTGACGCAGTGATAAACCGCTGCTTAATACATCATTGGAGGTGATGCCACCTTTGCTGATCAGGAATCCAATGGTTTTTGGTAGGCCACGCACCACATCCATTAACAAGGCGGATACGGACTCGCCAAAGGCCAGCCGTAATGCCTGTGTTGCAAAACTTAACTCGCTACGGCTGGTATAGATAACGGGCGTGAGTCCTTTTGCATGGGCTGCATCGGCCTGCTGTAAGGTTTTTTGTAAGAGTGTTTCCCGCTCTTCGGCAATACGTGCCACATCCACTTCGATGCCTTGAATGTCACTCTGTTGTAAAAGTTGATTAAGTTGTGAAGTGGTTTTTTGCACGTGTGAACCGACGATAATCGCGCCAGGTTTTTCATCCCGCACATAAAATGCCATCTGCTCAGGGGCAACCGGTTGTTTAGGTAAGGCTGCCAGGGCAGTGAGCAGGCTTGCGCCGCTGCGAAACAGGAAACGTTTGCCTGCTTGTGCCGCAGTGCTGAGTTGTTTTGCAAAATGGTCTAAGTCAGCCTGGGTTTCACCATCCACGCTGCAACAGACATTGTCTTTGAGTGTATTGAGACGTGCCGAACAATCTCCCCTTAC
Organism: Gammaproteobacteria bacterium; assembly: GCA_022712915.1. Taxonomy (GTDB): domain Bacteria; phylum Pseudomonadota; class Gammaproteobacteria; order UBA6429; family Thiohalophilaceae; genus JAHEDB01. Next base: position 48,047 of record JAFLJQ010000098.1, on the reverse strand, counting down.
ATCGGCTAATAAAAATTGTTCAACCTGATCGGCCTTGATGCACCCGGCGGTTTTTTCTTCTACATAATCGGGTAAAAAACTGTGGCTGAAAGCAAACACCGAATCCTTGGCAAACTCGGTTTCATGTACGGGAATCTCTTTACCATCGACAACTAAATAATGGTTGGCATCACGGGTGATACGTCCGCCTTCAAAAAAGGCCGGCACCAAAAAGTGTGCATCAAAGGGCCCCAATTCTTCCGCAATTACATCGGTTTCCACCGGGTAGTGGCCACGCAGTGTGGAGTCAGAACGGCTAACTAAAATGGGATTGATTTCGATTCCGTCAGCGGCCAATTTTTTTAAGGCAACTTGCAGGTTCTGGCACACCTCACGAGTGAGTGTGGCAGCCTTTTGTGCATCCATGCCGCGTGTATTGGTGAGCACAAAAAACAGTGGTGCTTCATCCTGTAACGCGATGCAAAGGCTATTGATATCCCAGCGGGTCAGTAATAAACAGCCATGTACGGTTTGTGAGCCGGTAGGGTCGTCATCCAATACAATAATTTTTGTTTGTGTCATGGTCATTCTTCCTTAATGCCCCCTTCTATATAGAAGGAGGGAGCGCGGTTGTGGTTAACCAGAAATCAAGGCCGCGGCGCGTTCACACATGATCTCAGCGGTGATGCCGTTAAAGCCCATGATCTCGCCAGGGGTGGCGGTGGTCTCACCACGTTTCCAACAAACAACATCACGATTGGGTGCGCGGGTGCGCAACAATACGGGTTCCAGTGGTGCACTAGGGCCGCCGCTAACCGCCAATAACAGATCCGCATCAAACAGCTGGTTAAAGTCCTGGTCACGCATGAAACTGTTTTCGCCAGCGGTCACCGTTGACCATGCAACATCCGTAGCGCGATAGAGTTGACGTGGATTAACCACGGCCACGATGCGCACCTTATAACCCTCGGCTTCGAGTCGATCTTTGGCTTCAAACACGGGTAGAAAAACCATGTCGCCGGTGACAGCAAAGACCACCGTGCCCTTATCGCCCGAAGTACTTTCATAAATGGTTGCCGCCCCTTTTTGCATCGCGTCACGTGCTTCGTCCAGGCTCATGTAAATGGGTAGTGGGCTCTTGGATGCAATAATGGTCATCACCTTGTTGCTACTGTTGGTAGCATAGTCATAGGCCACCTGGATGGCATTGGCATCACACGGAAACAACGGATAGGCATTACCATTGCGCATCATCGCTGCAAAATAGTTTTCGATTTCGGGACGTTGATGAGTCCAGCCGTTACGACCTTGTTCCAAGGCACCGGCAGTAAACATGGTCACCACCGAGGGAGTGGTGCGACGTAGCTCAGCCATAGCCTGCCCGACTGTTTGAATAATCGGCCAGCCGTTAATCGCAAAACTTTCATAGGACAACCAGATGGAGCGTGAACCAAACAGCGCCAGACCACCGGCTAAACCTGCGCAGGCATCTTCGTTCAGTGGCTCATAGACCTGGCCATTGGGTTCCTGGTTATACAGTGGATCAACCGTTGGGTGGCGAATCTTCAATACATCATTGATGTTTTTCATCGCGGATGCTTCATTGCCATCGGCATTGGTAACAATATAACCCGGATCGGCTAAACCCACCGCGCCTACCAAGATACCCATGGTGGTAGAGGGTACCGCTTTTTCGCCTTTGGTAAATTCAGTGAAAGGCAGTTCACCTAATTCTGGCAGTGCCCGCTCGAATTCGGTGACCACGGTTTTTACCGCAGGACCACCACCGGCACGCACGAAGTTTTCGCGCACCAGCTCCCATGCCTCCGTATTGATTGCACGGCGTTTAAGACCTGCAACAATATGTTCAGCCTCCAGGGTGTCGGTGGGGTAGAGGTTATGCGATTTCGCTCCCGTTGCATGCACACCCGCACCCTTCAATTGTTTAATGATGAAGCAGGTCAACGTACCGTTGAGGGCCAATTGTGCAGCTTTATCCATGCCTTCTAAAATAGCCTGGCTAAAGGCTAGGCGTTGTTCGAAAGAGAACCTAGTGCTATCCACATAGGCCCCTTCTTGGTTTACATCATCAAAATCTTTGGCATCGACCAGTACTACCTCTTTAAATCCGTGGCCTGTCCAGTAGGCGGTCATCTCCTCATTACTCATGCGAGAAACCATGGAGTGATGCTCCTGGCTATAACCGTTCCATACCAAGGTCGGTAAGAAATTAGTGGAGTCTGGGTAGGCGGTGTTGAAATGCATCATCGCCGAGAGTATGTAGGGTTCGCCCATACCACCATCACCCAGGGTGAAGGGGAACAAGGTGCCGGGATTCAGCAAGGCACCGGCCATGGCAAAATGTTGGCCTTGTCCCAGTGGACCAGCAGGGGCCAGCAAACCGGGAATGGCACCGGACAGATGACCGAGCAGGCCCTCCTGTTCGCGGAATCGGGCCATCATTTGTGTCACGGTGCTGATGCCCATCTCTTCCAGCGAGGTATCTAAAAACATCGCGCTATAAAAGCCCGGTGCATGATGCCCCACCTCGGTAACGATATTGGTATGGCCCAACATCACCAGTGCGGCATAGGCGTCAGCCGAGCTGGCAAAACCACCAGGATGGCCTGAACCCTTAGAACCACAGACCTGCAAGGTGAGGTAACGCAAGGCGTCGGCCATTAACTGACTTTGATAGGCTGCACCTTTATCGCTGCTATCACTGATCGCATTCGACCCTTGGGCAATAGCCGCTTTGCTGGCGTATTGCTGGTAATTCGGCCACGCCTCGTTGAAGTGTTGAATGCCTTCATAGAATGGTGTGGGGGTGGCTGTTGCTGTGTTCATGGTGGCTCCTCATGAAAGGTTAATAATAGTAGTCAGGATTGTGTTAAAGGTAAGGTAAGTGGTAATATTTTGCAATACGGTATCGTTTTCACAATGCGAGAATAAAAGCGGCAATATTTCAAAATCCAGCATCGACAATAAGGAGCAATAGTGACGATTCAGGTAATCAACCGACTGACACACTTATTAGAGGCCATCTCTAGATACAACGAGCCCGTTACCTTAAAAATACTGTCTGCCGAGACCGGGCTACACACCTCAACGGCGTATCGTATCTTGACCTCCATGATTGAAAATGGCTTTGTGGAGCGGGTGGGTGATGGTTATCACCTAGGGCCAAAACTGGTGGCGCTGGGGCGTAGCGCCTCAGGGCAGGTGGATTTGGTCGAGACCGCAGCACCGATTATGGCGGCATTGCGCGACCAGGTAGGGGAGTCGGTCAACCTCACCCAGCAAGAGGGGGATCAGGTGATCTATGTCGGCCGTAAAGTCTCCAAACGCATGATGCGTGTCGAGCAGATTATCGGCAGTCGTGCACCCTTGCACGTTACTGCGGTGGGTAAACTGATGTTGGGTATGGCTGGGGAAGGGGCGATTCGAGCTTATGCTCTGCGCAATGGTCTACGCCGCTATACGGAAAATACCATTATCGATGTCGAAGAGCTCATCGCCCACTGCCAGCAAGTCGCCAAAATAGGTATTGCCCTGGATGACGAAGAGGCAGAAATGGGTGTTGGTTGTATTGGTGTATTACTCTTCGACGAACGTCAACGGCCCGTAGCAGGTCTCTCTATCTCAGCACCACTGGAGCGGCGTCAAGTCTCATGGGGAGACTTGCTCATAGAAGCTCGTGAGAAATTAGCCGTGCGCATGGGGTATATTTGATAGCGTAGATGTGTCTTTTAAAGAAGCCCACCTGGAAATGTACACTTATTGTTGATCTAATCATTATAAACAGTATCTTTCCCTCTGGATCCTGTTTTGTTGTTTTTTGTGAACTGTCCAAAGATAGTAATAATCACTCGTAAATACCTTATTTAGAGTCTTTTTACAATCTCTAGAAAAAGCATGTACTACACCGGAAACGGCATTGCTTGTGTCGACTCACTTCGTTGGGATGTCTTTTATTGAGGCAAGGATTTAAAACGTCAGGTCGAGGCCTATAAGGAACGGCACGGGGTGTATCCTGAAAAGATATTCACCCCCTTGTATGGTATGTGAGAGAACCGGGGGTGTCCTTATGGTGCTGAGTATTCATTATGCTGGCAAGCCATAGGGACGACCGAAAAAACAGCGGCATGACGATTACCGGCAATGCATTCTGATTGAAAGCAAATTTGGTTAGGGCAAGAATGGTTATGGCTTGAGTCGCATCACGGCAAAAACTGCCCGAACCTCACAAGCCTGGATTTGTAGCATTTTTCTGGTGATTAATGGGTTGGTTCTTAACCCATATTTTTTTCCTGGAAATGAGGTGTGGATATTGGGGAATATGGTCGCACAGAATTGTCCAGGCAGTATTATTGGGGCTGACTTTATGAGGAAGCGTTAAATAATTATGATGCACAACAGTGGTTTAAGAGGATGCTTTGGCAAGCAGAGTTGGGGGATCCTCTGATGCACCTAGCAATGGGTAAAAACAGGTGTAATGCTAGCCCGTCATACGGGCTATCTTCCTTTACAATACAGTGAAGGTAATGCGGCATTAAGTGAGGGGGCCTAGCGATTGTTACGAAATGATACTGTTGATGTAAATGCGATGGTTGAAAATGGTTTTGAAGTAACAGCAAAACGTATGAATGATTATAAAGAACTACTGTGAAGATATGACAACGCTATCGTACCATCATAGCGTGACCGCAGAACTCGGTGATTTAGGCAGCAGGATCGAAAGTCAACAGCGAGGTTATCTTGTTCATTCCGTATTTTGTACGTGTAATTTCAAAGTGTTCAGACCGTAAGCTAAATTGCTCAACAGTATAAAAGCCACGCCTATGAAGATAAAGAGAGTTACAAAAAGAAATATCCATCTGAACAAATAACCCAGATAGTGAAAGAGAAAATGTCACGTCCAATTGCAGTATGAGTATGCTCTAACTAAACGGTGATTCTCTTCCAACGGCAATGGAGAATGATATTAATCCCTCCTGCCTTGCCTTGAAGTATATACAAGCATCACGTTTATTGTTTGCCCTGGCGTGCTCAATATTAGAACGGCAAGTTCATAGCCCCGTACTGATATGATGAGACAGGTAAGCCCCCAATAATTGTTCATCGGACAAAAAACCGATATCAAAAATTGTACCTGATAACCTTCCTGCTAAACATTGAGCAAGATAAACAATTGATAATCCGCACTGCTTTCATGCAGGTCGAGCGAGCGATTAGCATACCACACAGGGAAAAGGGCAGGATATTCTATTCAAAATTCCTCCCAAGTCAAAGACCCGATTGAATTATTTATACCTGCAATAGACAGTGATGCATGTTGTGCCATGTTTCTGAAAACTTTAGTTACATTTTAACAAAAATACACTAAAGAGCATTTGCAAAATGGTCGACATTTGAAGTCAACATATCAACGCAGAAAGCTTAGTAATTCGTTATTTTGCTGGTTTGATGAGTAAGAGGTAATAACGATGGCCACTGCAAGTACAAACAACACTATTCTCATTGTTGAGGAAGATGCCCGCATGGCATTTTTACTGGACTATTTGTTATCACGAGAAGGTTATAAGGTGATTACAATCAATCCCAGTCATCATGATCACATCACACAAAATGATTGTCTGTCACCTCGTTTGATTATCATGGGTAACAAAATTTCCTGTGATAATGATAGCGGTATGATTAGCAATATTCGTAACCAGAAGAGTTGGGAAAATGTTCCCATCCTGATATTAATTAATAATTATGAAAAGCAGAAAATGCAACGTGCTCTGGAGGCTGGAGCCAATGATTTTCTATTGCAGCCATTTGACCAACGGGAATTAATGGCGCAGATAGAAAGGCATATGGTCAGCCTGCACTAGATATCAACTAATAAATCAGTTTTCTTGACTTGATTCAGATGGATGTTCTCATAATAAAAAGAAATTAATATTTAAACGTGGATGTTTTTAAATAAACAGATACGGCAGGGTTAGATGAAGCGAAAATTAGCGCGTATGTGCAGTATTAGGAAAGAAAATTAGGCGGAACAACGTAGTTTTGAGTATCGAGTGAAATAATATAGATTTCTTACCTCTTTTGGGGGCAAGATAGTCTAATTTCCTTTTAGGGATTAACTCAAAACCACCTGCTATGCGGGTTGAATTTGACGAAGAAGTGATTAGAAAGTATACACGGAATCAATACGCAGAAGAGAAACGCCAAATATTGCTGCGTTGCTAACGGCAAGATAAATAACTAAAGGGCGTCTCTAAAAATCCACTGAAGCAGCATTGGCTGTGTTAAAAATGCTCATTTAGTACGTGTAAACTTCGTTTTCACACTTGTTTTTCCTTGCCATTATATGCTTGATCGAATTTTTAGAGAGGCCCTAAAGTCTTGAAGTTATAGTTTGTACATTGGCGAAATAAAATAAATCAGAACAAATTGTTTAGGCAAACAATGCCAACAGTTCTCCTGCCTGCCCTCGTTTGTTGCCATTGCAACTGATGTAACGTCTGACCTTGAAATGCTCAAGTTTGGCATCGTTGTAAACTTCGAGTGTGAAACTTGTATTGTGATTTGAAATTAGTACGGGAATGTCGCGTTGTCGGCAATCGCGGGCGATTTCGGCCAATTGGCGTTGCTGGTTTTCACTGAAACCACCTGGGCTATAGGCGGTGAAGTTGGATGAAGGGGTGAGAGGATAATAGGGGGGATCACAGTAGATGACATCACCTTTCTGGGCTTGTTGCATGCTATGGGAAAAGTCGATTAGACAGAACTCTGCATGCTGGGCTTTCTGGTGAAATGCGAGCATTTCCTTGGCGGGAAAATAGGGCCGTTTGTAACGACCAAAGGGGACGTTGAAACCTCCTTTTTTATTATAACGGCATAAGCCATTGTAGCCATGACGGTTGAAATATAAAAATAACGCGGCCTTGCGGCGTATGTTTTTTGTCTTGTTGAATTCAGTGCGACGTTTGTAATAACAATCTTCGGTATTGTATCTGTCGCCAAAAAATCGTTTGCAGTAATGAATGAAATCCTGACCTTCGTCTTTAAGGAGTTGGTAGAGATTAATTAGGTCTGGATTGTTATCGGTTAACAGGTAGCGATCATAATCGGTATTCAGAAAGACGGCTCCAGAACCGATAAAGGGTTCAAGTAGGCGTTCACCTTTTGGCAACAGGCGCTGGATGCGATCTATAATGCGGTATTTGTTACCGGCCCATTTTAGAAAAGGTTTAGTGTTGCTTGATTTTGCCATAACCACTTATATTTTTTTCATAAATACTTTGGAGTTGCGTTGATAGTTATATAAGGCTTGTTTTTCTATCGGAAGTTGTTTTATATCGATTTCATTAAAGCCCCGTTCCTGAAACCAGTGTGCTGTGCGGGTGGTAAGCACAAATAATTTTTGCAGACCCCGTTGTTTGGCCTGTTTTTCCAGGTAGTTATATAATATATCGCCACGATTTTTTTTTCGGTAGTCCGGGTGCACCGCCAAGCAGGCCAACTCGGCTATTTTTTCCTTTTTATAGGGATAGAGTGCGGCGCAGGCGATGATCATACCATCACGTTCGACGACGATGAAATGCTCGATTTCCATTTCTAGCCGTTCACGTGACCGCCGCATCAATGTGCCATTTTTTTCTAGAGGGGCGATGAGTTCTAGTAATCCACCCACATCATCGATTGCCGCTAGGCGAGTATCTTCAAAATTTTCGGCGGTGATTAATAGGCCAATACCATCGCGGGTAAACAGTTCCAGCAGGATGCCACCATCGATATGCCGGCTGATAAGGTGAGTGCGAGGGATACCGGCTTGGCATACAGTAATGGCACTGCGCAGGTATCGGATAACATCAGGAGCCAGTGCAGGCTGGTTTTGAGTTAGTTGTTTTTGGGCTTCTGGCAAGGTTAGTTCACGCAGTAGCCGTTGTTGCTCATCATTGATGCCTTCGCTATCTATCAGGCAAATGAGTTTGTCTGCTTGTAATTGAATGGCGGCTGCTGTGGCGATATCTTCGGCGCTGAGGTTAAAAACTTCACCTGTGGGTGAGTAGCCGATGGGGGACAATAATACGATGGCTCCATCATCCAGTTGCCAGTGGACGGCCTCGGCGTCGATACTTCTGACTTCACCGGTATGCAGATAATCTACTCCATCACGGATGCCCAGAGGTTGAGCCGTAACATAATTGCCGGATACAACCCGGATGTCTGCACTGTCCATGGGCGTATTGCTGACGCCCATGGAGAGCAGGGATTCGATTTCGATCCGCATACTGCCTGCAGCTTCTTTGACGCATTTGAGGGCTTCGTCATCTGTGATGCGCAGGCTATTTGCATATTTGAGCTCGATTCCTCTTTCATTGAGTCGTTGTTCGATTTGTGGCCGTGCCCCGTGCACCAGTACCAGCCTGACGCCGAGGCTGTTGAGCAGGGCTATATCATGAACCAGAGGTGCAAACTGGGCATCTGTGAGCATTTCTCCACCGAAGGCGACCACGAAGGTTCGACCGCGAAAGGCATTGATGTACGGAGAGGAATTACGAAACCAGCGTACGTATTCTGAATTGTGTTGATGGTTGTCCAAGCTGATCTGAAACCGGTTTAGTTATGAATATGAAAATACTATAGCATTTAATGGCTTATGGACGCTTCTATAAATAGAGGTTTTTTTGTGAGAGCAAGGAAGGACCGCGTGCACGATTGCATGGCAAGGATTGTTCCATACAATCCTTTTGCATTTCCTCCCTCCATGGAGGTCAGAGCAGGAGATTGGATGAAGCATGGAGCCAGAATCCTAGAACAGCCGTGTATATGACATACATGAGGATTTAAGCACTGCGCTGACGTGGTTATCGCGGACTTGTGCCCCTGTGGGTGAAAAGTGCATTTAATAGAAGCGCCCTTATGTCAGTTTATCAATGTTTTATACCGGCTGGGAAGGGGGGCTAGCGAAACATGATGCCTATGCCAAATTGGACGCCGGTATTGCTTTTTTGATCTATTTTATCCCACAGGTGGAGTTGTTGGCTCTGGAGTACAGGATAGATATAGGGAGATTCGCCGACCTTACCTTGTTCTATATCTTGAACTGTACCGACCACGGTTATGATCCGGCCTTTGGAATAGTCAGCAGTTTCCAGGTAGCCTTGTTCGGATAAAAAGAACCGGCCTAGGGGTTTTTGATCTTGTCCTGGCCAGCCATCACCATCTAGTGGGTAGGCTAGTACCTCCAGGCGGGTGGAGTCTTTTAAGTTTTTTCCGGAAATGATCGTGCCACCCCACATTACGGTCTTGCCTCTGAGGTTTTTTATGTCATGTGCGATATGGCTTGGGAACAGGTTTTTGTCAACCTGCCGGGTGTCAAATTTGGGCAGTTGGGCACAGGCCGTGAGCAATACTAAAATGTAAAGAAATGCTATAAAACGGCTATTCATATTTGCTTAACGACGTTGCCAGGAAGGGTAGTAATATGGATACCAAGGATCATACCAGTAGGGGTGGTCATAGTAATTGTATTTTTTTGAGACATCCCATAAATAAGTATGCGTTACATCGACCAGTGGATAGTGGTATTCAAAACTATCGATATTTTTATTCAGTAGTTTGTTGAATTTTCCATAAACGGTGATGGCCCGGCCTGGAGCATAAATCGCAGGGTCTAGAAAGCCGCTGATTATTGCTATAAAGCGACCATGGCTATGGTCACCCTGTTGAGGTTCTCCGTATTGATTCAGTGTGTGGGCAAGGATTGTCAGTTGGGTCTTGTCTATCAGGTTTTGAGTTGAAATGATACTGCCTCCCCAGCGGATAATTTTACCCTGGTGTTTTTTTGGTTCATTTTGAACCTGAGTGAGAGTCAGGTTTTCTGCCGGTGTATTTTTAATGTGATCGGGAATGTATGTGGCACAGGCTGTTAGCAATCCTGAAAGCACCATTAAAATGGTGTGGCGCAGTAAAGCAGATCTGGTTGATAGTGAGGCCATAGATGGTTCCCCATGCAAGGATTATATTGTCATACATATTACAGATAACCGTAATGATTACAATGATCCAGTACATATGAATAATGATTAATCAGAGGGTTTACTTTGCCTTAGACCCTGTTTTAAAAGGTAAGGTAATCAACTTATGTAGTACTTTAATATTTTGATTGTGTAAGTACTTACGTTATTAATAACGGTTATTTTAAATCGATATTTTTTTTCAGGAATTGATGAGGCTTCGTAAGGATATGGTTTTTACTTGTCATGCCAGATTCATTTTTTAGTCATTTAAATGTCATATTATTTGCCTATTTTGTTTAGCAGAGGTGATATATATGAATATTTTTAAAAGCACATTATTTCTGGAGCGTTTTAGCAACTTTGAGATGCAGGTTTGTTGCTACTTTAATCGGCATGTTGAAAAAATACATTAGACAATTGTTTACTCTGATAAGTCGAATGGGAAATGGGCCGTTGTGGTATGGCTTGATTGTAGTCATTCCATTAGTTTATGGTATTGATGCGATACATGTCGCATTATGAATGGCTGCGGCTGGTGTTGCCGGATTCATTATCTACACTCTTATCAAATCCTTGACTGAAAGACCGAGGCCCTTTGTTAAGAGTATTAATATTGTGTTGGGAACAGCGCCGCTCGATCAGTATAGTTTTCCTTCAGGGCATACTTTGCACGCCGTTTCATTTACTTTGATTGCCATATATTATGTACCATTTTTAGCTTGGATACTGGTGCCATTTTCTTTTTTGGTCGCGATGTCACGAGTGGTTCTTGGTTTTCATTATCCAATCGATGTACTGGCAGGTGCGGCAATCGGTTTGTGCTTGGCAGCTATTCTTATATCGACCATCTGAATATGACAAATGGTGAACAATATGCATGTGTTAATGGTATCTGACGTTTATTTTCCAAGAGTCAATGGCGTTTCAACTTCAATCCAAACATTTCGTAAGGAATTGCTAACCTTGGGTGTGGAGTCGACACTGATTGCCCCTGCCTATGATGGGCATAATAAACTTATTTATGATATAGAAAATGATATTATTAGGGTGCCTTCTGGCAGAATCATGTTTGACCCCGAAGACAGGATATTGAAGAAAAAATATCTTGCAGATATATCAACTATACTTGAAACAATACTCGCAAGCAGACGGTATGATCTGATCCATATTCAAACCCCTTTTATTGCTCATTCTATGGGGATGGCATTGGCAAAGAAAATGAGTGTTCCGGTGATTGAAACCTATCACACTTTCTTTGAAGAATATTTTTACCATTACATTCCCTTTTTGCCCAAGGCCTGGTTGCGATTTGCGGCACGCTGGTTTTCCAGAACGCAATGTAATCGCCTTGATGCTCTGGTTGTACCTTCTACAGCCATGCAAGATAAATTGCAGGAGTACGGCATTTCTACCCGAATGTCTATTATTCCAACCGGCATTACCATGCCAGATGTACCCAAAAAGAATCGTGAGTTATTTTTACAAAAACAGAAAATTCCTGTTGATCGTCCTGTTCTGCTGCATATCGGCCGTGTTGCATTTGAGAAAAATATTGGTTTTCTGATCGATGTGCTTTCTGAAGTAAAAAATATATTACCTGAAGTGATCTTGCTTATTGCAGGTGAAGGGCCAGCAAAAACATCTTTGCAAAAAAAGGTGCAGCAGTCCGAATTACAGGATAGCGTTTATTTTATTGGTTATTTAAGCAGGGAAAGTGAATTGTTAGAGTGTTACCAAGCAGGTGACATTTTTGTTTTTTCCTCAAAAACTGAGATGCAGGGGCTGGTATTGCTTGAGGCCATGGCCATGGGCTTGCCCGTGGTATCCACTGCCGAGATGGGAACAAAAGATATTCTTTTTCCTCAGAAAGGAGCGATAATTGCAAATGAGGATACGAAGGATTTTTCGGACAAGGTGGTAACTGTTTTACAAGACAAGGCACGGCAAAAGCTGATGACAGCTGAAGCTATAGATTATGTTAAACAATGGTCATCCCCTATCATGGCCGAAAAAATGCGTGATTTTTATCAGCATATTTATAGTTCAGTGGTCAAAACAGATGTCTCTGTGATGCAGTGTACGAGCAGGCTTGCGGTGGAAAGAGCTTGAATGGTTGATAATTTTACATGGTGTCAAATTGATGAAAAATTCAATGCGATTTTGCTGAGTTGTTGAAATAAGGTATCTACTTCGTAATTTTATATGATCGTGTGATAGGTATGATATCTCGTTAAGAATGAGAATAAGACTTAGACTTTATTGCAAATATGCTTGGGGTCTTGATTTTATTCATGCGTTAATTGTTATATTAGTGTTACATTAGTGTGATGTTAATGTGATATTAGTCTGATGTTGGAGTAGCAGTTCACATTTTGTTTCTTCGTGTCGGATGCTTTTGTTTACAGTGCCTGAATAACGCAATACCATTGCCTTCTTGAAATTAGTCATTTGTTAACGTTGGAAAGGCAGGCAATATGAATTCATCAAATATAACAATATTGGATGCATTGGTTATTATGTTTGTGTTGTTGCTTAGTGCTTGTGGTGGTGAACGTGATGATTCCCCTACACCTACCCCCCCCCCAGTTGCTGGTTGTGTCGATAATTGTCCATCTATGAGTACGCTTGAACTGAAATGGAGTGCAAACCCAGATCTTGAAATGGTAACGGGTTATTCTATTTTTAGAGGGCCGACACTGGAAACCATTCATACTAAGTTGATTGATATTAATGTAACGGATGCAGGTTTTTCTCCTGAGTCGCCAGTGATGTTTCATGATTTAAAAAGTGACGGTTTGGGTTTACGTGTTGGGGATACAATTTGTTTGCAGGTGTATTCTATTAATTATGTTGGACTTTCACCCCCATCCTTACCTTCGTGTGTTGATATATATTGATATGGATAAACTGGGTGAAAAGGATATCTTTGATTAAATATGGGCAAGTTTTTTTCTTTACTGCATTGTTTATCCAGAATGTCGGGAATCGGCTCCATTTCGTATTTTAAGAGATTATGATGATGAAAATAGCAATAGAGAGTGGTTTAAAATACCTGATTTTGGATTATAAGAGGTGTTTTTTGGTCTTATGGATGTTGACGCTTTCTTTAAATGCTACAGCTACCAATTATTATGTTGGGCCAGATGAGGCGTTGACTGAGCTCGATGGTGTTCCCTGGCTTAGCTTAGCTGCAGGTGATACGGTTAATATTCACTATCGAGCAGAACCATACCGCACAAAGGTTGGTTTACGTGCTCAGGGGACAGCGGAGCAACCTGTTGTTATCCGTGGCATTAGAGGATCTAATGGAGAACGACCGATCATTAGTGGTCATAATGCCACTACACCGGCCAATATGGCGGGATTTTTTAGTGAACAATACGATGAATTTCTGGCGGTTTTTCTTATTAAACGGGCATCGACGGATCCTTATGCGACTTACAAACCTCAGCACATCACATTTGAAGACCTCCGAATAGAGGGTGCATATAGCGGTTATACGTATACAAACAGTGCAGGAGTTGTGAGAAATTATGGCGATGGTGCCGCTGCTATCTGGGCAGTATTGGTCGATAACCTAATTGTTCGAAACTGTGAAATTACGGATAACGGTAATGGTTTGTTTGTTTTGTCAAAGCCGGGCGGGGCAAATCAGGTTTCGCATAATATTCTGATTGAAAAGAATCACATCCATGATAATGGTACTCCAGATAGTTTCCGTCAACATAATATCTATACCCAGACAGCTGGTATCACCTTTCAATATAATCACCTTGGGCGTTTGAGGTCCGGGGCGGTGGGGTCAGTGCTCAAGGATCGCTCAGCGGGCACGGTGATTAGACACAATTGGATAGAAACAGGGGCTCGTGTATTGGATTTGGTAGATCCAGAAGAAGCTTATGATTATTTGGTACCACTGCCAGAATTTAGACATACCTATGTCTATGGCAATGTATTTGTGAATGACGTAGTAGATCGAACTACGGCCTCTACAAGTAATATGATTCACTATGGTGGTGATACCGGTGTATGGGATATTTATAGAAAAGGCACTCTGCATTTTTATAATAATACGGTCTATATCAATACTACGGTGAATTTAGCGTATTACATGCGCCTGTTTGACCTGTCAACAAATGAAGAGACGGTCAGTATGAAAAATAACATTATCTATCAAAATGGCGATTCAAATTTATTCATTTTAAATCGTTTTGGCCAGGCAAGATTTGATAGTTCTAACTGGATTAATGCTGGTTGGAGCAATATTCGAACGCCAGAGGTGGGTGCATCAGTTTCAGTTTCTACCGGGGTATCTCTTGTTGAGTGGAACCTGGGAGAACCTCTCTGTTTTAATGACGTTGCCTCGTTTGATTTTACGCTTATTTCTACTTCTACTTGTGTTGATGCAGGTACTAGTGATCTTGACGGCGTGATCCTCGATCGTATGTATCTTGCTCCAGAAAGATCTCAGGCTCGCTTTTTGGCGGGAGGTGTGGTTGATTTGGGTGCTTTTGAGGATCATTCCCTGATACTTTTGGGGGTGCCAACGCCGCCTCAGGGCATCCAGATTTTTTTACGATAAGTGCACTGGATTGTCATGCCAAGGCTTATTCTAGCCGCGGTGTAGGCTAAAGGGCTTGTCTAAAATGGCTTTTTACCCTGGCAGGTATGCGATAGCAGCGTCAACCTCATACTCAAATCTTCTTACCTTCCATATAGACTGCGGTTTTAGGCTTCTCTTCTCTTCATCCAACCTCGTGCATCTGTGCAGTCGTGCCTGTAGTACTTCCGTTCATTCAAGGAAAAATAAGTTCTTTAACATCAATCACCAAGGTAGGTGGTAAAATAAATATCTCATTTACACCTCCAGTTATCAGATTGCTTGCACAAAAAGTTTAAATCTCATCTTTTTTCACATGTCATCTAATTGTCATTAAAGGGTAAAAAATATTCAATCTGCGTAGCCTAGATTATGATCATAAATTGAATGAGGATGAAATGATGAATATAAACAGTAATCTGGCTGTTAAGTATGGAAAAAAAAACCGTTTTACTACGGTGATTGCCAAGGATCCGAAGGAAATTGAAAAATGCCTGAGTTTTCGATATGAAATTTTTTCAAATGAGATCGGGACCAATATAGGATCGGATGTCCGGCTTAACAAGGATAGATTTGATGATTATAGTCGGCATCTGATGGTGATTGATCAATCAACTCGTCAGGTTGTGGCTACGACACGACTGTTGGTTGACACTGATATTGTTCATACAGGTTGTTTTTATTCTGAAACCGAGTTTGAAATTAGCCGCATCATCAATATGTCCGGCAAGTTTCTTGAAATTGGACGAACCTGTGTGCACCCCGCTTATCGCAGTGGCATTGCTCTGACTATCCTCTGGCAGGGAATTGCCAGAATTGTTTCTTTGAGCAAGATTGATTACCTGATCGGTTGTGCTAGCATACCTTTGTCAACTGGAGATCAATATATTAATTCACTCATGCATGTTTTACGTAATAAACATTATTCAGAAGATGAACAGCGAGTTCGTCCTCTTATACCACTAAAATATTCGTCTACACCTGTGAGTGAAGATGTCATTATGCCAACCTTGTTAAAGTCTTATATTAGACAAGGCGCCGTGATTTGTGGAGAACCATATCTGGATGCCGAATTTGGAGTGGTGGATGTGTTTGTTTTGCTGGATTGTAATAAAATCACCTCACGCTATCGGCATCATTCTATAACTCGTACGTGGGCTTAGAAGATGATGTAATTTTTTCGTGAGAGCAAGGAAGTCAGAGCAGGAGGTTGGATGAAGCATGGAGCCAGAATCCAAGAACCGCCGTGATATGACATACATGAGGTGCCGTCCAGGTGTTCGAGTACTGCACTGACACCGTTATCTCTGATTTGTGCCCCTTGGGTGAAAAGTGCATTTATAGAAGTGCCCTATAGTTATTCGGTTGTAATAAAGAGAGTTGTCAGTATTGTGTAAGATAGGTTGTTGTGGTCAGTTATGTTTACTGGCTTGATATTATAGGTTTGTCATCACGGGTTTATTCAGTGAGACAGAACTGTTGAATGACTTGTTGCAGAATTTTTATCATTGGCGTGATGTTATCAAGCAACAGGTATTCATCTGCTTGATGGGCTTGTGCAATTTGACCGGGCCCCAGAATGATGGTTTCCATACCGAGTTGATTCAGGAAAGGTGCCTCAGTACTATAGGCTGCTGCTTCGGCAGTATGCCGGGTTAATTTTTCCACGCTTTGCACTATTTGACTATCTGAGGCCGTTTCCATCGGGTTGACTGCTTGCATTAGGTGCCGGATTTCAAGGCTGAGCCCTGTTGGCTTGATGATGTTGTTGATCTGCTGTTCCAATTCTTCCTGTAGTGCAATGATATCCATACCGGGTAAGGGGCGGAGATCGATATACAGCTCACACTCACCGCAGATCCGATTTGGATTGTCCCCACCATGAATATGTCCCAAATTGATGGTTGGATAGGATATGTGAAATAATGGATTCTGGTATTGTTGTTGTAATTTTTTTTGCCAGTTGAGGATGCTTCCAATTACTTTGTGCATGCCTTCAAGGGCATTATTGCCTAAAGACGGATCACTTGAGTGGCCTGATTGGCCAATTAGCCGAATAGCTTCCATCATCATACCCTTATGGGCGCGTACCGGTTTTAATCCGGTGGGTTCGCCGATAATGGCATAACGTGCTTTTGGTTTACCCAACTTGACCAGTTCACGAGCACCATCCATAGAACTTTCTTCATCGGCCGTGGCGAGAATGATCAAGGGTTGTTTAAAGTCTTTGGCTGTGTAGGCTTTAGTTGCCTCAATAGCCAGCGCCAGAAAACTTTTCATGTCCGAGGTGCCAAGACCATAAAAGCGATTGTCTAGTTCAATGAGTTTGAAGGGGTCGTGTTTCCAACGCCCTTCATCATAGGGTACGGTGTCGGTATGCCCCGCCAGTACCAGCCCTCCAGGACCTTCACCCAGTGTTGCGATCAGATTAGCCTTACCAGGATTTTTCGTTAGGGGCAGAATTTCACATTGAAAACCGAGTGTATCCAGCCAGTTGGCCAGTAGTTGAATGACTTGAAGATTGCTCTGATCGTGGTTGGAGTCAACACTGCTGATGGAGGGCGTGGCAATCAGGCCCTCCAACATGAATTTGAGCGTGGGTGTATGGGTCATGTTTGTTTAGTTGGTGAGATATCCGGCGTCTATCTCATCAACGATTAATCAGCTTTACAGACTGCTGCCACTCCAACTGTTTTTCTTGCTGCTACGGAATTTTGGCAACAGCAGACCAAGCAGGATGCCGATGAAGATGACACCGGCACCGGCAACAAACCAGTCTCGGTCAGAGCGATCTTTGAGGATCTGATTCTCCTGGGAAACTAATTGCATTTCATTGGTGAGGGTGACATTTTGTTCCTTGAGTTCGCGGTTTTCCTTGTCCAGTAAAATAGGCTTTGCTGCAACCTGATTAATTCTATCCATACGATCCGATATTATCTTGTGCTCTTTGGTGAGTTTAATGTAATCCTGATTCAGTTTGCTAAACTCAGCCTTGAGTGTTTTTAACTCCTCTGTACCACCGCTGGATCTTTTTTTGAGTTTTTCATACCGCTTTTGCAACCTCTCAAGGCGTAGTTGCGCAACCGGGCTATCTACCAGATATTGGGTGCGAACCCAGCCTTCGGTTCCATCATTCAGCCTGACCTGAGCATAACCGATATCAGTCAGTTCCTGCAGGATCTCAAGTTTGGTGCCTGTGGTAATGGTTTTTATAAGTTTGTACTGATTGCCTGAGCCTGAGCGCAGGGTGATAATCAGATGATCGCTGACATATTTGGTAGCGGCTTGCGCTTCACTTGCAAAAATTGATAGCGATAATAAAAACAGAACAATAATTCGACTCACGGCAATACCCTGTTGATTTTTTAATATGGAAAATATCGTTAATGTAAAAGTTTACTAAGAAGTAGACTGCGTTCTACGTCATATTTCTCCAAAAAATCTCTGATTAAATCCTTTATGTGTACTGCGGACTTCGTTGGAAAGAAACTTAAAATACTCATTTACTCCCTGTACCCTCCTTTAGGATTTTGCGATAAAGTAAGAACATTCAATTTAAAACTGCATTTTGTCATTTTTTCGTCATCTATGTGATGAACTTAATTATAAGTTCTTTAAATTATCACATTAAGACTAACACCTGTTTGGTCAATTCGCCACAAACGGGTATAACAAAGTATTATTTGACAAGATGTAGAGGAACCTAGTCCTTTGTACGGAAGATCACCATGTGATCTGGGGCGAGTTGTAAGCGCACCTGCTCACCGATATTGTGGTCATGGTGGCTGGGAAATAGGGAAAGCACTTTGGTACCGGTTTTGAGGCGCAGGGTGTACATAATCTCAGCACCCTTGAAAGCTTTGTGGATAACTTCTGCTTGTAAGTGGCCTTCAGGATCACTGATCAGATCGTCTGGTCGTAATAATAGTTTGACTGGGGTCTTGATGGGCCAGTCATAAGCACGGTCACCTACAATAATACCTAATTCGGTTTTGACTGTATCAGGAGATAATAGTATGCCATCGAGGAAGACACCCTGACCGATAAAATCAGCTACAAAGGGGTTTTCCGGTGAATGATAGAGGTTATAAGCTGTATCTTTTTGCAGGAGCTGACCATGATTCATGACCCCGATTTGGTCGCCTACCGCGAAGGCTTCCATTTGATCATGGGTGACCATGATACCTGTCGTGCCCTGTAATTTTAGAATCTGCCGGACTTCCTGGCTAAGGCGTTCACGCATTTCTACATCCAGATTGGAGAAGGGTTCATCTAATAGGATTAGATCCGGTTGTGGGGCAAGGGCACGAGCGAGGGCCACACGTTGCTGTTGGCCACCAGAGAGTTCATGTACATAGCGCTGGCCATATCCTGTCAGCCCGACGGTCTCCAGCATTTCATGGGCAATTCGGTTGCGCTCTGTGGGGCGTTTGTCTTGCAAACCAAAGCTGACATTGCTGTGGACATTCATATGTGGGAATAGGGCGTAGTCTTGAAAGACCATGCCAATGCGACGTTTTTCGGGTGGCAGGGTGTAGTGGGCGGTTGAGATATTTTTGCCGCGTAGAGAAATCTGGCCGCTGTGGACAGTTTCAAAGCCCGCGATAGCACGTAGTACGGTAGTTTTGCCACAACCGCTGGGTCCTAACAGGCAAAATAGATCACCTTGATTGACATGTAGGCTGAGTTTATGTACCGCAGTATGGCCACGGTAGTGACAGGTGATCTGATCGAGTTCAAGTAAGGGTTTCATAATTCAGCAAATGATAACAAATCTCATTTGTGAAAGAACCTGATTTATCTGTTTGAAATTGAAAACGGGAGTACGCTAGTCCATTAAATATAGTGGACACATTGGTTTGTCCCTATAAATCTTTTTAACCCATTATTGGGTAGGGGCTAATCTTGCCACTGCTTGGCTTTTTCTTTATCGGGTTTTAAACCGAACAAACCTTCGTTATAGGCTTGATAGAGAGCCTTGCGTGCTCCCTCATGGCCTTGGGCTGCGGAGCGATGCCAAAGATCCAGTGCTTTTGTTGTGTCGGTAGCGGTTGCAATTCCGTAGGCATAAAGTACGGCCAGATTGTGTTGTGCATCGGCATGCTCTTTTGCGGCCGCCAGTTCCCACCATTTGAAGGCCTCAATTCTACTGATCGCCACACCGCGGCCTTCCATGTACATCAGACCAGTATTGTATTGTGCATCGAGCAGGCCTTGTTGTGCGGCCTGGCTGAACCAGCCCAGGGCTTCGCGATCATTTTGTTTTATCCCAAAGCCGTTTCGATACAACAGACCCAGATTAAATTGGGCATTGGCATCCCCTTTTTGTGCCAGAGGTAACCAGATTTTATAGGCCTCTTCATAATGGCCCGCCTGATAGCTCGCCAGTCCTTCAGCCATGTCTTTAGTAAAACCCGTTGTGGGCAATGTGGCCAGAATCAAGGTCAGGATGCAAAAAGTAGCTGGCAGTTTTTTAAAATCCATAGCTTATGTATAGCATGTCTTGTTTAAAAATGGGGTGGTTCTAGCGGCTGTTAAGCAGTAATTCCAACAGGGCTTTTTGGCTATGCAAGCGGTTTTCAGCCTCATCCCAGACTACACTTTGTGGGCCATCGATTACTTCGGCGCTGACCTCTTCTCCTCGGTGTGCTGGCAGGCAGTGCATAAACAGTGCATCAGGTTTTGCTCCGGTCATCAGCGCTTGATTGACCTGAAAATTATGGAAGCTTTTTTCGCGTTTCCGCTGTTCTTCCTCCTGGCCCATACTCGCCCAGACATCAGTCACGACTAGATCGGCTTGTTCAGACGCCTGTTTGGGATCACTTGTGAAACTGACACAATCACCTGCGGCACTCATTATTTGTTGATCTGGCTCATAACCGGCCGGTGAGGCGATGTGTAACTTAAAATCAAATAGACGCGCTGCATTGATATAGGAGTGACACATATTATTACCATCACCAATCCAGGCTATTTTCTTGCCTTTGATACTGCCACGGTGTTCGACATAGGTCAGGATATCGGCAAGCAGTTGACAGGGGTGATACATATCGGTCAGGGCATTGATAACCGGAACCTGTGAATATTCAGCAAATTTTTCGATCTTTTCATGCTCAAAGGTACGAATCATAATGATGTCGACCATGCGTGACAAAACCCGTGCGCTATCTTCGATGGGTTCGCCGCGACCCAACTGGGTGTCGCGTGGTGACAGAAATATAGCATGACCACCAAACTGCACCATGGCGGTTTCAAAAGATACGCGGGTACGGGTGGATGACTTGTCGAAAATCATGGCCAGTGTTTTGTTCTTAAAAAGCTCATGAGGGGTGTCTTCTTGGACCATTTTTTTAAGTTCGATAGCACGCTGGATGAGTGTTTCTGCCTCATCTTTATCAAGATCCAATAGTGTCAGAAAATGTTTTGTCATTTTGCCGTCCTCTTCTGGCTGGATTTAGTGGCTGAGAAAATTCTCAATCAGTGTGCTGACATGGTTGACGATTTGTTCAGCTTCATTATTACTGATGATCAGGGGGGGAAGTAAGCGCACAACAGAGTTAGCCGTTACGTTGATGAGTATGCCTTGTTCAAGTGCTTGAGCTACCAGTTCAACACAAGGACGATTGAGTTCGATACCGATCATCAAGCCCTTACCGCGGATTTCCAGCACACCTTTTGTGTTGCGTAACTTGTTTTTTAATCCTTGCTGGATAGTTTTGCCCAATTCATCTGCGCGCCGTGCAAGATTTTCCTGTTCCATGGTCTGGATTACGGCCAGGGCTGCACGGCAGGCCAGCAGGTTGCCACCGTAGGTTGAGCCGTGATTACCGGGTTGGAAAATGTTGGCAGCTTTGGAGCCTGCCAGGCAGGCACCGATCGGCATACCGTTGCCAAGGGCCTTGGCCAGAGTCATTACATCGGGTTTGATGTTGTTGTGTTGATGGGCAAACCATTTGCCTGTGCGGCACATGCCGGTTTGAATTTCATCCAGCATTAATAACCAGTCATGGGTATCGCATATCGTGCGTAATTGGTTGAGGTAATTGGCGGCTGGAACCTTGATCCCACCTTCTCCTGTGATCGGTTCTACCAGGATTGCAACGATATTTTTATTTTCTGTAGCAAGTGTTTTAACCGCTTCGATATCATTATAGGGCACATGAATAAAGCCTTCTACCAGGGGTTCAAATCCTGCCTGGACTTTTGGATTACCGGTAGCCGACAAGGTTGCCATGGTGCGGCCATGAAAACTGCCCTGCATGACAATGATCTGCGGTATAGCAATTTCCTTGCTGTGGCCAAACATTCGTGCCAGCTTGATGGCGGCTTCATTGGCTTCAGCGCCAGAGTTGCTAAAAAAAGCCTGCTCCATTCCTGCGTGGTGACAAAGACGATCAGCTAATTGAATCTGCAGATCGATGGTATACAGGTTGGAGGTATGCATGAGTTGCCCGGCCTGTTCACAAATGGCTTTGGACACTGCCGGATGGGCGTGGCCTAGAGCGCACACCGCAATACCCCCGAGGGCATCCAGATATTGTTTGCCATTTGTATCCCAGATAAGGGCACCCGCACCCCGTGTGAAGCTCACAGCCATGGGGGCATAATTTGTCATTAGATGATTGGTCATTGTCTTTTCCAGCAAAAATAAAAAAAGCAGCCCGTTTGAACAGCAGGCCGCCATCTAGGGGTTTATTCTATATAAGAATACGGAATGAGCAACCCCCCAAAAAAGATAAACCCGGCCAAAGCCGGGTTTGTCGTTATGACTAGACTAACTGTGAATTATATTGGGAAACCACCATGGCCATATGCAACCATGCTCATCAGCATCGGGATAGACAGGGCGGTATTGGCGCGTGAGGCCAACAGGGCAATACGACCTGCCTTGGCCTTTTCTGCATCACTGGCTTCAACCAGACCGAGTACTTTTTTCTGGTTAGGCCAGATCAAAACCCAGACATTGAATAACATAATGGTTCCCAACCAGGAGCCTATGCCAATTATGCTTGCCTGTTCATTGGCAAAGGTGAAGGCTTCAACCAGGCCTACTGTTTTTTGCAGGGCACCCGCACCGGTGATCCAGGTGACCACTGCTGCCCAGCGGAACCATAGCAGGGCTCGTGGTGCGATGTGTTTGGTGATACCGGCTGCCGTACCATCGGCCTTGGCTTTGCCCATACCCGGTATCTGTACGAAGTTGAAATAATACAATAGCCCGATCCAGGTAATACCAGCCATCACGTGGAACCATACTGCAAGTGATAAGTCGTTCATTTTAATCTCCGTTATTCTTTAAAATAGTTCTGATGTTCTAAAATAATGCTAGTGGACTGTATTACAGAACCAGCATAATAATGATGGCCAGTACGAAGCCTGTAATGATGGTTCCAGTAATGGAGTCTAATGGATTCATGATTTTTTCCTCTGTGTTGGTATTATTGAATAATTATTAGTTTAGTATTTTACTGTGGTATTTTTATTTTACCACCCCGTGAAGGAGGATTATTTCCTGTCTGGGATCGAAGGCTGACATAATAGAATGATTCTAGACACTATAAAATACTTAATAAAATGAATGCTATAGAACTTAGTATTTTCACCAGCCGCATTAGTGCCATCTGTGATGAGATGGGGGTGGTGCTGCAAAAGGCTGCTTTCTCCCCCAACATTCGCGATCGGCTTGATTATTCCTGTGCGATTTTTGATGCCAAGGGGCAGCTGTGTGCCCAGGCCGCCCATATCCCGGTTCACCTTGGGAGCATGGCCTATGCCATGGGCGGGATTGTCGGGGATTTTGATTGGCAAGATGGTGATATGGTGATTGTTAACGATCCCTATCTTGGCGGAACCCATTTGCCCGATATTACCGTTATCGCACCATTATTTATCAAGGGTAAATTGTGGGCATTTGTTGCTAATCGTGCACATCATGCTGATATTGGTGCAAAAACTCCGGGTTCAATGCCCATTTCAAGCTCGCTTGAAGAAGAAGGTTTGGTGATACCACCGACCCGTTTGCTGAAGAATGGCAAGGTGGATGATGACTATTTAACGAGTATTGTGAGTCAGACTCGCAGTGAGTTACAGGGGCGAGGTGATTTTGCCGCTCAAATCAGCGCCAATTGCACAGGCTTGCAGAGGTTGGGACAGCTAATCAGTGGGCTGGGTTGTGATGAGTTTCATTTAGCCGTCGCGGCCTTGAACGATTATGGTGAGCGACTGGCCAGGGTAGCACTGGCTGATATCCCTGATGGTGAATATCACTTTGTGGATTTAATGGATGATGATGGTATGGGAAACCATGATCTTCGTATTCAGGCGATGGTGCGTATTCACCAACATCGGGTGCAGGTCGATTTTACCGGCACGGCTGGGCAGACAACAGGCAATATTAATTGTCCTTTATCCGTTGCGGCGGCAGCGGTCTATTATGTGTTTCGCTGTTTGATGCCCGATCAGACTCCGGCCTGTGCGGGTAGCTTCCGGCCTATCAGCATTACGGCACCCGAAGGGTGTTTGGTGAATGCACGCCGTCCTGCTGCGGTGGCGGCCGGTAATGTGGAAACCAGCACACGCATCGTCGATGTCATCATGGGAGCATTGGCTCAGGCCATCCCTGAGCAAATTCCGGCAGCCAGTCATGGCAGTATGAATAATTTGGCTATGGGTGGTTATGTCGGCCAGCACAGTTGGGATTATTACGAAACCATGGGTGGTGGTATGGGGGCCGGTGCCGATCAGCCAGGCCAATCTGCTGTGCAAACCCATATGACTAATACCCGCAACACCCCCATTGAGGTGCTGGAGAGCCGCTATCCTCTTCGTATCCACACATATAGCATTCGTGTTGGTTCGGGTGGGGCAGGGCGTCACAGGGGGGGCAATGGTTTGCTGCGTGAGATTGAGTTCTTGCAAAACGCAACGGCGACCCTGTTGACTGAGCGACGCTTGCATGCTCCGTGGGGGCTGGCCAACGGCCAATCTGCTCAGCTGGGAGAGAATAAGTTGAATCGATCAACTCTGCCACCCAAGGTGAGTCTCGATGTTAAAACGGGCGACCGCCTCAGTCTGGCTTCAGCCGGTGGCGGTGGCTGGGGTAGGAGTCAGGATAAAAAAGCGTAAGCTTTATACTTTGAAGTAAGCCACCAGCTCTTTTAATTGCCCAGACTGTCCATTTAATTCCTCCGCCGTTGCGGCCAGTTCTTCGGAAGAAGAGGCTGTTTGCTGGGCAACCATGTCCATTTGTGAAATGGCCGTGACAATCTGGTTGGTTCCTGTTTTTTGTTCAACAGAGGCCGCCGAGATCTCCTGAATCAGCGAGGCCGTCTTCTGGATACTCGGCACCACTTCTTTAATCAGTTCGCCAGCTCGTTCTGCAACGGCAACACTGCTGACCGTACTTTCACTGATCTGAGCAGCTTCGGTTTGACTGCGCTCGGCCAGCTTACGCACTTCATCAGCCACCACAGCAAAGCCCTTGCCGTGTTCACCGGCACGGGCGGCTTCAATGGCCGCATTGAGTGCCAGCAGGTTAGTTTTATAAGCGATGTCTTCAATGATTTTTATTTTTTCCGCAATCGAGCGCATGGCATCAACGGTTTCAGCCACGGCTTCACCACCGGTTAATGATTGTTTGGATGTTTTTTCTGAAAGGGCCTCTGTTGCGGTGGCATTATCGGCATTTTGTTCAATGGTCGCAGACATTTCCTCAATCGTCGCACTGGTTTCTTCGATACCGGCGGCCTGTTCACTTGCTGTCTGACTCAAGGCCTGGGCAGCGGCACTGACTTGATCTGAGGCTGCGGTGATATTATCCACTGAGCTTCGGACCTCCTGTATGACACCCTGCATACGCTTGATGAAGCCGTTCAATGAAGTAGCGGTTTTACCGACTTCGTTGTTGCCAAAGTCGGGCAATCGATAGGTCAGATCACCATCGCCATTGCGCAGGTCATCCACGGCCGCCAGCATGGTGGACAGGGGCCTGGAGATCGCGCGGATAATAAGCAGAGACATTATCAAACCTGTACCAATCGCGATGGTGGATATGATACTAATTAATACCAGTGCGGTCTGTTCATCGTGTTTCGCGGTTTGGGCTGCCGTCTCCGTAAATTTGGCGATCTCTTCTTCCAGCGTCTCTAGCGCTTTGGTGAGCTTTTCTTCCTCTACTTCAATTTTTTCAGCCAGCACATAGGCCGCATGTAGTTTACCGGTGACGATCAGCTCAAAGGCCTGGTTGGCATGAAGCTCGTAACTTATGTGTTCTGTTTCAATCTGTTTGAGTATTTTTAGAACATGTTTAAATTCGGTCTTGTCTTGACTGGAATGGGCCACATGAAATGCTTCTTCAGCCAGTTTTTCCCCCTGTTTTATTTCATTTTCGACCTGAGTCGAGAGTTCCTCGAATTTTTCAAGTGCATGTTTGAAATGAGGCACGGCTGATTTTTCCCGGCGCATTTCTTCGCCAAAGCGCAGGGCCCGTTCAAAACTGATGGCCTGTTCCAGTTGGTGGAACGTAATACGCGTTACGGCCCTGGTCAGCGGGATATCCCGTTCGGCGAGTGCCTCGATTTCGGTACCGATGGAAGCCATTTTACCAATCGAAACAAATGTGATGACCAATAAGCCAAGAATCAGTACTCCACTCAGTGCCGTGACAAGCATGCGTAAGGATATATTTTTGATATTAAGGTTTAACAGGTTCATGTGTTTGCTGCCTTGAGTTAATATTAATTTGTTTTGAGGACAAAACGTCGATTCACTGCTTGTACGGGGCGGGCATTTTTACCTACTGTTGAAACAAATTTCCTAATTTGGCTGCTGGAGGCCTGGCGAGGTTGTTTCATGACAAACCAACGCATGCCTTCACTGCAATGTGGTGTCGTTAGTGAGCCACGACAGTGATAATAGTCACGGTTACCTGGTAGAAGGTCTTCGGCATTCAGGCGAACACTATTGATAGTCTGTGGTTCACCGGCCGAAGAGGGCAAATGTTGCCAGGGTGAACGAGTGAAACCGTTATTGTCACCCTTATCAAATAGCACGCCCACCACGGCTAGCTGACCTTGTTTATGTGCACGAAATGCGCTTCCAACGGGTAGGCGCGACCGTTCACTTTATGTTCTGAGGGTGAATGGAAATGGATTTGTATCAGATTATAAATTTCACCACTAATACTCAGACTGCTGTTATGTTCCATGGCCGTCGGCAAGGCGTATTGCTTATCTTCAATCTTTACAAAATGTTCTGAACCTGAATTGATCTGTCCATAGTTGAACTGAATGGTGTGGCCATTATTCAGGATTTGTAAGGTTGCGGGTTGATAATTAAAATGTAACTTAAATAACCCACTTTGCGCCGAGCTTTTGATATCAATCGGTGATTGATTCCTGCCAGCAGAACAGAGTTTGTAGTCATGAGATAGAAGCCCCCAATTTTCAGGGCCATCTGATCCACTATAACGCCAGTGGTTATCACCACTGCTTGCAAAGGCATTGCTAACAATAGCGCTTGCAAAAAACAATGAAGGAAAAATATATTTAAACATAATGGTTCTTCCTGAGTGATGTTGTTTTCTAATGTTATATGGTGTTGCTAATATTTTAAGACACATAAATTAACAAATTAGATGTGAATAGCAAAAACCTAACAGGATTTATATCGGATGATTTTTGGAATGCCTTAGCAAGTTATTGCTAAAATAATTATAATTAAAGGTAGTCTGGTTATAGTTTACGATAATGCTGTTGTGGTTTTTATGGTTGTTCTGTTAAATGTTAAACTCATTTAAAATATAATTCGCAAAGGGAGCAAAGAACGGCGGGGTTGTTTTGTTTGCATGTTTGAGGAAAACGAAGGTGTGTCCAGGGTATTCAAACTTATTTTTATGAGATGCGAGATTAAGTTTTTTCTGTGTCATTTTGTGTATTGGCGATCAAAATGTGTTTGACGGCTGGTTTTTATGTCGAACGTTCATTTTAGACCGCGCAAGCCATTAACTAAGCAGGGTGATAATAATTTGCCGAAATTGTCATTGGGGTAGCGATGTATTTTTGTTAAATATTGTGAAGTGGGATGGGCCCTGTTGTTCTGTCTTTTCGAATTACAGGGTTGAAGGTGCTTGAATTTTATTTCTCACAGCTTGTTGAGGGATGGTTTATTGTAAAATAAAAAATTGCCCTGAACTATGGATGGTTGAGGTGCTACATATAGATGCTTGTGATCTACTATGGTAGATTTTTAGAGGTCAGTCTTGTAGAGACTGTCAGATGGTGATGCTGGCCTAACTAGCGAATATGCTTTAAACAGTGCCCCGACCTGGTAATAATAAACATACTTTATTACCAGGTCGAATGACTATCTTTGACTTGCCACATCAGATGCTGGCGGATGGGGAAAAAATACAAAGTCATCGTGTAATTTTATATTTTAAAGTAAGCCACTTGTTCTTTTAACTGTTCAGACTGTGAGTTCATTTCTTCAGCCGTTGCAGATAATTCCTCGGAGGATGAGGCCGCCTGTTGGGCAACGGCGTCCATTTGAGTAATGGATTGGACAATTTGAGTCGTGCCCGTTTTTTGTTCAACGGAAGCGGCGGATATCTCCTGAATGAGCGAGGCTGTTTCCTGAATTCCTGGAACTACTTCTTTGATTAGTTTTCCTGCTCGTTCTGCAACAGTCACGCTGTTGATGGCACCTTTACTTATTTCAGCCGCCGCAGTTTGACTGTGCTCAGCCAGTTTACGAACTTCCTCGGCCACTACTGCAAAGCCTTTGCCGTGTTCCCCGGCACGAGCCGCTTCAATGGCCGCATTGAGTGCCAGCAGGTTGGTTTTATAAGCGATGTCTTTAATGAGGTTTATTTTTTGAGCAATTGTGCGCATTGCCTGAACGGTTTCGGTCACGGCCTCACCACCGGTTAATGCCTGTTTAGAAGTTTGGTCTGCAATGGCTTCTGTTGTAGTGGCATTGTCGGCATTCTGTTCAATGGTTGCGGACATTTCCTCGATAGTTGCACTGGTTTCTTTGACACCTGCGGCCTGTTCACTGGCCGATTGGCTCATTGACTGGGCAGTGGCACTGATCTGTCCTGAGGCGGAGGCGATGTTGTCCACAGAACTGTTGACTTCCTTTAAAACGCTATGCAGACGTTCGACAAAACTATTCAATGAAGTCGCTGTCTTGCCAATTTCATTGTTTCCAAAATCGGGCAGTCGATAGGTCAGGTCACCATCACGTAGAATATCTGCTGCAGCCTGCAATATGATCATAGGTTTAGAAATAGCACGGATGATTATAAGTGAGAAGACCAGTCCCATACTGATGGCTATGATAGAAATGGTGCTGATTAATGTCTGTGCTGTCTGTTCATGCTGCTCTGCAGTGCGGGCGGCTTTTTCAGTGAATTTTATGATTTTTTCTTCTAGATTTTTCAGTTCGTTGATGAGTTTTTCTTCTTCAGCTTCTATTTTTTCAGCCAGGCTATAGGCTGTTTGCATTTTACCTGTGTCTACCAGTTCGAATATTTCGTTGGCATGAATGTCATAATTTTTGTGTTCAACTTCAATCTGCTTCAGAATTTTTAGTGCATGCTCGAATTCGGCCTTTTCCTCATTGGAATGGGCTGCATAGATTGCTTCTTCAGCCAGTTTTTCCCCATGCGTGATTTCTTTGTCGACCATAGCAGAAAGTTTGTTGAATTCTTTGATTGTCTGTTTGAATTTAGAGCTTGCTGATTTTCCCCTGTTCATCTCTTCACCAAAGCGCAAGGCACGTTCATAGTAAACAACCTGTTCCAGTTGGTGGATAGTGATAATGGTTACTGCCTCGGTGAGTGGAATATCACGTTCGGCCAATGCTTCTATTTCGGCACCAATAGATGACATTTTGTTTATTGAGATAGATGCGATTAACAACATGCCAAAAATCATTACACTACCCAGTATAATGACCAGGTTGCGTAAGGATATATTTTTAGTGCTAATGTTTAATAGGCTCATGTTTTTCTTCCTTTGAAAATGTATGATTAATGAATGTTGAACAGAAGAAGTTGATCTTCTGCTGGCATGGGGCGGGTATTTTTACCCACGGTCGAAATGAATTTTATGATTTGATTAAGGGGTGTCTGACGAGGCTGTTTCATTTTTTTATGGGCTTTTGAACTACTATTGCACCAATGAATTCCTTCATTATTTGCCGTAACAGTGCTGCAAATTGTTCTGTTAATAATAAACATTAGAAAAGCCTGCTTAGACATTATCAACTACCCCTCAATGGCGGTGATTTGGGCATGACTCCTGATATGTAAGGCGGTTTTTCATATACTGAAGTAACTTACGCGTTTTTTTAACTGTTCAGACTGTGAGTTCATTTCTTCAGCCGTTGCAGCCAATTCCTCGGAGGATGAGGCTGCTTGTTGGGCAATGGCATCCATTTGTGTAATAGACTGGACAATTTGTACCGTGCCTGTTTTTTGTTCAACGGAAGCGGCCGATATTTCCTGGATAAGTGAGGCCGTCTTCTGAATTCCTGGCACCACTTGCTTGATCAGGTCTCCCGCCCGTTCAGCCACGGCAACACTGCTGACAGCACCTTCACCAATTTCAGTCGCCGCAGTTTGACTGCGCTCGGCTAGTTTACGAACTTCCTCGGCCACTACTGCAAAGCCCTTACCGTGTTCCCCGGCACGAGCAGCTTCAATCGCCGCATTGAGTGCCAGCAGGTTGGTTTTATATGCAATGTCTTCAATGAGATTGATTTTCTGAGCAATAGTGCGCATTGCCTCAACGGTTTCGGTCACGGCTTCACCGCCGGTTAATGCCTGTTTAGTGGTTTGATCTGCAATGGCCTCTGTTGTGGTGGCATTGTCAGCATTTTGTTCAATTGTCGCGGACATTTCCTCGATAGTTGCACTGGTTTCTTCGACACCTGCCGCCTGTTCACTGGCAGACTGACTCATTGACTGGGCAGTGGCACTGATCTGTTCTGAGGCGGAAGTGATGTTGTCCACGGAACTGTGGACTTCTTTTAGAATACTATGAAGACGTTCGATAAAGCCATTCAATGAGGTCGCTGTTTTACCGATTTCGTTGTTGCCAAAATCGGGCAGTCGATAGGTCAGGTTGCCATCACGTAGAATATTTGCTGCGGCCTGCATCATCGTTAGTGGTTTGGATATGGCTCGAATGATTAACAGAGAGAAGATCAGCCCCATACTGATAGCGATGATGGAAATGATACTGATGGATGTTTGTGCGGTCTGTTCATGGTGCTCCGCAGTACGGGCGGCATTTTTAGTAAACTTAATAATTTCTGCTTCCAGTGTTTTCAGCTCCTTGATGAGATTTTTCTCTTCAATATCTATTTTCTCAGCCAGACTATAGGCTGCATGCATTTTGTCGACGGAAATGAGCTCAAAGGTTTGGTTGGCAAGATTTTCATAATTTTTGTGTTTTGTTTGAATATCCTTCAACTGTTTTAGTACATGCTCGAATTCGTCTTTTTGTATTTTGGAATGGGCCGCCTGATATGCTTCCTCAGCGAGCCTCTCTCCTTGTTTGATCTCTTTTTCGACGTTGGCAGAGAATTGTTCAAATTCCTCAATTGCGTGTTTGAAATGAGGCACGGCTGATTTTTCACGGTGCATCTCTTCGCCAAAATGCAAGACCCGTTCATAGTTAACTGCTTGCTCCAGTTGGTCGATAGTTATAGTGGTTGCGGCCTTGGTGAACGGGATATCACGTTCGGCTATTGCTTCTATTTCAACACCGATGGATGACATTTTGCTTATTGAGATAGATGAAATCAGCAACATGCCAAAAATCATTACGCCACTCAGTATTATGATCAGGTTACGTAAGGATATATTTTTTGTACTAATGGTTAATTGACTCATGTTTTTTTCCTTTCCTTAGATATGTGATTAATGAGTTTTGAGTACAAAGTGTTGATTTACTGGTTGTATATGGCGCGGCAAATTGTTCTGCCAAACAATAAACAAAATAAAGGCGTGTTTAGACATTATTAACTATCCCTGTTTATGCTTTATTTGTGGGCGTTTTATGGCCGCCTGAATGATTAAGACACAAATTGTAACAATGTTCATAGCGGCAATTATTTTTGCAGCATTAGTTAATTAATTGATGCTTGTATTTGAATATTTGATATCGCCAAAATTGTTTGATATGGCTTACATGGTGTGGGGAATAATTAACAATATATCAAGATAAAATGCTTGTATTTGTTAAGCCTATAATACTGTTGATGTTTATTTTAAGAGAAAGTGCTGTGAGTTTTGTCTGTGTCTTTAGGTTGTGAAAGTGTTGTTGATAAATTTTATTTTCCCCCATCTGTGGTTGTAAATATTGCATGGAGATTAGATGGATGGTCGGATAATTAAACTGGGAAAATAAACATAAATTATGTGTATTAAGGCAATTGAAAAAGCTTGCATTTGCGGCCTTTTTTTATGTCTTAGCGTTGCTTGTATATTCTTGATGCCATGCCATATGGCTAGCTTTGGTTAAGAGTTGTTAACACCAGGCATTCCGTTAGTGCTTACTTATAAAGTCTTACGGTTAAATGACGATAAGGGTAGGAGACTTGAATGTTTTTTTGCAGGCTCCACTATAAAGACTTATTTAATTTAAGTCTAACGAGACTTTAATATCGCTGCATTTTGAATATTCTATCGACTGTTGGGGTTTATCAGATAACTCTGTTTTGAACGTTAGCGGTAATGGCCGGTAAATACATGGCAAAACATGATAGGCAGAGTATGGGTTGTGAATAGGAACATTATATTTTTGTTGCTGATTATTGGCGTGCTTGTGGCGGTATTGCTGTTCGAAGGTATAACAAGCAAGAGTTTGTTATACAGCCTGCTGGTGGCAGGTGTTTTCACTGGATGGTTGTTGTTAACAAAGCATCAGGGGAAGGTGTTTAAAAAAAACCTGGATCAACAATGGCAAGAGACCATCGATGGGCTTAAGAAGGAGCGGGCGCCTCAGGCGTTTATCGAGTCTATGGAATATGCCATTGGACAATTATGTGAGCTAACAGGCAAACAAGTGGAACTGTCCAGAATGCAGACTGAAGAGGCGATTAAAACGTTGTCTAAACGTTTTGGTGGTCTGGTGACAAATCTGACGGCTGCCGTGAACACATCACAGTCGGCAGGTGGTATTGATGGTGACAATGAACATAATGTTGTTGCTGTATTTGACGGTAGCCGTGATAAGTTGTCCCACCTTGTTGATCGTATGGCCCAGTCCACTCAGATGCGTGAAAATCTTAAATACCAAGTGGCGGAGCTGGTTGGGCATACCGATGATTTGAAAAATATGGCCAATTCTGTGGAAAGTATTGCCTCACAGACCAATCTACTGGCCTTGAATGCAGCTATTGAAGCGGCTCGTGCTGGTGAAATGGGGCGGGGTTTTGCCGTCGTGGCAGATGAGGTGCGTGAATTATCCATTCAGTCTGGCAAGGCCGGTGAACAGATTGTGCTGATGGTCAACACGGTCAATGATGCTATGAAGCTGACCTTGTTAAGTGCTGAACAAGCATCAATTCAGGATGAAGCAGCAGAATCAGAAGCACGTGAGGTTATTAATATCGTGCTTGGGGAATTGCATGGCATTACAGCTGGGCTGGTCGATTCATCTACGATATTGAAAGATGTCAGCATTGATATTGTTAAAGAAATTAATGACATTTTGGTGTCATTGCAGTTTCAGGATCGCGTTAGTCAGATTCTTGTGCATGTTGTTCAATCGATGCATCAATTTTCTGATGTAATGGCCGATAAACAGAAACAGCGTCTACAGGGAATATTTGAAGCATATAATCTTGCCGATTTATTGGCAGATTTACAAAAGGGCTATACCACAGAAGAGCAACGCCGTTTACACAATGGTGAATCTGTGGGAGGGCCGGAGGAAGTAGAAATTGATTTTTTCTAAACGTGTTGAATATTTAGTCGGTAATGAAACAGGAGAGCAGCAATGTCAAAGACGATATTGATTGTGGATGATTCAGATTCACTGCGAGAAGTGGTTGGCATTGCATTAAAGAATGCTGGTTATGAGGTAATCGAAGGAGCAGATGGTCAGGAAGGTCTGAATCAACTGGATGGCAAAAAAATTCATCTCATTATTAGTGATGTGAATATGCCCAATATGAACGGTATTGAAATGGTGAAAAAGATCAAGGATATGTCGGCGTATAAGTTTACCCCCATTATTATGTTGACAACAGAATCGGGAGAAGATTTGAAAGATGAAGGTCGCGGTGCAGGGGTCAAGGCCTGGATGGTTAAGCCGTTCAAACCGGAACAAATGCTTGATGCTGTGTCAAAACTGATTATGCCTTAAGGCTGGAGAGCGTATGCAATTCAATGTCGAGATCAAAGATGATGTTTGTGATGCCGTGGTAGAAGGTGAGTTAACTATTTATCATGTCAATGAGTTTAAAAAAGAACTCGAAGAAGCAATTAAACAGGCCTCACATGTCAATTTAAATCTTGCCAGTGTGTCGGAAATCGACACCTCGTGCTTTCAGCTATTGATACAGGCCCAGACAAACTGTCTGGAAAATGACAAGAAATTTAAGCTTGTCTCTGTCAGTCCGGCCGTCAAAGAAGTGATGGAGATTTTTGGCTTGGAAAGGCATTTTGATGATTTCGATAATCGGGCAATTAACTAGTGAAAGCAGACAAGTCTGTTGATGGAGTAAACGATGGGTGATAGTGCAGTAGAATCGTTTGAGCATGAGGCATCAGAATTACTTAATCTGATGGAAGAGTCTTTATTACGCCTGGAAAATGAACCTGACGATGATACCTTGATCAATGCCATCTTTCGGGCGGCCCATACTATTAAAGGTACTGGTGGTGTTTTTGGTTTTGATAATATTGTTGAGTTTACCCATATAGTTGAGAATGTGCTTGATCGTGTCCGTGTGGGTGACACTCAGATTGAAAGTAATTTGATTGCTGTCTTACTCTCTTGCCGGGATCATATGGGTGTACTCGTGCAGCTTGCTATTAACGGTGATCAAGAATTGAGCGATGAAATTCGTCAGGAAGGTGTGTCACTGATTACGCAGTTAAGCCCGTTTCTTGATCCCCATGCCACGATTGCTGGTCAGGCGGATGACAGTAACTTAATAGACAAAGGTCATTCTGAGGTGTTTGATAATTGGCATATCTCAATGCACTTTGATCGTGAGGTTCTGCAGAATGGTATGGATCCGATTTCGTTTATTCGTTATTTACGTCGCATGGGTGAGGTTAGCGTAACAACCCTGTATGGCGAATTACCTAGTCTGAAAATAACCGAACCAGAACACTGCTACCTTTCTTTTGAGGTTAATTTTGAAGGTGAAGTGGACTGTCAGCAGCTTGAATCGGTATTTGAATTCGTCAAGGAAATGAGTGATATCCATATTTTGCCACCGACCAGTAAATATGACCTGTTTGCTGAGATGATCGAACAGTTGCCCGATGAAGAAATGCGTCTGAGCGAAATTCTGGTGAAGTGTGGTGCGGTGACCGATGCAGAATTACAGGAAGTGTTGCTTAAACAAAGTCAACTACTTTCTGATGTGCTGAGTCAGGCAAGTGGTGAAATGGAGATAAAAATTGGTCAACTGCTGGTTGATAAACATGTCGTTAAACAGTCTGTGGTTGATGCGGCCCTGGCCAAGCAGGAAAGGATCATGGATCAGACCAAGTCGGCCAATCGAGTCATTCGTGTTGATGCCAGTAAGTTGGATAAACTAATTAATCTAGTGGGTGAGTTAGTGATTGCCGGAGCATCCAGTAATTTGCTTGCCCATAAATTGGGCGATGAAAAATTGCTAGAGTCCATGTCCAGTGTGGGCCGCTTGGTAGACGATATTCGTGATAATGCTCTTAATCTGCGCATGGTTCAGATCGGTGAAACCTTTACCCGTTTTCAACGTGTGGTACGTGATGTGAGTAAGGAGCTTGGCAAATCCATAAAACTAGAAATCAGTGGTGCTGATACTGAGCTGGATAAAACCGTGGTGGAACGCATCGGTGACCCGCTTATGCATCTAGTGCGTAATTCCATGGATCATGGTATTGAATCTGCAGATGAACGTCGTATCGCGGGTAAATCTGAACAGGGTATTTTAAAGCTTAATGCTTTCCATGATTCGGGCAGTATTGTTATTGAGGTAACTGATGATGGCCGTGGTCTTTCAAGAGAAAAAATTCTTGCCAAGGCAAAAGAACGTGGCATGAATGTGGATGAAGTGAATATGTCGGACAATGATGTTTACCATCTGATTTTTGAAGCAGGTTTTTCCACGGTAGAGCAGGTCACTAACCTGTCGGGTCGAGGAGTGGGCATGGATGTAGTGAGGCGAAACATTGAAGCCTTGCGTGGTGCGGTAGATATCGACAGTAAATTAGGTGAAGGAACAACAGTCAGTATCCGTCTGCCCCTTACCCTCGCCATTATTGATGGATTTCTGGTGGGTGTGGGTGGTTCCAGTTATGTTATTCCGCTGGATACTATACATGAATGTATTGAACTCAATGCAGAAGAACAAAAAGAGGTTGCGGTACAGAGTTATATCAATCTTCGTGGTGAGGTTTTGCCTTTCTTGCGTCTGCGGGAATTTTTCAATGACCGCAACAGTGAAGTCAACCGTGAGAATATTGTGGTGGTGCAATTTGGTAACCAGAAGGCTGGATTTGTCGTTGATGAATTGTTGGGTGAATTTCAAACGGTGATCAAACCGATGGGCAAGATCCTGCAAAAGCTCAAGGGCATCAGTGGAGCCACAATTCTTGGGACAGGTGATGTGGCGGTTATTTTGGATGTGCCTAATTTGGTGCAACGTGCTACCGAACAAGCCGAAAAAATGTATGGACGTATGCATCGTGCCGACAGTTCAAAACCATCAAATGATGAAGCTCCAATTTTACATTAATGGTTGTTTACACAATTAAAATGCAGTGGTTTATGGAGTTAGAATGAAGTTTTTTATGAACCTCAAAGTAGGGAATAAAGTGCTGGTGGCATTTTTAAGTGCCAGCCTGCTGGCTATTTTATCTGTTGCCATTGTTAGTTATGACGTGTCTCAAACTGCCTTGCAGCAGGAGTCATTTAACAAGCTGACTGCGGTGCGTGAGATCAAGGCTACGCAGATCGAGGATTATTACGTTAGCATCCGTGACCAGGTGTTGACTTTCTCTGAAAGTGAGACGATTAAGTTTGCCATGCGTGACTTTAAACGGAGCTTTAACGATGTTAAATCAGATCTGAATATAAAGGACGCCAGTGCCTACAAGGCCCATGTTTCCAATTTTTACAATACAAAATTTCTGCCACTGTATAAAGAACGTAGTGGCCATAGTGCGTCGAGCAGTGAATTTATGCCGAGTAGTGATACCGCTCTGATTCTGCAGAGTTTGTATATTACACAAAATCCTAATCCTCTAGGCTCCAAACATCAGCTTGATCGCGCCAGTGATGCCAGTGCTTATAGTAAATATCATGCAGAGTATCATCCGATCATTCGTAACTATCTGGAAAAGTTTGGTTATTACGATATTTTCCTGATTGACCATCGCACGGGTGAGATTGTCTACAGTGTCTTTAAAGAAGCTGATTATGCAACTTCATTGAAGAACGGTCCTTATAGCAATACCAATTTTGCCGAGGTCTTCCGCCAGGCCGTCAGTGCTAGTTCAGACAGCTTTGCCAGGGCGGTTGATTTCAAACCCTATCCGGCCTCGTATATGGCACCGGCTTCGTTTATAGCCTCACCGATTTTTGATCATGGTAAAAAAATCGGTGTATTGGTATTTCAGATGCCGGTGGACAAGATCAATAATGTTATGACTAGCAATAACAGGTGGAAGGACATTGGTTTAGGGGATAGTGGCGAGACTTACATTGTGGCGGATGATTTCACCCTGCGTAGCCAATCCCGTTTACTGATCGAAGACAAGGAAGGTTATTTCAAACTGATGGACGAAGTGGGCCTGGAAAAGGGTGTCATTAATCAAATAAAGGCACAAGGCACGGCGATTGGCCTGCAGCCGGTCAAGACGCAAGGAACCCAGGCGGCAATGAATGGTAAGACTCATACAGAAATTTTTAATGATTATCGTGATATCCCGGTTTTATCCGCTTACCGTCCGCTCAAGATCCAGGATATGAAGTGGGTCATGATGGCCGAGGTCGATGAAGCCGAGGCTTTTGCACCGGTCTACAATATGCGCAACCTGATTGTGGTTACTGCCCTGATAGTGTTGGTCATTGTAACCTTTATCGCCACGGTCTTTGCCAGAGTTGTGATAGCCAGACCACTGAATCAAATGTTGGCAGCGGTGGATGATTTGCGTGACGGTGATGGTGATCTCACGCAACGCCTGCCGGACTTTGGTCATGATGAGTTGGGTCAGACGGCACGTTCCTTTAATGGTTTTGTTGAAAAGGTCCAGGGTGTTTTACTTGAGGTTAAGTCGGCTGTGGAAAATATTGCGGCGGCTTCCCAACAAGTCAGCGCCTCATCTCAAAGTCTGAGCCAGGCGGCCAGCGAGCAGGCCGCCAGTGTTGAAGAGACCAGTGCCTCACTGGAAGAAATGAACGCATCCATTACACAGAACACAGAAAATGCCCGTGCCACCGATGCCATTGCCGGCACGGCATCCAAGCAGGCGGTAGAAGGTGGTCAGGCAGTGGGCGATACGGTAGAGGCCATGAAGTCGATTGCCAGTCGCATCAGTCTGATCGAAGACATTGCTTACAAGACTAACTTGTTGGCCTTGAATGCTGCAATTGAAGCAGCTCGAGCCGGCGAACAAGGTAAGGGCTTTGCGGTGGTGGCCGATGAAGTGCGAAAATTAGCAGAACGCAGTCAGACTTCGGCAGCCGAGATTAGTGAGCTGGCCGGTAGTAGTGTGCAGATTGCTGAGAAGGCCGGTGGTTTGATTCAGGAAATTGTGCCGGGAATTCAGAAGACCGCGACTCTGGTACAGGAGATCACTGCTGCATCAGAAGAACAAACCTCAGGTGTGGAGCAGGTGAACAGTGCCATGGGGCAACTGGATCAGGGCGCGCAACAGGCTGCTTCTTCATCAGAAGAGCTTGCGGCCACCTCAGAAGAAATGAATTCTCAGGCAGCTCAATTACAGGAAATCATTGGTTTCTTCAAGTTGAATTCTGGCAGTGGTGCATTGCGTCAGACGCAAGTCAAGGAGGTGGCAGGTAGTGTCACTAAAAATCATGAATCAGCCACTGTGAGCAATCACTCGTTGGCCAAAGAGCTTGTGTCTAAACCGCCGTCTAAACCGAAACCTGTGGCAGTCAAACAAACCAGGTTGGCTACTCCAGAGCCTGAGCCTGTTAGACAACAGGCCAAACAACAGCCTGTTGTGCAAGCCCGAGTCATCACACCACATAGGATCACCCCGGATGATAATGCTATTAAGGTTGAACCTGTGCACCATCAAAAGACCAATTACCATATTGATAAACTGGCTGAGCAAGGTGATAAGCCAGGTGATAGCCCGATCAATGAAAAAGATTTTGAAAGTTTCTAATTGTTGAGTGGAAATTTTAATTTACAGAGAAATATAAAATGAGGCAAAGACCATGTCTGAATTGAATAGATCCAGTGCACCGTCTCTGAATGAACTTGCTGAGGGTATATTGGGTGAAGAACTTATCGAAGGTGGAATCGATCGAGACATGGAAGGGGACAAGTTTCTGACATTTCGCCTGAATAACACAGCCTATGGTGTTGAGATTACCCGTATCAAGGAGATTATAGAATACGGTGGTATTACCCGTATCCCTATGACCCCTCCCAGTATCCGTGGCGTGCTTAACTTACGCGGTAATGTGGTGCCGATTGTTGATTTGGCTGAACGTCTTGAGTGTGATGCTGGTAGTGAACTATCTCGACGAACTTGTGTGATTATTACTGAAATGGAAGATGAAGGTGAAGTTATGGATATTGGTTTTGTCGTAGATGCAGTCGAACAAGTGGTGGGCATACATGAAGATAATATCGAAGCAACACCTTCATTTGGTACTAAAATAAAAAGTGATTATATTTCCGGTATGGGTAATGTAGATGAAGAGTTTATTATTTTACTGGATATGGATAGGGTGTTTTCTGTAACTGAATTGGCAACATTGGTCGAAACTGCTATGAAATAAGGTTATTGAATTATTTGTATATATGGGAATAGGTATTGGCAATAGAGACAAATGTTGTTATTCCATTAATTGTTAATGATAAGGTTGCAAACAGGATATGGCATTAATCGCGGATGAACGTCAAGGTAATGATGCAGCAGTTGATGCAATGGAAATATTTATCCAGTCTGGTGAGCTTTATTTCGGCGCAGCTCCGGCAATTATTTCAACCATGTTGCACTCCCGTATAGCAATTACGTTTTGGCATCCGAAAACAAAAATTGGTGGCATGTGCCATATTGTGGTGCCGGATTCACCTGAGGGGTCATGCGACATGCATTATGGTGATTGTGCTATCGCTGAATTTGCCAAACTAGCCGGTAAATATAAAACCCCTGCAAGAGAGTATGAGGTTCGGGTTTATGGTAAGAAGGATGGTGAAGATGCAATGCAGGATGATTCGATTAATAAGGGTGGTGGCAAGAATATTGAAAAAATAAAGAATTTTTTGAAATTGAATGAGTTTGATCTCACAGAGCTAGATATTGATGTAAATGGTTCACGTAAAATAAAATTTGATTTGCATGATGGCCGTGTTTATAAAAAAATAATAAAAAAGACGCCGCTTATCAAAAAAGAGTCGGTCAAGTCCGATGTTGATGCAATGGAAATATTTTTGCATCCTGGGGAACTGTATTTTGGTCGGGCACCAACCATTGTGTCGACATTGTTGGGCTCCTGTGTAGCAGCTACACTTTGGCATTCAAAGGCTATGATTGGTGGTATGTGCCACATTATATTGCCCGAATCACAGGGTGGTAAATGTGATATGAAATATGGTGATTGTGCGATTGCTGAATTTGTTAAACAAGCAGCCAAATATGCTACTAAAACGAATGAATACGAAGTTCATATCTATGGGGGATCTGATATGTTTCCTGGCATGAAAAAATCAGAAGGTATGAAAATTGGTGATAGAAATATTGAAAAAGTAAAAGAATTGCTGAAATTTTATAAGTTTCATATTAAAGAGATTGATACCGGTGGTAGTAACTCTCGCAAAATTAAACTTGATTTATCTAATGGTAGTGTAGGGATTCGTAAAGCCAGCAAATAAGTGAAAGAGTAAATCATGAAAAAGAAAGTATTGATTGTCGATGATTCTGCGGTTATTCGTAAGGTGTTGAGCGATATCCTTAGTAAGGATCCTGATCTTGAGGTTATGGCAGCCGTTGTCGATCCTATTTTTGCTATGGCAAAAATGGAGAAAGAATGGCCTGATGTTATCCTGCTGGATGTGGAAATGCCACGCATGGATGGAATTACATTTTTACGAAAAATCATGGCTGAACATCCGACGCCAGTGGTGATTTGTTCTACTCTAACAACCCATGGTGCTGAAACTACTATGCAGGCTATTTCTGCTGGTGTAGTGGATATTATTGAAAAGCCCAAGGTTAACCCGAAGGAATTTATGTCTGATGAAGCCAAACTAATTATTGATGTAGTTAAGTCTGCGGCTCAGGCTAAAATGAAAAATATTACAATCAAAAAGCCAGTAGGGGATAGAAAAATAGCTCCAAAGCTGACTGCTGATGCCATGATTATGCCAGCGGGAAGTGCCATGACACAGACCACGGATCAGATTGTGGCCATTGGTACCTCTACGGGTGGTATCCAGGCACTTGAGGCAGTGCTCACTGCCTTACCTCGTGTGTCTCCCGGTATTGTGATTGTGCAGCACATGCCGGAAAAATTTACTGCTTCATTCTCTGAAAGATTGAATGGGATATGTGAGATTGAAGTAAAAGAAGCTAGTGATAGAGACAGGGTGGTACCTGGCCGGGCATTGATCGCACCGGGTGGTAAACATTTGATGTTAAAACGCAGTGGAGCCCAATATCATGTTGAAGTAATTGATGGGCCCTTGGTGAGTCGCCATAAGCCTTCGGTGGATGTGTTATTTCGATCCGTTGCCAAGTTTGCAGGTAAAAATTCACTGGGTGTTATAATGACGGGCATGGGTGATGATGGCGCATCGGGTATTACTGAAATGCATAATACCGGTGCCCAGACTATTGCTCAGGATGAGGCCAGTTGTGTGGTGTATGGTATGCCCAATGAAGCAGTTAAAAAAGGTGGTATAGACAAAATTGTTTCGTTATTGGATATACCGCAGGAAATTATGAATTTTTATGAAGCTGAAGGTGTGCACCGAAGTAGATGATGTACGTGAGGATAAAACCATGGTAAAGGCAGTCGAAATTCAATCCGTAACCATTCTGGATGTTGATAATGAGGATGCTCATAAGTATCTGACTTTTTTACTTCCGGGTAAAATCTATGCGGTCAGCATCATGAAAGTTAAGGAAATTATTGAATATGGTAATGTCATTGATGTACCGATGATGCCTGACTTCATTAATGGAGCAATTAATCTGCGTGGTCAGGTCATCCCTGTGATTGATTTGAGTGTCAGGCTGGGAGGAGACGTGGTTGACGTAACACGACGCTCTTGTATTGTGGTGGTTGATCTGTTGTTGGCAGATAAGGCTATGAAAGTTGGTTTGTTGGTGGATGCTGTGAGTAATGTCATAGATTTTCAAGAATCACAAATTGATGATGCCCCATCATTTAATGGCAATATTAATACTGGCTATATTGAAGGCATGGGTAAGACAGATGATGGTTTTATTATTATTCTGAATATTGATAATTTGTTGAGTATGGCAGATATGAAACAGTTTACCCAGATAAGTACGGGGAATGAACTTGAAGAGATGGATGATGCCTGGAGTAAGGTAGAAAAATCAGACGATGAAAATCAATCAATGGTAGTGGATGATGAAGTGTCAGCAGATGATGGCAATTAAGATAAGCTCGTAAGAAAATATCCTGGTGAAATAAATTATGGTACTTAAGTAAATTAAATGGTGGCTGATAGTGTTTGATTCTGAGCAAGAAAAATATTTTGATTATACATCTGTCAATGTTACAGATGCAGAGTATGAGGCCTATCAGGAATTGGTATACAGTGTTGCCGGGATATCATTGAAGGAGAAAAAGAAACCATTATTGACTGGTCGGCTTTCAAAACGTTTACGCTACCATAAAATTCGTAATTACACCGATTATCTTAATCTCATTAAGGCCGATGCGCATGAGCAGCAAATGATGATTGATTTGGTTTCAACTAATGAAACCAGTTTTTTTCGAGAAGAAAAACATTTTCATTTTCTGGAAAATTATGTAAAAAATTTGGATCCGCGGCGTGGCCCTTTCCGGATATGGAGTGCCGCTTGTTCATCAGGTATGGAGGCTTATACTACAGCAATGGTGATGGCCGAATCCGGAGTGAAATTTCATTGGGAGATATTGGGTACAGATATCAGCACTCGTATAGTTGAAAAGGCCAGGAAAGCACTTTATCCAGTTGATGCTGCAAATCGAATTCCACAGCCTTATCTTAAAAAATATTGTATGAAGGGTGTTAGGGATATGAGTGGTTATATGTTGATCGATAAAAAAATCCGCTCAAATGCAACATTCAGACATATGAATTTGAATGAACAGCCCTGGCCGGATATTGGTTTGTTTGATGTGATATTCCTGAGGAATGTCATGATTTATTTTGACAAGCCAACCAAGCAGTGCCTGATTAATAATATTATTCAGCACTTGAAGAGTGATGGTTATTTGTTTGTTGGTCATTCGGAGAACCTACTGGGAATACCAACTACACTAAAAACGGTACAACCGTCTGTTTACCGGAAACTATAACTAAGTGAGTTATTGGCAATGACAGATATGTTACAGCTTGGAGAAGATAACATGGATATTCTGATTATTAATGCATTGCTTGATTCATTGATGAAAATATTCAGTACCATGGTGGGTGTAACGCCTGTGCCTGGTGTACCCATTCCCAAGAATGATGATATTTCGTTGGGAGATGTGTCGGGGATCATGGTGATGGAAGCTGATAAGACTAAGGGCAGTATGGCGATTTCTTTCAGTACCGGCGCTATTGCCAAGGTTGCCCATAAAATGTTGGGGGATAACCTGAAGCAGATTGATGATACGGCCCGGGATTTGACTGGTGAAATGACTAATATGCTGGTAGGGGGTGCCAAGAGCATTCTTGCGGAACGAGGCTATATGTTTGATATGTCGTCACCGGAAATTGTTTCGGGGAAAAAACACAAGATTGAGCATAAGTATGACGGGCAGACTGTGGTTCTGCCTTTTCGGTTGGAGAAAGATCAGTTTTATCTGGAGATCAATTTTCAGTAACTGAACAATATTACTATGGCTCTTGATTTTTTGTCAGATATCCTTATTCATTCAATGAGTTGATCCTATTGATCTTGCTAGTAATTAAGCTGATGAAGAGGGTTGTTTAACACAAACTGAAAGAAAAACATCAAACCCCTCTAGATAATGGGAATTTATTACGATATAATAGTGTAGTGATTTGCTCGGATATATAGTGATGTAAATGAGTTAAATGAGTTAAATAAGGTTTTATTTCAATTCTCAATCAGGATAGAGAATTACAAATTAAGTGAGAGGTTAAAATTATGGACGTATTGGAACGAATCGATCAGGT
Organism: Gammaproteobacteria bacterium; assembly: GCA_022712915.1. GTDB lineage: Bacteria > Pseudomonadota > Gammaproteobacteria > UBA6429 > Thiohalophilaceae > JAHEDB01. Next base: position 3,650 of record JAFLJQ010000098.1, on the reverse strand, counting down.
AGTAAAAGGTAACTCTGTCGTTATTTTTATGAAAGGGACACCACAAATGCCTCAGTGCGGTTTTTCAATGCGCGCTGCTCAGGCGTTACAGGCTTGCGGCAAGGAATTTGCCCATGTAAACGTTTTGATGGATCAGGAAATTTTTGAAAATCTGCCACGCTATGCTGATTGGCCGACCTTCCCTCAGATCTATATCAATGGTGAGTTGATTGGTGGCTGTGATATAACCCTGGAAATGTATCAGCAGGGTGACTTGAAAAAAGCTGTGGAAGAGGCGGCAGAAAAGACATCAGCTTGAACTTGACGGCAAGCATCTCCATATCTGAAACCCGGCTTGGCCGGGTTTTTTATTGGAACGGTTTGATGCCGATCAGTTTGTCCCAGTTGTTTACGATGGTACAAAATAGTTTAGCTGTTTGTTCTGCATCATAGATAGCGGAGTGGGCCTTATCATTATCCCAGGCCAGTCCAGCCGCTTGTGCGGCACGTGCCAGCACGGTCTGACCATAGGCTAGCCCACCCAGAGTGGCAGTATCAAAGGTGCTGAAGGCATGAAAGGGATTTTTTTTGATCTTGTTACGCTTTACTGCGGCTTGAATAAAACCCAGATCAAAAAAAGGATTATGACCGACCAGTATGGCTCGTGAGCAGTTGTGTTTCTTTAACAGGGTTTGTACGGGTTTGAATATGTGCTCCAGGGCTTCTTTTTCAGGTTTAGCCATACGGAATGGGTGATGTGGGTCAATACCTGTAAACTCCAGTGCCTTAGGATCAAGAATTGAGCCAAGAAATGGTTCAACATGGCAGGCCACTACTTCGGCGGTCACCAGAGCACCAAGATTATTGATATGTACTGGGACTGCCGCAATCTCTAATAAGGCATTGGTTTCGGGATCAAAACCGGCCGTTTCGACATCGATGACTATGGGTAAAAAACCGCGAAATCGTTTTGATATTAGTTTGGTAGTGACAGCAGAACTCATAGGCCGGAAGGATAGCGGATAGTGAAAACAAATGATATGACCACAACAGATAAATTGGAGTTTGAGTAAGGTAATGGATATGCTGCTAAAACAATATTCTGCCCTTGTACTTATAATTGCAAGTTTGTTTTTAATATGTACTGAACCGCTTTATGCAAGGCTTTCTGAATCAGGTCAACAGACCGGCATTCTCTGGCAGATTGATCGTCAAGGTATAAACCCAAGTTATATCCTTGCTACGATTCACAGTGATGACTCACGTGTTACTCATTTACCAAAAATCATCAGCCAGAAACTTCGACAAGCTGACAGTTTTGTTTCCGAGTTGAAGATGGATTACGTCTCAATGCAAGAAATTGGTCAGTTGATGTTGCTGCCTGATGGACAGAAACTGGAATCCCTTATTGGCAAATCACGTTATCAGACATGCCTTAGTTTGCTTACTCTCTATGATATACCGGCAGATATAGTTCAGCGTATGAAGCCCTGGGCTGTGATGCTTACTTTGAGTATGCCTAAACCGAGAGCTGGCATTGTGCTGGATCACCTGCTTTATCAGGAAGCTAAGCTGCACGGCAAAAAGACTTATGGTCTTGAAACCAACCATGAGCAGATTGCCGTATTTGAGGTATTCAGTTTGCAGCAACAGATTGTGATGCTGGATGATGCCATTACGGCTTTTGATCGCTTGTCAGTGGTTTTTGATGAATTGATACATTATTACCTGCAACGTGACCTGAGTGGTCTGGAACGGATCAGTGAGAAATATATGTTGCAAGGAGATAGTGTGATGGCTGAAAAATTTAAGCAAAAAGCCTTGCTGGATAGAAATTATCTTATGGTACGCAGAATGCAGCCAAGATTGCTAGAGGGTAACAGTTTCATCGCCGTGGGTGCCTTACATCTGCCGGGTGATGAAGGCATTTTGCGTCTGCTGGAAAAGAAAGACTATAAAGTCACGGCTGTTTATTAAGATCTATCACTACGAAGCCTCGAAGGTACGAAGAAAATACATAAACCTTTCACCACCAAGGCTCCAAGAAAAAATCAAAATCATTCAACTTAAACCCGTAGGGCAGACCAATGCGTCTGCCTTGAACCAGGTGAATATATTGGTTCGTTCCTGCATAATAATATTTTTCTTTTCTTGGTGCCTTGGTGGTGAGGTTTTTATTTTTAAATGTGGCTCTCTTCGTTTCTTCAGAGGCTTCGTGGTAAAAATTTCACAATAACGTCCAACTAACCGTTTCACCTGCTCGTAGTGGAATGAGTTTTTCCTTACCGAAGGTCATGCTGTTGGGCACTGTCCAGTCTTGTTTTTGCAATGTGATGCTATCGGTATTGCGTGGCAATCCATAAAAATCAGCACCATAAAAACTGGCAAAACCCTCCAGCTTATCTAGGGCATTGACTTGATCGAATACTTCGGTATAAAGCTCGATGGCGGCATGAGCTGAATAAATTCCTGCGCAGCCACAAGCAGATTCTTTGGTGTTTTGTGTATGGGGTGCGCTATCGGTACCGAGGAAAAATTTTGTATTACCGGAAGTGGCCGCCGTGACCAGTGCCTCACGATGGTTTTCTCGTTTGAGAATGGGCAGGCAATAGTAATGAGGTCGTATGCCACCGGCCAGCAGGGCATTACGGTTATATAACAAGTGGTGTGGTGTAATGGTTGCGGCGATATTACTGTCAGCATCTAAAACAAAATCAACGGCATCTTGTGTTGTGATGTGCTCCAGTACAATTTTCAAACTTGGCAAACGCTGTATTAAAGGTAGCAGGACTTCATCAATAAAAATCTTTTCTCTGTCAAATATGTCGATGTGTGAAGCGGTTACCTCACCATGCACCAAAAGTGGCATGCCCAGTTCGGCCATTTTTTCCAACGTAGTTTCACATTGGTGAATATTGGTCACACCGGCATCAGAGTTAGTTGTTGCCCCGGCTGGGTAGAGCTTGAAGGCATGTACGAAGCCGCTTTGTTTGGCTCTGATGACTTCATCCTCGGGGGTGTTATCAGTGAGATACAGTGTCATTAATGGATTAAACATCAGTTCAGCCGGTGTGGCAGCCATAATGCGCTTACTATAGGCTTCTGCCTGATCGGTGGTGGTGATCGGTGGCTTGAGGTTCGGCATGATAATGGCTCGGCCAAAGCGTTTGGCTGTATCAGTGATAATATTATTCAGCACATCACCGTCACGCACATGCAAATGCCAGTCATCTGGTTTGGTAATCGTAATCTGTTTCAAAGCGGTCTCTTGATGAGGTAACGGGGCATTATTATATGCCATATTGCCCAACAGGTGATCCCTACCTTCCCTCTTTGGGAGGACGGGGAGGGGATATGATCCTACATAATCCGTCAGTATCGGGATTTATTCCGTATTTATATGATTTTTAGGGGGTGGAAGCCCCATTTACTCAGAAGGTTATTGATTATGTGACACAAAATAATCACAAATAGCTATAGGGCACATCTATAAAATGCACTTTTCACCCAAGGGGCACAAGTCCACGATAGCGGCGTCAGCGCCGTGCTCGAACACCTGGACGGCACCTTGTCCTCATGTATGTCATATCACTGCTGTCCCGTTAATAACCTAAAAAATCATGTATCTACCGGGTACTTAATGGCTTGAGAAAGTTGAAATGGGCATGGGA
>JAFLJQ010000016.1 GCA_022712915.1 Gammaproteobacteria bacterium | reverse complement strand
CATAACTTGAATCGCCAGCAAAATCGTATAAGCTTATTCGAGTGCGGTCTAAGGTTTATCCAACAAGGTTCTGAATTAAAACAGGAAATGATGGTGGCAGGTTTACGGAGTGGTGCTAGCTTGCCAGAGCAATGGGGAACCGCCGCTAGAAAGGTTGATTTTTTTGATATTAAACATGATGTGGAAAGCTTGTTAGGATTGTCTGCTGATGCCAGTGAGTTTTGTTTTGAGGTAGCCTCACATCCGGCCCTGCATCCTGGCCAATCAGCGCGTATTCAGCGTCACGGACAATCAATCGGTTATCTGGGGGCTCTGCATCCGCAGTTGGGCAAGACGTTGGGTTTGAGCCAGGATGTGTTGCTGTTTGAGATAAGCTTGGTCGGCTTACAAGGGACACAGATACCGGCATTTAAAGCTCTATCAAAGTTCCCAACCATACGTCGAGATCTGGCGATAGTAGTGGATGCAAAAATTACAGCGCAAGAGCTCAATGATGTTATAAATAAGGTCGCACCTGAGAGCCTTAAAAATATCGAGTTATTTGACGTGTATACAGGCGAAGGTATTGATTCTGGACGAAAAAGTCTGGCTCTGGGCTTGACCTTGCAGGATCTTTCGCGCACTCTTACAGACAATGAAGTGGACGATGTAATATTGGAAATAGTAGGGATATTGCACGCGGACCTTGGAGCGACCTTACGTGACTAACCAAAGAGAAAGGAGCTTATGGCGCTAACAAAGGCTGATATGGCTGAACGACTGTTTGAGGAACTGGGTTTGAACAAACGGGAAGCCAAGGAAATTGTTGAAATGTTCTTTGAAGAAGTTCGTGGGGCATTGGAAAATGGCAAGCAGGTTAAGCTGTCAGGTTTTGGCAATTTTGATTTGCGTGATAAAACGCAGCGCCCGGGCCGTAATCCTAAGACTGGCGAAGAGATCCCAATTACTGCACGTCGTGTAGTTACTTTTCGACCAGGACAGAAACTTAAGGCAAGGGTAGAGGCTTATGCTGGAACCCAGCCAGAATAACGAATTACCACCCATTCCAGGTAAACGTTACTTCACCATTGGTGAGGTCAGTGAGCTATGTGATGTTAAGCCGCATGTGCTGCGTTACTGGGAACAGGAGTTTCCCCAGTTAAAACCCGTTAAGCGACGCGGCAACCGCCGTTATTATCAGCGTCAGGACGTATTGATGATCCGCGAGATCCGCAGTCTGCTTTATGAACAAGGTTATACCATTGGTGGTGCAAGACTACAGTTATCTGATGTTGTGAAGGAGGGTGCCGTTGTGCCAAGGGAAACTCTGCGGGTTCTGCGTCAGGAATTGGAAGAAATTGCTGAGATTCTCAGGTTTTAGCATTCACATCAAGACGTTACTAAAGTATCATTCGCGGCCTTGGTTATCATTCAAGTTTCGGGGCGTAGCGCAGCCTGGTAGCGCACCACACTGGGGGTGTGGTGGTCGCAGGTTCAAATCCTGCCGTCCCGACCAATTTCATCGATCTACTTTATCATGTCTCACACTTATACCCTGTTAGCCAGTTGCCGTGACCGTGTTGGTATTGTGTCTCACGTTAGTCATTTTATTGCACAACACAACGGCTGGATTACCGAGGCCAGTTATCATACGGATTCGGTTAGTCATTGGTTTTTCATGCGTCACGTCATTGTTGCAGACTCTCTTCCTTTTGATATTGATGAATTTCAAAGGCGATTTCTGCCTTGCGCGGAAGAATTAAACCTGCAGTGGAGTATTTCTGATTCTGCCAAACCAAAGCGTGTAGTGGTACTTGTCAGTAAAGAAGAGCACTGCCTAGCTGAATTACTCTATCGGTGGCGCACACAGGATATCCGATTTGAGATTGCAGCGGTCATATCCAATCATGGTACGATGCGGGATTATGTGGAGTTTCATGGTTTGCCGTATCACCATATTCCTATGGCTCAAGATAATCGTCAACAGGCCTACGCAGAGATGGATACGCTGTTTCAGACCTGTCAGGCTGAAGTTATTGTATTAGCTCGTTATATGCAGATTATTCCGGAAGAGCTCTGTCAGCAGTATCAGGGTAGGATTATCAATATTCACCACAGCTTTTTACCTTCTTTTGTTGGTGCAAGACCTTATCATCAGGCCTATGAACGTGGTGTTAAACTGATAGGGGCGACCAGTCATTATGTGACTGGTGAACTGGATGCGGGCCCTATCATTGATCAGGATGTCATCCGTGTAAACCATGACACTCTGGTAGATGATATGGTGCGCCTTGGCAAGGATGTTGAGAAAATCGTGTTAGCTCGAGCACTGCGTTATGTGGTGGAAGACAGGGTAATTATTCATGGTAATAAAACAGTAGTTTTTAGTTAAAGAGGCGTTTTAAATATCAGTCTATTTTAAGTTCGGGCTATTTGCACATTGCGACTTGGAAAAGGAGATACCACAATATTGTGTGGCAAATCGTTCGTTATGGAGAGTTGAATTTTAGTTTTGGATAGCCGGTATTGATTGTTTCCGTGAAGCCAGTCAGACCATCTACCGCAGCAATAAAGATATTTTTAACACTACGCTGTTGTATTCCGGTGAGTACCAATAATCAGAATTTGATTCTTTTGTTTTCATTCAGCCTCAGCCCTAGTAATTTCTCCTGACCGCCCATGTTGCCAGATAGATGGCTTTGCTGATGACTTGCTTGTCCTGGTGGACTTTTACCGCGATGCAGTCGAGATAGATGATGGGATAGACTTCATCCAGTGGTCGTGTATGCCACATTACTGCACTTGTTCCATAATCCGTTCAGCACCCGGGAATCCAGAGTGAGGGGATATCGGCGTTATACAGTTCTTGCAAGGTGGTGCGAATATAATGAACTTGTCATTAAATATTTGTAGTTGTGTTTGATCTTTTAGAATAAAAACCAGCTCACACTTGCCGTAGTGGTCACGGGGGGGGGGGTAACGAGGTGATATTTAAGTCAACTAGGCAAACTTAAGAATATTGTTAAAGGTTTCTTCAAGTATCCAAATTTAGCTTATATCTGAGGTATGATTATTTTAATCTTGTGCCGCATAATTAACGTATTCATTAGTAACTATACTGAACTACCTAAGGTGCAAACCATCAAGGAGATTGAAATTTTACTGCTGTTGGGTATCAACACTGTGCAGCTCTAGGATCCGTAAGTAACTATGTGGGTTTATTAGCTGCTTAATATACTAACAAGTACACTAATTATGCGACACAATGTATAATTCTTGGTCATGAATCATGATGGAAGAAAACTGAGTCGAAAAGCACTTGCCGATATTCGGATAAAAGCGATCCAGCAAGTAGTAGAAGAAGGAGAAAGTCCAGAAGAAGTTATAGAACTATTCATACGTTAGTTCTTAAGCTGTACAAAAAACAGGCGTCAATCCAAGCTTAGCGCGACCTGACAACCTATCACGTTCAGGGTGAGCGCGTTTCGCATTCGTTGACAAGTATTCTAATGCACGCAGAACCGCTGCCTTAAGCTTCCGTTGACAGTGCAGTAGGGAAAAAAAGATTGCTGGCAATACG
>JAFLJQ010000066.1 GCA_022712915.1 Gammaproteobacteria bacterium | reverse complement strand
GTACCATGAATACGCGCCGGGGAGACAAGATGGCCTTTATTACCATCGACGATCGTAGTGCGCGTATTGAACTGGCGATATTTTCCGAGGGTTATCAGCGTTATCGTGATTTGCTATCAAAGGACAGGCTGATCGTTGTCGAGGGTGAAGTTAGCGTTGATGATTACAGTGGTGGCTATAAAATGAGTGCCAAGAATATTTATGACATTGATCAGGCACGAGAACATTTTGCCAAGCGCTTGTTGGTTAAAGTTGATCAGCAAAAGGCGGGCAATGGTTTTGTCAGTGCCCTGCAAAAGATTCTGCACCCTTACTGTGAAGGTTTTTGTCCGGTGGTGATTGATTATTACCGTTCTGATGCCAAAGTACCGTTGCTCCTGGGCGAGGAATGGCGTGTCCACCCCACCGATGAATTGCTGCACCGCCTGAGGGATCTGGCTGGCTCTGAACAGGTTGATGTCATTTATCGATAATGGGTATAGCCTCTTTTCCCCTACAATTTAGGATTAAATAGTGCTCAGGTAAGCCCCTTTTTTCGTACTTTATGCCAACAGTTTCAACTGGATAGTATTAGAGGCTGTGGTAGACTTATCGAACCCTTATATTTAATTAATACTGGATGACGTTTAAGCATGAATCTGAATTTTCTCGATTTTGAACAACCCATTGCCGAACTTGAAGCCAAGATTGAGGAGCTGCGTTATGTGGGCTCAGACTCTGAAATCAATCTCAATGACGAGATCTCTCGTCTGCAATCTAAAAGTCGTGACCTGACTGAATCGATCTTTACTAATCTCAAGGCGGCGCAGATTTCACAATTGGCGCGTCATCCACAGCGTCCTTATTTTCTTGATTATGTGCAGCGTATTTTCACCGATTTTGAAGAATTGCATGGTGACCGTGCTTTTGCTGATGATAAGGCCATTGTGGGTGGTTTGGCTCGTTTAGATGGAACGCCAGTGATGATCATCGGTCAGCAAAAAGGCCGAGATACCAAGGAGAAGGTGCAACGCAATTTTGGTATGCCCAGACCAGAAGGTTATCGCAAGGCCTTGCGTTTGATGGAAATGGCTGAGCGTTTTGAATTACCAGTGTTGACTTTTATTGACACCCCTGGAGCCTATCCCGGTGTTGGTGCGGAAGAGCGTGGCCAGAGCGAGGCCATCGCCCGTAACCTGTTTGTTATGTCGAAACTCAAGACGCCTATTATCAGTACGGTGATCGGTGAGGGCGGCTCTGGCGGTGCGCTGGCAATAGGTGTTTGCGATCGTCTTTTTATTATGCAATTTAGCACCTATTCAGTGATTTCACCGGAAGGTTGTGCCACCATTTTGTGGAAGAGTGCTGACAAGGCAATTGATGCCGCTGAGGCCATGGGCCTGACTGCACTGCGTTTAAAGGAACTTGGCCTGGTGGATCAGATCATCAAGGAACCTCTTGGTGGTGCCCATCGGGATATCGATGCCACGGCGCAGAATATTAAATCTGCACTGATTGATACATTGGCCCATCTGCAAGAAATTCCTGCCGACAAATTACTTGATTTGCGTTACGAACGTTTGATGCAGTACGGTAATTATACTGAGCAATAGATTCGACACCGATCTTTTTCGATTATGAGTTTTACGCCTGCGCATCTGTTGCAACAGTTGACGCAGTTTCCCGCTGTCCGCCGTTACTGGATTGCCTATAGTGGTGGTTGTGATTCCCATGTTCTGTTGCATGCCATGGCCGCCTTGGGAGAGCAGTTGGCTGTGCCGATTCATGCCATTCACATTAACCATGGTTTACAGTCTCAGGCCCGTGATTGGGAGGCACATTGCCAGCAGGTCTGTGATGGTCTGTCGATTCCCCTTGAGGTTGCCCGTGTCGATGCTGCCCATGCATCGGGCGAGAGTCCGGAAGAGGCCGCGCGCGTGGCACGTTACCGTATTTTTACGGAAATTCTGCAAGATGATGACATGTTGTTGATGGCCCATCATCAGGATGATCAGGCTGAGACCTTGTTACTGCAATTATTACGCGGTGCGGGGGTAAAGGGGTTATCCGCCATGCCTCAATTAAGTGATTTGGGGCGGGGTCATCTGGCCCGACCATTATTAGGCTTTAGCCGTTCCGTGCTGCTCCAGTACGCTCGACAGCAGGGGCTGGTGTGGATCGATGATCCGAGCAATGTTGATACCCGCTTCGATCGTAATTTTCTGCGTCATGAGGTGATGCCTCTATTACATCAGCGCTGGCCCGCCATGGCCCATACTCTGAGTCGTGTCTCCAGACATATGGCAAGGAGTGCTGATCTGTTGCAGCAACTGGCGCAACAGGACTTGCATACCCATCGTTTGGCCGGTAACCGGCTGAATATTCCCTCATTACAGGAACTCGACAAGGCCCGCCTGTGTAACTTGTTGCGTTACTGGTTGGGTGAGGTCTGTGGCTTGAGCACACCAGACAGCAAACACCTTAACCGTATTGTGTATGAGGTGTTGCCTGCTGCTGAAGATGCCAATCCGCTGGTCAGTTGGCGAGGGGGGGAAGTACGGCGCTATCGTGGTGAGCTGTATGCCTTGCGGCCTGATGCAACCCCAGCTGCTACACATCGTATTATCCCCTGGGATGGCAAGCAGGCATTGCATTTGAATAACAGGATGTTGATTCCCCATCTTGTTAAGGGGCAAGGTGTAAATCGACAATTGATCGAACAGGGAAGGCTGTCTGTGCGTTTCCGGCAGGGGGGAGAGAAGTGTCAGCCAGTCGGACGTGTCCACCACCATAGTTTGAAAAAGCTCTTTCAGGAGTGGGCTGTGCCGCCCTGGCAGCGTGAACAGGTACCGTTACTCTATGTGGGGGAGGAGATTGTTCAGGTTGTGGGTTATTGTATTTGTGAACCTTATGAAGTAAATCCGCAGCATGATGGGCTGCTGGTTACGCTGGAATATGCACAAGCTTTGCTCTAGCCATTGAAACCAGACGTGAAAACAAGGAAAATACAGTGGACTGAACCGCAGCATTTTTCCCCTCAGCGAATATTGAGGAAACGCGCCCAGTTGTTCTGACGTGTTTCAGCCCTCTAAACAATCACACGGTTATTTGATGACGAAGTATATATTTATAACAGGGGGTGTGGTGTCCTCGCTTGGCAAGGGTATCGCAGCTGCCTCCCTTGCAGCTATTCTTGAGGCCCGCAAGCTCAAAGTGACCCTGCTTAAACTCGATCCCTATATCAATGTTGATCCTGGCACCATGAGCCCCTTTCAGCATGGTGAGGTCTTTGTCACCGAAGACGGGGCCGAGACTGATCTGGATCTGGGTCACTATGAGCGCTTTGTGCGCACCACCATGACGCAAAAGAATAATTTTACGACTGGTCGTATTTACGAGACGGTGATCAGTAAGGAGCGCCGAGGTGATTATCTTGGCGGTACGGTACAGGTCATTCCCCACATCACCGATGAAATCAAAAAGTCCATCAAGGCCGGGGCCGCTGGAGCCGATGTGGCCATGGTGGAGATTGGCGGCACAGTCGGTGACATTGAATCCTTACCCTTTTTAGAGGCCATTCGCCAGATGGGCATCGAACAGGGCCATGAAAATGTTCTGTTTATGCACCTCACCCTATTGCCCTACATTAAGACTGCCGGTGAGCTCAAGACCAAGCCGACCCAGCACTCGGTGAAGGAATTGCGCTCTATCGGTATCCAGCCCGATATCCTGATGTGTCGTTCTGATCGCCCTATACCGGAAGATGAAAAACGCAAGATTGCCCTGTTTACCAATGTAGAACCCCGAGCCGTTATTGAGGTGCTGGATGTCGATAGTATTTATCGTATGCCGGTGTTGCTCTCAAATCAGGGCCTGGATGACATTGTGGTCGAAAAAATGAAACTGCCCGGCAAGAAGGCTGATCTGTCTGACTGGCAGGCCTTCATTGGCGCTATGGAAACCCCGACGGGCGAAGTGTCGGTGGCCATGGTTGGCAAGTATATGGATCTGACCGAGGCCTATAAGTCTCTATCCGAATCCCTCATACATGCTGGTGTGCATACCCATACCAAGGTGAAGATTGTCTATATCGATTCCGAGCAACTGGAAACGGAAGGCACGGCTTGTCTTGATCATGTCGACGCCATATTAGTCCCCGGTGGTTTTGGTGAGCGTGGTGTGGAAGGCAAGATTCTCGCAGCACAATATGCTCGCGAAAAGAAGGTGCCGTATCTGGGCATTTGTCTCGGTATGCAAGTTGCCGTAATCGAATACGCCCGGCATGTGGCGGGTTTGGTTTATGCCAACAGTAGCGAGTTCAATGCCAAGACACCGCATCCGGTGATCGCATTGATCACGGAATGGGTTGATGCCGAGGGTAAGCGCGAAACCCGTTCCGAAGATTCTGATCTGGGTGGCACTATGCGCCTCGGTGGTCAGGCCTGTAGATTGAAACACGGTACACGGATTCGCACCTTGTATGGCAAGGATGTGATTACCGAACGCCATCGTCATCGTTATGAATTTAACAATAATTATCGTGAACAATTGCAACAGGCTGGTCTGCTCATTGCCGGGATCTCTGAGGATGAAAGCCTGGTTGAAGTCGTGGAAATGCCGGAACATCCTTGGTTTGTAGCTTGTCAGTTCCACCCTGAATTTACCTCAACGCCTCGTGAGGGTCACCCGCTGTTTAGTGGTTTCATTCAGGCCGCCCGTAAACATAATGAACAATAATCCTCAACGGTGAATGCATGAAGTTATGCGGCTTTGAAGTAGGTATCGATCAGCCCCTTTTCTTGATTGCTGGTCCCTGTGTGATTGAAAGTGAGCAATTAGCGTTGGATACCGCCGGGCAATTAAAAGAGATTGCCTCCACGTTAGGCATTTCGTTTATTTATAAATCTTCTTTTGATAAGGCCAACCGGACTTCGACGCAAAGTTTTCGGGGGCTGGGCATGGAAGAGGGGCTGCGTATCTTGCAAGAAGTAAAAAATCAGATTGATGTGCCCGTGTTAACTGATGTGCATGAAGATACCCCATTGGCCGAAGTGGCCAGCGTGGTTGATGTCATGCAAACCCCGGCTTTCCTGGTGCGCCAGACTAACTTTATCCAGAATGTTGCCCGACAAGGTATACCCGTCAACATAAAAAAGGGTCAGTTCCAGGCACCCTGGGACATGACCCATGTGGTGGCCAAGGCCCGTGAAGTGGGCAATGATCAGATCATGGTCTGTGATAGGGGCACGTCGTTCGGTTACAACACCCTGGTATCTGACATGCGTGGTTTGGCCATCATGCGCCAAACGGGTTGCCCGGTAGTCTTTGATGCCACTCATTCGGTACAGCAGCCCGGTGGGCAGGGCGGAACTTCGGGTGGCCAAAGAGAGTTTGTTCCAGTATTAGCTCGTGCTGCCGTGGCGGCAGGCGTTTCCGGTCTGTTTATGGAGACCCACCCCGATCCGGCCAAGGCTTTGAGTGATGGCCCCAATGCCTTTCCCTTGCCCATGATGGCTCGCTTGCTGGAGACGCTGATGAGCCTGGATCAAGCCGTGAAATCGGCGGGTTTTATCGAAAATGAATTATTAGTTTGAATTTGAATTAATTAACCAAAAAATAGGAGATGAATACAAAGATGTCGAGTAGTACGATTAAAAAAATTATAGGCCGTGAAATTATTGATTCCCGTGGTAACCCCACCATTGAGGCCGATGTGATTTTGGAATCTGGTGTCATGGGTCGTGCCGCCGTGCCATCCGGTGCCTCTACAGGTGCACGTGAGGCGATAGAGCTGCGTGATGGTGACAAAAGCCGTTTTGGCGGTAAGGGTGTGCTTAAGGCTGTTGGCCATGTAAATAATGAAATAGCCAAGGCTTTGGCTGGCAAAGATGCCAGTGACCAGCAGGGTGTTGATGACATCATGTTAAAACTGGATGGTACGCATAACAAGAGCAAGCTGGGTGCCAATGCCTTATTGGCCGTGTCCATGGCCTGTGCCAAGGCCGCCGCGTTGGATGCAGGCAAGCCTTTATATGAATATCTGGCAACAGAATCTTCTTTCCTCATGCCCGTACCGATGATGAACATCATCAATGGTGGGGAGCACGCCAATAACAGTATTGATCTACAGGAATTCATGATCATGCCGGTGGGTGCGCCGAATATTAGCGAAGCCCTGCGTCAGGGTGCGGAAGTTTTTCATGCCCTGAAGAAGGTGCTGGATGACAAAGGTTTGAATACTGCTGTGGGTGATGAAGGTGGCTTTGCGCCCAACCTCCCATCGAATGAATCCGCCATTGAAGTGATCCTTGAAGCGATAGAGATGGCTGGGTACAAGGCCGGTAAAGATATTTATATCGCCATTGATGCGGCGAGCAGTGAATTTTACAAAGACGGTAAGTACGTGTTGGCCTCAGAGGGCAAGGTGCTTACTGCCAGTGAATTTATCGATGTACTGGAAGATTGGGTCAACAAGTATCCTATTATCAGTATTGAAGATGGTCTGGCCGAAGACGACTGGGAGGGTTGGAAGGAACTCACCGAGCGTCTGGGCAAAAAAGTACAACTGGTCGGTGATGATCTATTTGTTACCAATACTGAGATCTTTAAAGAAGGTATTGAAAAGAACATCGGTAATTCTATCCTCATCAAAGTCAACCAGATCGGTACTCTGACTGAAACTCTGGCGGCCATCGATATGGCCAAGAAGGCCGGTTATACCGCCGTGATCTCACATCGTTCTGGTGAAACGGAAGATACCACCATTGCTGATCTGGCCGTGGCCACCAGCTCTGGGCAGATTAAGACCGGTTCCATGTCACGTTCTGATCGTGTTGCTAAATATAACCAGTTATTGCGTATTAATGAGGCTCTAGGCTCCAAGACAAGTTACCCAGGTCTGAAAGCCTTCTATAATCTGGATAAGTAAACGCGCTGGAGTTATATATTGCGTACCTTGACGGGCATTCTGTTGTTGTTATTCGTATTACTGCAATACGATCTCTGGGTCGGCGAGGGTAGCCTCGCGTCGGCCTGGCGGTTGCAACAGTTTGTTAAGGTGCAAAAGCAGGAAAATGATGGCCTGAAAGAACGTAATTCGGCACTAGCCGCGGAAGTAATGGATCTTAAACAAGGGCTCGATGCCATCGAGGAACGGGCCCGCAATGAGTTGGGTATGATTAAAGAGGGTGAGACCTTCGTTCAGGTTGTTGAATAATTTCAAGAACTTATAACCGCTAAGGACGCAAAGAAAAAATCAAAGTTTTTGAAGTAGACAGAATTTATAAATAAAAGATCTTTGCGTGCCTTTGCGTCCTTTGCGGTTAAGTTTTTTAAATATTTCCTTACTTTATGATTAATTCCATTACTTCTAACTACTGGGCCATCGTTCCTGCCGCAGGTGTGGGCAGACGCATGGGCAGTGACACGCCCAAGCAATACCTGTCTTTAAGCGGCAAAACCATTATCGAACATACCCTGCAACGGCTTTCTCAAATAGAGAATATTAGAGGCATAGTTGTTGCTATTGCAGAAGATGATGCCTGGTGGCCACAATTGCATATCGAATGCCGTACGCCGCTAACGATTGTGAAGGGCGGGGCAGAGCGTTGCCATACGGTACAAAATGCCTTGCAGTCTTTACAGGCACAATGCACTGATACCGATTGGGTACTGGTGCATGATGCCGCGCGGCCTTGTGTGCAAGTAACTGATATTCAATTATTGATGAATACCCTTGCTGAACATGAAACCGGTGGTCTGCTAGGGTTGCCCGTGCGCGATACCATGAAACGCACCGATGATAAAGATTGTGTCTCGGAAACCGTCGAACGTGATGGCCTATGGCATGCGCTGACACCACAGATGTTTCGTTATGGTGTTTTAAGCAAAGCCTTGGATAAGGCATTGCAAGATCAATTTCTGGTCACTGATGAGGCCTCGGCGATAGAACATGCCGGGTATGCGCCACAGATGGTGGAAGGCCACGGCGACAATATCAAGATCACCCGGCCTGAAGATCTGGCTCTGGCCCATTTTTATCTGCAACATCAGGACGAACAACAAAAAAATATCTGCGCCGATGGTCTGGCCGATGGAGGTTAAATGCTGCGCATAGGACAGGGTTTTGATGCCCATTGCTTCAAATCAGGAGCCAAACTAGTATTGGGTGGCGTAACCGTCCCTTATGAGCTGGGACTAGAGGCTCACTCCGATGGTGATGTTTTGATCCATGCCCTGTGTGATGCCCTATTAGGTGCTCTTGCTCTGGGGGATATCGGTCAACATTTTCCTGATAATAGTGACGACTACAAAGGCATCGATAGCCGCATCTTATTGCGGCGTGTTATGGAACTGGTGCATAAAAAAAACTACCAAATTGGAAATGTCGATATGATGATCATTGCTCAGGCCCCTAAGATGGCCTGTCATTTGCCTGCTATGAGTGAAAATCTTGCCGCCGATATGCAAACTTCGATCGACAACGTGAGTATCAAAGCCACCACTACTGAAAAAATGGGTTTTACCGGTCGTGGTGAAGGCATTGCTGCCCAGGCCGTGGTGCTGTTGAAAGTAAATCCATTAGCTTAAAAACGTTTTGAGAATATAACGTAAAGGCCGCAAAGGCGCAGAGGTAGCAAAGAAAAAAATATTAATACTTTGCACTCTTAGCGCCTTTGCGGCCTTTGCATTATTTTGCTGTACATGTTTAGTATCAATGAAAGAGTGATAAAGATATTTATGAGTTTGGATCAGGATTTTATAAAAGTTGATCAACTAGCCCATGCCTGGACACCATTGAATGCCTCGGCAATGTGGCGTTGCCAGCCGGAAGATTTTCAGGTTTTTGAGGATCTGGGCTTTGAACCTGATGGTAGCGGTGAACATGTGTTGTTACAAATCCAGAAACGGGATGCCAATACCGAGTGGGTATCCCGCAAGTTGGCCAAGTTTGCTGAGGTGCCTGTTCGTGATATTAGTTATGCGGGCCTGAAAGATCGCTTTGCCATCACCACTCAGTGGTTCAGTGTACGTTTGGCGGGCAAGGTTAATCCGGACTGGGATGCATTTTCAGATGATGAAACGCGTGTGCTGCAATGGGGATTGCATGAACGTAAACTAAAACGAGGCAGCCTTAAAAATAATCATTTTACGGTAGTATTACGAGAATTGCAGGGGGATAAAGTTGAGCTGGAACAACGTTTGCAACAGATTAGTGAAAATGGCGTACCCAATTACTTTACCGAACAGCGTTTTGGCCGGGATGGACAGAATATAAAAATGGCCCGCCAGATGTTGATAGAGAACAAGCGCATTAAGGATCGACATAAACGTGGTCTATATCTTTCGGCTGCCCGTTCCATGATGTTTAATCATCTCTTGAGCCAACGGGTAACCGCCGGCAGCTGGAATAAAATTCTGCCCGGTGAGAATATATTGTTGAGCGGTTCCCGCAGTCATTTTATTGCCGATCAGGTGGATGAGACTATCGAGCAACGCCTGGCCGAATGGGATATCCATCCCAGTGGCCCATTACCTGGTCAAGATGACAAGGTGGTTGTGACGGCCGTATATGAAATGGAACAACAATATTTATCAAACTATCAGGATTGGTGTGAAGGTTTGATCAAGGCCGGGCTGAAGGCTGAACGACGCTCACTGCGTAGCAGGGTGGAGAGGCTGACGTGGTTCTTTCAGGATGATGATCGGCTTGTACTTGAATTTACCCTCGATAAGGGTTGTTATGCCAATGGGGTAATGCGTGAGTTGCTTGTGGCAACCGTTGCATTTACTCGATCTTAAATTGTGCAATCAGTTGCTGTAATTGCGTCGCTAGCTTGGCTAACTCATCGCTAGAGCGGGTGGTTTGTTTGGCTCCTTCTGAGGTTTGTTCTGATACTAGGCTGATGCTATTGATGTTCTTGTTCATTTCTTCTGTTACAGAACTTTGTTCTTCAGCGGCACTGGCTATCTGATTATTCATTTCACTGATTATGGTAATGGCACGGGTAATGGCATCCAGGGCTTCAGCCGCTTCATTGGCATGTTCTACGCCGCTTTGTGCTTTTTCACGACCACTTTTCATAACCGTTACGGCATTTTGTGCCCCGCCTTGTAAACGAGTAATCATGTGTTCAATTTCTTCCGTTGATTTATGGGTACGGCTGGCCAATGTTCGAACTTCATCGGCCACGACAGCAAATCCACGTCCTTGATCACCTGCTCGGGCGGCCTCAATGGCCGCATTCAGGGCCAGTAGGTTAGTTTGTTCTGCTATGTCCTTGATGACATCGAGAATGGAGCCAATCTCATTACTGTCTTTTTCCACGGTTTTAATGACATCAGAGGCATTTTCAACCTCTGAGGCAAGTTGGGAAATGGCTTCAGAGGTCTGCTGTACTATGACTTTGCCTCCCTGAGCATCATTGTCAGCACTGTTGGCTGAACCGGCTGCAGCGGAGGCATTGCGTGCGACTTCCTGTACTGTAGCTGACATTTCGTTCATAGCCGTGGCCACTTGTTCGGTTTCAGTGCGTTGTTTTTCGATATTACTGGCACTTTCTTTGGCTATCATGGACAGTTCTTCAGAGGCTGTGGCCATCTGGGTGGTGGCGCTGATGACTTGTTGAATCAGTGCCTCAAATTTTTCCACCATTTCATTAAAGCTGACGCCAATTTGGCTCATCTCATCACGGGTATCCAGCTCCAGTCGAGTCGTTAGATCGCCATCTGCAAGTCGTTGACTGGCCTTTTGTACTTGTTGGATGCTATGCAGAATGGCATGAAACAGAGCCATTGTGAAATATGAAAGGAAAGCAATTACAGTTATGGTGATGAGACTTACCACCATTCTTTCAGTTCGGTGTTGCTCAACTCGTTGCAGGAGCAGTGCATTTAATTCGGGTTCAATTGCGTCAAATAATTTGAAGGCATGACTGATGGCTGTGGTGCCTTGGCCGAATAATGTTGAACTGTCTACGACAATATCAGAGCTGTTAATGATATTGTTCTCAAGATTATTGGTAAATGCTTGGGCACTGTTTACTGTATTGTCCAATAATTGTTTGAGCTTTATTGCCAAAGGGGGTTTTTTTTTGAGTGACGTGCTCATATGTTTATTAACATCGGCATATTCTTTTTTGATGTTGCTGACCAGAACCGCCAGGCGTATTAATTCCTTTTGGTTTTTGGCTTTGCGTGCTGCTATACCTGCACCCAGACCGCGGCCCTGTCCCATCAGTTCGGTTAAGGCAGGCAGGTCTGCGGTAATGGCGTTAATTAGGTTATAGCTGTCGGCATGGGAATCCAGGGCAATACCCGAGGTGTTGCTGATGTGACTAATTAACTCAATAAATTTATTAATTAGTTTGGTGTGATGCTGAAAAACTTCGGGTGCAGGGTCCTCAAAGGCACTGCTTTTCAGCTTGCCCCAGGTATTCTGTAGGGTTTTGAGCTGGCTTTCTGTTTTTAGTCGTTGAGTATGTATTTGATCAAATTTAATTAATTCTGCTAGATAGAGGTCAATTTTTTTACGCAGGTCTATTATTTTGTCGTGAAAAGCGGCATTTCCATTTAGATAACTATTGGTCATGCCTCGGTGTTGTGGGATAAATTCAATTAGAGGACGGATCTTGTTAATGTATTGTATTCCGAGTTGTTCTCCTTTCTGATATTCGATTTCTTCATTGTAGTGTGAAATTAATTTTGCACTTATAATAACAAGGGGAATTAGTACTAGAATATTCAGCATGATGAATTTGGTACGGTAGGATATTCTGTTTAACAGAAATATGGCGGGTCTGAATAGACTTTTCATTACCGGATCCTTAGAGAAGTAATATCATACTTATAATTTATAGTTAAAAAATATAACAGTCGTCAGATATTTATCGGCCATTCAGAGCTGATTCTTTAGTTGAGAGGTGGTCGGTTAGCTCTTGGCACGTTTCAGTAGCACGTAGATAGCTCCGGTTCCGCCATCAACTGGTCGGGCGGAGCAAAAGGCCAGAACTTCGTCTCGCTGGCGAAGCCAGTGATTGAGTTTGTTTTTTAGTACTGGGGTTTTGTTGAAAGAGCCATATCCCTTGCCGTGGATGATGCGTACAGAGCGTTTACCCATCAGGATCATTTGAGGAAGGAATTGGTTGATAGCTTGACGTGCCTCATCCGAGGTCATTCGGTGTAGATCTAGTTCAGCTTCTATATTGAATTGACCCCGGCGTAATTTGCGCATTACATTGGGCTGCACTCCGGGATGGCTAAATAATAATTCGTTAGTAGTTTCGATTTCATCCCCTGCAAGTGGATCGCTCATCATGTCCTTGCGGATTTGTTCTTCGTCTGTTGAGTGTTTTATGGGGCGAGCGGGTGGTTTGTGTCGATAGGGACTGATTTTATCTTGTGAAAGGGGACGGACTTCGTCCATCATTTGGCGGAATAGTACGCTATCTTTATCATCATCATCAGAGCTTGGTTTTTTTGTCATAGTGAGAAAAGCCGGGTTTTCGAGTATAGTGAAATAGTTCATGTCTATAACGACAAGTTGTATTCCATAATAATAATAGAAGGCAAGTAGTAATCAATGCATATTTTGCTGAGTAATGATGATGGCTATGAGGCCCCTGGCATTCATAGTCTTGCCAGGGAGCTGGCTAGAGAGGCCAAGATTACCGTCGTGGCACCGGAACGGGATCGAAGTGGTGCCAGTAATTCCCTGACCCTCGATCTGCCCATCCGTGCCCGAACTATGGAAAATGGTTTTATCCGGGTCGATGGTACACCAACCGATTGTGTTCACTTGGCCATAACGGGCCTGCTGGATCAAGAACCGGATATGGTTATTGCCGGGATCAACGCTGGCGGTAATTTAGGGGATGATGTGTTGTACTCAGGAACTGTGGCAGCGGCAATGGAGGGGCGGTTCCTTGGTTATCCAGCCATGGCGGTGTCATTGGTTGGGCCTAATTTAGAGCATTATGATACAGCCGCCCGGATTGCTTTGAACTTGGTGGAACGGCTACGGACGGGTTCTTTTCCTCCTGATATTATTCTCAATGTTAATGTCCCTGATTTGCCTATAGATAAAATTAAGGGCATCCAGTCAACCCGGCTCGGGCATCGCCATAAGGCTGAACCTATTATAAAGGATCAGGATCCACGTGGCCGAGATATCTATTGGGTTGGCCCCCCCGGCATGGAGCAAGATGCCGGGCCGGGCACGGATTTTCATGCCATTAATAGTCACTATGTATCTGTGACACCCTTGCAAGTCGATCTAACCCGCCATACGGTGTTGGAACAATTGAGTACTTTGTTAGAAGGGGTCATGGAATTGTGAGTGTTATTATGGATGGCATTGGCATGACATCTCAGCGTACTCGCGATCGTCTGGTTGAGCGTTTGCGGTATGAAGGGATTAAGGATAACCGTGTGCTTGATGTGATATCGAATACCCCCAGGCATTTATTCATGGATGAGGCCATCAGTAGCCGTGCCTATGAGGATACGGCTTTGCCTATTGGTCATGGGCAGACCATTTCTCAACCTTATATAGTGGCCCGTATGACCGAGGCTCTGATAGCTGATAGCTTGCCAGGAAGAGTCTTGGAGGTTGGCACTGGATCCGGGTATCAAACCGCCGTATTAGCTCAACTGATCGAAAATGTGTATACCGTTGAGCGTATCTCCCCTTTATTGGAGCAGGCCCGTAAACGACTGGCATTATTAAATCTGTGCAATATTGAATTTCTACATGGTGATGGTTATGCCGGCTGGGCTGAACAGGGCTCTTATGATGCCATTATTGTCACGGCTGCGCCCTTGGATATTCCCTCAAGTCTGCTTGAACAGTTAACTGACAATGGCAAACTTGTGATACCAACCGGACCAGCCGGTTCCCAGCAATTGCTGCAAGTGGTGCGAGACGGCGATACGTTTCATAAACATTTATTAGATCGGGTCAGTTTTGTGCCCTTGAAGGAAGGAATTTTATAGTGCGATTATTTGGAAAACTATATGAGTGGGTGATGCAATGGGCTGAACATAGGCATGCATCACGTTATCTGATGGGGCTGAGTTTTGCTGAGTCATCTTTTTTCCCTATTCCTCCTGATGTAATGCTGGCTCCTATGGCTCTGGCCAAGCCGCAAAAGGCCTGGCATTTTGCCATGTTGACCACCCTGGCTTCGGTTGCCGGTGGTGCGGCGGGTTATTTAATTGGCGCTTTTGCTTTTGATATAGTTGAGCCAGTTTTGCATTCAGCTGGATATTGGGATACTTATTTAAAGGCCAAGGCCTGGTTTGTTGAATGGGGTTTTTGGGTAGTTTTCCTGGCCGGGTTTTCGCCCATCCCTTATAAAATATTCACCATTACTGCGGGTGCTATCAGCATGGCGTTTATCCCCTTTATCATAGCCTCTCTGATTGGTCGTGGTGCGCGTTTTTTCCTGGTGGCAGGTTTGATGGTCTGGGGTGGTGAAAAAATGCAAAAAACCTTACGTCAATATATTGATCAGCTTGGCTGGATTATCATTATTGCTTTGTTGGCTGTTTATCTTCTCTATATTTGATCCATGCCGCTAGTTTTATACCTTAGTTTTTTCATTGTTCTTATTGCAGTATCCGCCTGTGGCCACAAGGGTATATACTCAACGGGGTATTACAGTGGTCGGCCAGCTAAGTGGCCGAAAGCAATTCATCTTGTGCGGCCAGGTGAAACCCTGTATTCCATTGCTTGGCAATATGGACATGATTATCGTGAAGTTGCCTTATGGAATGGTATTAATAGACCCTATACAATTTTTCCACAGCAGAAATTGAAGGTAACAAAACCGGCAGGATTTAATAATCATAGAACGGTAGCGTTAACAAAAGTTAATAAACCTGTACGACCAGTTCCGATTAAAAGTAAGCGGCGCGAATTGCCTGTGAAACCGATAGGAACTCCGAGACGCGTTTCTCAGAAGCTTAAATGGCAATGGCCTGCAAAAGGCAAGATCCTGAGCCGTTTTTCATTACGTGATCCTGGCCAAAAAGGTATTGATATAGCGGGTCAAAAGGGGCAGGCAATATATGCTGCAGAGAGGGGTTATGTTGTGTATAGTGGCGATGGACTTAGGGGCTACGGAGAGCTTATCATCGTCAAGCACAATGACACTTTTTTGAGCGCGTATGCTCACAATAGACGATTGCTAGTTAAAGAAGGGCAAAATGTAAAGAAAGGTGAGCATATTGCCGATATGGGGAAGACGGGGACAGAGAGGGTAATGTTACATTTTGAGATACGTCGTGATGGCATACCCGTCAATCCTTTTGAATATTTGCCTAAACAATAACCATTACAACTGGCTAACAGCAGGTTAAAAGGGAGACCATGAAACAGAGCAATAACCGAGCTGAGAAAAAACGTAATTTCGACGACAACGTGGAAGTTCCTGCTGTAGAGGACAAGCTTCTTGATGACGTCGATGAAGATGTGGACGTAGAGGTTGAAGCTGAAGCTGAGATAGAAACCGAAGCGAAGAAACCATCTTATAAAGCTGGTGAGGTGCCTGATGGCCAACTTGATGCAACTCGTTTGTATCTGAGTGAAATTGGCTTTTCTGCGTTGCTGACGGCGGAAGAAGAAGTTTACTATTCCCGCTTGGCCAGAAAAGGCGATGAGTCTGGCCGTAAGAAGATGATTGAGTGTAATCTACGTCTGGTGGTTAAGATTGCTCGACGTTACCTCAATCGTGGTCTGGCCTTGCTCGATTTGATCGAAGAGGGCAATCTTGGTTTGATTCGAGCGGTCGAAAAATTCGATCCGGAACGAGGTTTCCGTTTTTCAACCTATGCAACTTGGTGGATTCGTCAGACAATAGAACGGGCTATTATGAACCAGACCCGTACTATTCGTTTACCCATTCATGTTGTAAAAGAAATCAATATATATCTGCGCGCCGCCCGTCACCTTGCTCAGACACTCGATCATGAACCCAGTCCAGAAGATATTGCCGCTTTGCTTGATAAGCCCATTAATGACGTAAAGCGTATGCTGGGTCTGAATGAGCGTATTGCTTCGGTTGATACACCCATGGGGCGGGATTCAGATAATTCATTGCTGGATGCCATACCAGATGAAAATAATACAGACCCGGTTGTGTTGCTGCAGGACAATGATGTCAAGGGTAATATTGAGGACTGGCTAAACCAATTGACGGACAAACAGCGCGAAGTGGTGGAGCGCCGCTTTGGTTTGAATGGTCATGATGTGGCGACCCTGGAAGAGGTGGGTGCCAGCATAGGTGTTACCCGTGAGCGGGTTCGCCAGATTCAGATTGAGGCATTACGCAAGCTGCGCGAAATACTGGAAAAAGACGGTTATTCAGGTGACGCCTTACTGCAATAAGTATGGTTATATCTTAAAAGAAAAGAAATCCTGATTGACTTGAGGGCTTTTGGTGCGATGATCAGTATCGTCTCAGCGAATTAATCGGGGTTTACTCAGTTTATTATCAACATGGCCAGTACATCCCGTCCCTCAGATAACAACACGTTATAGGTTCGGCAGGCGGCGGGGGTGTTCATGGCCTCAAATCCAATTCCTTTGCGAGCAAACTCCTGACGTATTTCATGAGCCGGGAATGCGAGGTGTTGACCACTGCCAAACAATACGATCTCGGGTCTGTTTTGCCAGGCTATGTCAAAGTGATGCAGTGTCAGTTCACTGACATGCGTCACGGCCCAGTTTTCAACATTCCCTGTATGCGAAATAATCACACTAGAATCATATGTTGTTAACTGATGTGAACGGGTGGTATCTCCTACAGGTAGCTTCAGGCTCAGTTCACCTGGCTTATAGCTGTGAATATGGACGCTATGAGTATTTTCGAGGGTGAATTTCATCGTTTTATAAAACCTTCATACCATCTGGTTGATTGACAGCTTGCCGCGCAAGCCGTTAATGTTAGCAGCATTGTTGGGCCGCTGTCGCACGGTTCATCTTGGCGCATTATTTACTCCAGGGCACCCGCTTGAAAGACGAATTTCCCAGAATAAAACGTTTACCTCCCTATGTCTTTAATATCGTTAACGAACTCAAGGCTGCGGCTCGGGCACGGGGGGAAGATATTCTTGACTTTGGTATGGGCAATCCAGACCAGCCAACCCCTCGGCATATTGTCGATAAGCTGGTTGAGGCTGCACAACGGGATGATACCCACCGTTATTCTTTGTCGAAAGGTATTCCCCGCTTACGGCAAGCCATTTGTAACTGGTATAAGACTAAATATGATGCTGATAGTGAAGCCATTGTTATTATTGGCTCCAAGGAAGGTCTCGCCCACTTGGCCATGGCAACGGTCGGTCCAGGTGATGCTGTTTTGGTACCGAACCCGGCCTATCCGATTCATCCCTATGGTTTTATTATTGCCGGGGCAGATATACGCCATGTGCCGTTGATAGCTGGAGTAGACTTTTTTAGTGAGCTGGAAAAGGCCATTAAAGATTCCTGGCCTAAGCCCAAAATGCTGGTATTGAATTTTCCGGGCAACCCTACCACCCAATGCGTGGAGCTGGATTTCTTTGAAAAGGTGGTGGCCATTGCCCGTGAGCATGAGATTTGGGTGATCCATGACCTGGCTTACGCGGATATAGTGTTTGATGGCTACGAGGCACCTTCGATCATGCAGGTTGCTGGTGCAAAAGAGGTGGCAGTGGAGTTTTATTCCCTGTCAAAGAGTTACAATATGCCTGGTTGGCGTGTCGGTTTTATGGTGGGTAATCCCATTCTGGTTGCGGCTCTGACTCGCATGAAGTCCTACCTGGATTATGGTATGTTCACACCGATCCAGGTGGCAGCGATTACTGCTCTGGAAGGACCTCAGGAGTGTGTTAAGGAAATTAGTGATACGTACAAGCTCCGTCGTGATGTGCTGTGCGAAGGCTTGGGTGCGCTAGGTTGGCAGATTGAGAAGCCCAGGGGTACCATGTTTGTTTGGGCGCCTATACCTGAGGCCTACAAGGAAATGGGTTCACTGGAGTTTTCCAAGCTACTGCTCAAAGAGGCAAAGGTGGCTGTGTCTCCCGGTATTGGTTTTGGAGATTACGGCGATGATCATGTGCGCTTTGGTTTGATCGAGAATGAACATCGTACTCGGCAGGCTGTGCGCGGTATTCGCGATATGTTTCGCAAGTTAAACAAATGAGAATAGGAAGGAGAGATTGTGAATTCGGTTAAAGTTGGTTTACTGGGTCTGGGTACCGTTGGTGGAGGTACAGTTAATGTCCTCAAACGTAATGCAGAAGAAATTGCCCGCCGTGCTGGTCGTGGTATTGTGATTGCGCATGCGGCGGCGCGTGACCTAAATAAACCCCGTATTTGTGATACCACAGGTATTCGGCTCAGTACTGATCCCAATGAGGTGGTCAATAATTCTGAGATTGATATTATTATTGAACTTATCGGCGGCGATACTCTGGCTAAGGATATGGTGTTAAAAGCTATTGAGCAGGGTAAACATGTGGTGACTGCCAATAAGGCCCTGATCGCCAAACATGGCACTGAAATCTTTGCCAAAGCTCAGGAAAAAGGGGTCATGGTCGGCTTTGAAGCGGCGGTGGCTGGGGGTATCCCTATTATAAAGGCCATTCGTGAAGGTTTGGCGGGTAATCAGATTCAGTGGTTGGCGGGCATTATCAATGGTACGGGTAATTTCATTCTCACTGAAATGAGAGACAAAGGCCGTGATTTTGATGATGTCCTCAAAGAGGCTCAGGCTCTGGGTTATGCTGAGGCCGATCCGACCTTTGATGTGGAAGGTATTGATGCCGCCCATAAGTTAACCATTCTGGCTTCTATTGCTTTTGGTGTGCCTTTGCAATTCGACAAGACCTACACCGAAGGTATCAGTACCATTACCCGTGAAGATGTTACTTATGCTGAAGAATTGGGTTATCGCATCAAACATCTGGGTGTGGCTCGGCGTACGGATAAAGGTATAGAACTGCGCGTTCATCCAACCCTGATTCCTGAAAGGCGTTTGATCGCCAATGTTGATGGTGTGATGAATGCGGTGTTGGTTATGGGGGATGCCGTTGGGCCTACCCTTTATTATGGTGCGGGTGCTGGTGCAGAACCTACCGCCTCGGCTGTAGTGGGAGATGTGGTTGATGTGGTTCGTGCCCTAACATCGGATCCCAAAAACCGGGTTCCTCATTTGGCCTTCCAGGCCGATGCGCTGGCCAGTGATCCTATTCTTTCAATGGATGATGTGGAAACGGCCTATTACCTGCGTATGCAGGCGCTGGATAAACCTGGCGTAATGGCCAATGTGGCGAGCATTTTAGGTGCGCAGCAGATCAGTATCGAAGCTATTATCCAAAAAGAACCCGTGGATAACAGTACCTTTGCCAACATTATTATGCTGACTCACAAGGTACAGGAAAAACAAATGAATCAGGCCATTGCCGAGATCGAGTCCCTTGAGACTATTGATGGCCAGGTGAAGCGTATCCGCATGGAAACGCTGAATTAAAATAGTACACGATATTATTGCAGGAGAATAAGCATGCCTTTTCGACCCCGTTACACTGGACTGATAGACAAATACCGTGATCGTCTACCGGTGCATGATGACACCCGTATTATCAGCCTGGGTGAAGGTAATACTCCGCTGATTCGACTCAGCAATATCCCCCGTTCTTTGGGAAAGGATGTTGACATCTATGTTAAGTATGAAGGTCTGAATCCAACGGGATCTTTTAAGGATCGTGGTATGACGATGGCCGTTACCAAGGCTGTGGAAGAGGGTAGTAAGGCCATCATTTGTGCCTCAACCGGTAATACTTCTGCCGCGGCCGCTGCTTATGCCGCACGTGCGGGCATCACGGCCTTTGTACTGATCCCTGAAGGCAAGATCGCCATGGGGAAATTGGCCCAGGCCATGATGCATGGCGCGGTCGTGATTCAGATTAAGGGTAATTTTGATGACGGCATGGAGCTGGTTAAGCAGGTGGGCAAAGAGGCGCCGGTGACGATTGTGAATTCTATCAATCCATACCGCATACAAGGCCAGAAGACGGCTGCTTTTGAAATCCTTGAAGAGTTGGGTTGTGCGCCAGATTTTCACTGCATTCCTGTGGGAAATGCCGGTAACATCACTGCCCATTGGATGGGGTATAGCGAATACCATGAGCATGGTATCGTTAATGATACACCGAAAATGGTGGGCTACCAGGCTGCCGGGGCGGCCCCCTTTATGCGTGGTGCCATGGTTGATAACCCTGAGACTGTAGCAACCGCCATTCGTATTGGTCATCCACAAAGTTGGGATAAGGCCTGGATCGTGCAGAAGGAATCGGGCGGTTGGTTTGATGAGTGTCTTGATGAAGAAATTCTCGCGGCTCAAAAACTGCTGGCCGAAAAAGAAGGTGTATTTTGTGAACCGGCCTCGGCTATTTCACTGGCCGGCGCCATGAAGGATATTGCGACGGGCAAGATCCCTGAAGGTAGCAAAATTGTTTGTACCCTGACCGGTCATGGTCTAAAAGATCCGGATACGGCTATTAAGCAAAGTACCGCACCAATGATGACCGTGGAGGCGACTCTCGCTGAGGTTAAGGCTGCAATTCTGAGTAATATGACAGGTTAAAATAATGCGGATATAGAACGCAAAGATTATTAATATAAAAAATATTTTCTTTGCGTTCTCTTAAATACACAGAAGTGCCCTTAACTTGTTATGTGTTTTTATTAAAGCTTTTTGTCATCGTTATTCCATCACAAGATTAATAGTTTAATCATCTTATGTCGTGTCAATTAACACTATTAGTTCCTGGTTTGTTACAGCCGCCGCAATCCTTGCAATTGCTTGCGTCTCAGGAGCAACCCTCTTTTGATTTATTAAACCGGTTTTTTAGTCGGGCAAGGGAAACGCAAATACCAGTAAGCGGTTTTTATGCCAGTTTGTTTCATCTATTCGGTATCCAGGTAGAAGAACCCAGTGATTATCCTGTTGCAGCTTTGACGCGTTTGGCCGATACCGGTACAAAAATTGACGAGTGGTCTTTGCGCTGCGATCCTGTTTGTATCCAGGCCGATATGGGGCGGGCTGTGTTGATGGGGCATGGTACATTAAGTTTGTCAGAAACCGATGCTCAACAACTGGTGGATATTATTAATGTCCATACACAACAGGATGGTTGGCAGATCGAGGCACCCTCAGTGGATCGTTGGTATGTCAAAGGGGCCACTCAGATCCAACTATCAACCACGCCACCATTAGCGGTGTTAGGTCAAGACATTAAACATGCCATGCCTGAGGGGCCCGATGCGGGTTACTGGCATTCGCTGATGAATGAATGTCAGATGTTATTACATGAAATCCCGTTGAACCTGGCGCGACAGGAAAAAGGCCTGTTACCGATCAACAGCCTCTGGTTCTGGGGTGGCGGGGTTTTGCCAGAAAAGGCCACTTGTCCGTATGAACTGATCTACGGTGATGATCCCTTGTTGGCCGGACTGGCACAACATGCAGGCTGTGCTTATGAAAAAATTGAACAGGTCGTGCGAGCTATTCAGCAACAGCATGACAAACAGATCTTAGTTGTGATCGGTGACTTGCACTCACCTTTGACGAGTCAGGATCTTTTTTATTGGCTGGATGCGGTCAAACAGTTTGAACAAACGATCATAAAACCCTTGTTGATCATGCTAAAAGATAAACAACTCAGTCAAGTGACAGTATTAAGTGCTGATGGGCGGGCCTTTCAGTTGACTCCGAAATGGTTGCGCCACTGGTGGAAACGCAATGCAAAATTCCAGAGCTTGCTGCAACCGGTGTCAGGCTGATGTCTTTGATTAAACGGCGTGATGTTCTCGGCAATAGTGTGGAACTACCGGCAGGATTGCATCCAATATTAAAGCGTATTTATGCCGCGCGTCATGTTACCGATGCCATTGAGTTGGAACATACCCTCAATCGTTTACAACCGTTTCATTTATTGAAAGGAATCGAGTCGGCCGTTGAAATATTGATTGAGGCATTACAAAAACAACAACGTATTCTTGTTGTCGGTGATTTTGATGCCGATGGCGCGACCAGTAGTGCACTGGCCGTGCGGGTATTACGTGCCATGGGGGCGGGGCATGTCGATTTTCTGGTTCCGAACCGGTTTGAGTATGGCTATGGTCTGACGCCCGAGATCGTGGCTGTCGCCTTGCAAAGACAACCTGATCTCATTATCACTGTCGACAACGGCATCTCCAGTCTGGAAGGTGTGGCAGCAGCAAAAGCCAGTAACATTAAAGTCTTGATTACCGATCACCATTTACCTGCCGAATCCCTGCCTGTGGCCGATGCCATCGTCAATCCTAATCAACCGGGTGACACCTTCCCCAGTAAAAATTTGGCCGGAGTGGGGGTTATTTTTTACGTCATGATGGCGTTGCGTGCAGCCCTGCGTGAGCGGGATTGGTTTGTCCAGCAGGGCATCAAAGAACCCAATTTGGCCAGCTATCTGGATCTGCTTGCCCTCGGTACAGTGGCCGATGTGGTGCCACTGGATCACAATAACCGTATTTTGGTGGCGCAGGGGCTGGCGCGTATCCGCGCCGGTGAGTGTTGTGTGGGTATTAAGGCTATTTTGGAAACGGCTGGGCGAAAGATTGAAAACATCAGCAGCTCAGACATGGGTTTTTGTGTCGGCCCGCGTTTAAATGCCGCCGGGCGACTGGAAGACATGTCTATCGGCATTGCCTGTTTGTTAAGTGATGATATGAATGAGGCCCGCTTACTGGCTAAACAGTTAGATCAACTCAATCATGACCGACGCGTCATTGAACAGGATATGCGTGAGCAGGCTTTTGCTTATCTTGATGCCTTGCAGATGGAGGAGGATGACGACTTGCCAGTGGGACTTTGCCTGTATAACGATGAATGGCATGAAGGGGTGATCGGAATTCTGGCCTCTCGGGTAAAAGACAAATTGCATCGGCCGGTGATTGCTTTTGCTCCAAGTGGTGAAGGCACGATTAAAGGTTCTGCCCGTTCGATAAAGGGACTGCATATTCGTGATGCCCTTGACAGTGTGGCGGCGAAGCACCCACAACTGATTCATAAATTTGGAGGTCACGCCATGGCGGCGGGTATGACCATTAACGAAGATAAGTTTGATATTTTTGCAGCGGCTTTTAATATGGAAGTGGCCCGGCATTTATCACCAGAGGATTTACATGGCACTATCTATAGTGATGGTGAACTGCCTGGGCAAGATATTAACCTGCAACTGGCAGAATCATTGCGTAAGGCTGGCCCCTGGGGACAGGGTTTTCCCGAACCCGTATTTGACGGTGTGTTTGAGGTGGTCAATCGACGTATTGTTGGGGAGAAACACCTTAAGTTATTGCTACGGCCACCGGGTAATAGTGACACCGTCGATGCCATCGCCTTCAATACGGTTGACACGGAATGGCCTACGGAAGTGGCCCAGGTACAATTGGCCTATCGATTGGATGTGAATGAATTTAATCACCAGCGTAATACCCAGTTGATCGTGGAACATGTCGAGCCGCTATGATGTTACCCAACCCCTGACTGGGTTATGATAGCGGTTTTGCCGGGACTTATTAAAGAAAATGTCGATATTAGAAGTCAATCCAATTTATAACCAGATCAAAGATATGCAGGGGCGCGTGGAATCCCTTAGGGGGTATCTTTGACTATGAAACCAAGAAAGAACGTCTGACCGAAGTCGTCCGCGAGCTAGAAGATTCTGCCATCTGGAACAACCCTGAGTATGCTCAGGAACTAGGGCGGGAGCGTTCTCGACTTGAGAAGGTTGTCCATCTTATTGAGAAATTGAGCAGCAGCCTGGTGGATGCCAATGAATTGCTGGAGATGGCCGCCGTAGAAAATGATGTTGACACTGTTGAGTCGGTGACGGCCGATTTAGCACAGCAGGAAAAGGAGCTGGAAACCCTTGAGTTTCAGCGCATGTTCTCTGGCGAGATGGATGCCAATAGTGCCTTCCTTGATGTTCAGTCCGGTTCGGGTGGTACTGAAGCTCAGGATTGGGCTGAGATGATCTTGCGTATGTATTTGCGTTGGGGTGAGAGTCGGGGTTATCAGACTGAACTGATTGAAGTCTCCGCCGGTGAAGTGGCCGGTATCAAGAGTGCTACTATTAAATTCAGCGGTGAATATGCCTATGGCTGGTTGCGTACCGAGACGGGTGTACACCGGTTGGTTCGTAAGTCACCATTTGACTCGGGTAGTCGCCGTCATACCTCATTCGCCTCAGTATTTGTTTATCCCGAAGTGGATGATTCGATTGAAATAGACATTAACCCCTCTGATTTGCGCGTCGACACTTATCGGGCCAGCGGTGCCGGTGGTCAGCACGTTAATAAGACCGATTCGGCCATTCGCATTACCCATGAACCCAGCGGGATCGTGGTACAGTGCCAGAATCAGCGCTCTCAGCACCAGAACAGAGATAGCGCCATGAAGCAGCTCAAGGCCAAGTTATATGAGATGGAGTTGCACAAACAAAATGCCGAGAAGAAAGCCCAGGAAGAGTCCAAGTCTGACATCGGCTGGGGCAGTCAGATTCGATCCTATGTACTGGATCAATCCCGTATTAAGGATCTTCGCACGGGCGTAGAGACCAGTAACACCCAGGCTGTGCTTGATGGTGACCTGGATAAATTTATTGAAGCAAGTCTTAAGAGTGGTTTATAAAATTGGAACAAGTCATGTCAGAAGCCAAAACTGAATTAACCGTTGAAGAAGAAAACAAACTGATTGCACAGCGTCGCGAAAAGCTGAATTTGATTCGTGAGCAGGGCAACGCCTTCCCGAATGATTTTCGCCGCAATGTTATCTCGGGTGAACTCCATGCTGAGTATGGTGAAAAATCAAAAGAAGAACTGGAATCTTTAAATATACGCGTCAACGTGGCAGGGCGCATGATGTTAAAACGTGTCATGGGTAAGGCCAGTTTTGCTACCGTGCAGGATATGTCGGGTCAGATCCAGTTTTATGTTGTACGTGATGAATTGCCGGAAGGCGTTTATAACGAGCAGTTTAAAAAATGGGATATTGGTGACATCATCGGAGGTGAAGGTGTGCTGATGAAGACCAACAAGGGTGAATTATCCGTCAAGGTGGATAGCATTCGATTGTTGACCAAGGCGCTACGGCCACTACCTGAAAAATTCAAGGGCGTGACGGATCAAGAAATACGTTATCGTCAGCGTTATCTGGATTTGATCATGAACGAAGAATCACGCAAAACCTTCTTGCTGCGTTCAAAGATCATTTCTCATATTCGGGAGTTCCTAATTGAGCGAGATTTTCTTGAGGTAGAAACCCCCATGATGCAGGTCATTCCGGGTGGTGCTGCAGCTAAGCCGTTTACGACTTACCATAATGCTCTGGATATGGATTTGTATCTGCGTATTGCTCCGGAGCTATATCTGAAGCGTCTGGTCGTGGGTGGTTTTGAGCGAGTGTTTGAAATCAATCGTAACTTCCGTAATGAAGGTTTATCAACCCGTCATAATCCAGAATTCACCATGATCGAATTTTATGAGGCCTATGCCACTTATCATGATTTGATGGATATTACCGAGGCTATGTTACGTTCTATTGCAGAAAACGTCATCGGTAAAACAAAAATCACCTATCAGGGTGATGAGTATGATTTTGGTAAACCGTTTACGCGTATGACCATAAAAGAATCCATCCTGCATTTTAATCCCGATATCACCGAGGCTGAACTGGATGATCCCGATAAAGCTCGTGCTATTGCTACCCGTTTGGAGATTCCGCTGAAAGATTCTTATGGTCTGGGCAAGGTACAGATCGAGATTTTTGAAAAGACCGTCGAACACCGTTTGATGGATCCCACTTTTATCACGGCTTATCCTACAGAGGTTTCCCCTCTGGCACGTCGTAATGATGATGATCCCTTTGTCACCGATAGATTTGAATTTTTTGTGGGTGGACGCGAGATCGCTAATGGATTTTCAGAATTAAATG
Source organism: Gammaproteobacteria bacterium (assembly GCA_022712915.1). Taxonomy (GTDB): domain Bacteria; phylum Pseudomonadota; class Gammaproteobacteria; order UBA6429; family Thiohalophilaceae; genus JAHEDB01. The sequence goes on along the minus strand of JAFLJQ010000066.1, from coordinate 1,134 downwards.
ATGCTGAAGACCAGGCCGAACGCTTCCGTCAACAGGTAGAAGACAAAGATGCGGGTGATGATGAGGCCATGTTTTTTGATGAAGATTACATTACCGCCCTGGAACACGGTATGCCACCCACAGCCGGTGAAGGGATCGGCATTGATCGTCTGGTGATGTTGTTTACCGATTCGCCATCAATACGGGATGTGTTGTTGTTCCCGCATATGCGTCCATCGGTATAGAGACAAAAAGAATAAAATATTTTACCATGACGGCACGAAGGAGCATAAAGAAAGGTGGACATATTTTTGTACTCACGGAGTAACGGATAGCCATTTGTGCCGGAATGAACTTGTTGTGCCGAGACAACAAGGGTTTACTACTTGATTTGGTGCGTTCGGTCGTTTAACAGCTAATCCGCTATATTAACCGCTAGAAACCATGAAGGAATTCAATGGCTGTCAAAGTAACTCCTCATTTGATTGATCTGGTTTACGAGGCTGCGCTAAAATCATATTGGCGCAAGAAATCGCTTAGAAAATTTTTAAAAGAGTCACATATATCTGATAATTTTCTGGCTACTTGGGCAGCAGATGAAAGCAAACGTGAGTTTCTTGATCGAGTGTTTGAGAAGCTACTAAAATCCGATAAGGGGAAGGCTGTAATAGGGCAAATGGCATTATCGCTTGCGGATCAAACCACTTTTCCTGATCTTCGTGACTGGGAAGATGCGGACAAAAAAATTAGTGAGGCCGCAAAAACAGTTAAGGATCTAAAGTCATATCTCAGACGACAAAATGAAGAAATTAGAACTGAAAGAGAAAAAGAAGAGTCAAAAGAAAGATCAAGAAAAGAAAGGCTGAGCATACAGCGAAGTCAAACTGACCTGAAAAAACTCCAGGACAGGTTGGAGTTATTGCATAATTTTGTAGGAACGCAGCAAGGTGGGTATGGCTTCCAAGACTGGTTTTTCGACTTTCTTGACTATTTTGAAATAACAAACAAAAGGCCTTACTAACAAGTACACTAATTATGCGACATAATGTATAATCTTGGTCATGAATAATGATGGAAGAAAACTGAGCCGAAAAGCACTTGCCGATATTCGGATAAAAGCGATCCAGCAAGTAGAAGAAGGAGAAAGTCCAGAAG
>JAFLJQ010000169.1 GCA_022712915.1 Gammaproteobacteria bacterium | reverse complement strand
TCTACCATTAATTTTGCATAGTCCAATTTCTGTTCAGGGCTGAAACTGACTCTCGCTTTTCGTGTCTTCGTCATAAGTACTCCACTAGTTTTTAGGTTTATTAAGCTATAATACCTTCCAACTTTATTAGACCACTATATTGCGTTCCTTAGCGCCCTTTGCGGTTTAGATCTTTAAATGGATTTAATACTTAACGGGACAGTAATGATCCTACCCTTATGTGTTTATTTCTTCATATCTCAATTTTCGTAAACTGATTCAGGTGCTTTCAATAAACTCCAGGGCGTTGCCATCCGGGTCACGGCAAAACAAGGCTTTGCGGCCTGATTTACTTTCGGTATAGGCAATATTTTCACCACTGAGTTTCTGTTTTAGATCAGCAATAGAATCGAGCTGCACAGCCAGGTGACGATCACGGCCACCATGTTCAGGACGTCCTGTAACGGGATCCAGGTTGGGTAATTCCAGCAGATGGATCTGCTCTTTGCCGATATTCAACCAGGCACCGGGATAACCTAAATCAGGTCGGCCGGGATCAAGTTCCAGGCCTAGTAGCTGCTGATAAAAGACCAGGGACTGTTGGGTATCAGAAACAATAAAACTGGCATGTAAAATTCTGCTTATACCGGTCATGATGCAACACGCGTTTGTTCATCCGGTATGCGTGCAGAAAAATAGGCTGCCGCAATGACCATTGCACCGCCGATCCACTCCCTGTTTGTCATCACTTCATCGGTCAACAAAAAAGCGGATACAGCACCTACCACGACCTCGAACAACAGAATTACCGCCGAGCGATGCGCTGGCATGTGGGTCACACCATACTGCACCGTAAGGGTCATCATGACCATAATAACCAGACCAAAGAGCAAGGCTGAGATAATAACCAGATCATGGCTCACAACAAGACTTTGTTTACCTGTTACCAATAATAATCCGGAGAGCACAACGGCACCGACCCAGGCCATAATAGTTTTAACACGCACAGACACGGCTTGCGTATAACGTACTGCTACATTGGTCACTGAAAAGGCCATACCTGATGTCAGAGCCAGCCAGTCGGCACGGGTTTGAGGTAAAGGCAAGCCCATATCAGGATCCCATAACATAACAACGGCACCCAGCATGGCCACCACTATAGCCATCACAGCAAGGCGATGGGGTCGCTCCCCCAAAAAGACAAAACTAAGTATAACGGTCCAGATAGGGGATAAATAAAATAACAACAGCACACGCACCACATGGCCATCGAGCATGGCAAGAATAAAAGCGGTATTGCACCAGCCACTGCTCAGGGCAATCAACAGCAACATTCCAGGTGCGCGGCCAAGCTCATGCATGCGGCCATAGAGCATATAGATTAGAACTGGCAAGGTGCCACTATAGATCAACAAGCTAGACCACAGACCTGTTAATCCATGATCGGCAAATAATCGCAACGGATACCAAAACAGACCCCACAAAATGGCTGAGAATAGCAAACTGATAACCGGTAACCACTGGCCCGGTTTTCCCAATGGACTCAGCTGATCTATAATGCGTGAACTGTTTTTATTTAACATCTAAATTAGAGCATAGCCTGCTGTTAATCAAACGCCCACTATATAGTATATGAATCCTGACCTGAACCTGCTGCAACCCTATCCCTTCGAGAAGCTCGCCAAACTCAAAGACGGCATCACCCCACCGACTGAATTGACACACATCCCGCTATCCATCGGTGAACCCAGGCACCCTGCCCCACAGTTTGTCGAAACCATTATTTCAGACAACATAAAAGGACTATCGAGTTATCCTGTGACGCGTGGCAGTGATGAACTACGTCAGACCATTGCCCAGTGGTTGATTAGCCGTTTTCAATTACCCGCTGATAGCATCGATGCCGCCCGGCATATTGCACCGGTCAACGGCACCCGCGAGGCCCTGTTTGCCTTTGCCCAGGCCATGATCGATCGCACAACAAAACCCTTGATCATCATGCCCAATCCCTTCTATCAAATTTATGAAGGTGCTGCATTCTTATCGGGTGCTGAACCCTGGTTTATAAACACCACATCTGACACAGGTTATTTACCGGACTTCGATGCCGTACCCGAAGCAATCTGGCAACGCTGCCAGTTGATCTATCTTTGCTCGCCGGGCAATCCAACCGGGGCCGTGATCGACAGTACAACATTAACCCGACTCATTGAACTGGCCCATAAACACGACTTCATCATTGCCTCCGATGAATGTTATTCCGAACTCTATTTTGATGAGGCCAACCCACCTGTGGGCCTGTTACAGGCGGCGGCCGATGCCGGTTATAGCGATTACGCACGCTGTGTCATCTTCCACAGTTTGTCCAAGCGCTCTAACTTACCGGGCCTGCGTTCCGGTTTTGTGGCCGGGGATGCCAGGCTCATTCAATCTTTCCTGCGCTATCGCACCTACCACGGCTGCGCCATGTCACCGCCCTTCCAGGCCGCCAGCATCGCCGCCTGGTCAGATGAGGCCCATGTTAAACAGAACCGTATCTGGTATAACGAAAAATTTAATGCCGTACTGGACATCCTTCAGCCAGTATTAGATGTCACCAAGCCCGATGCCAGTTTCTATCTCTGGCCCCGCTGCCCCATTGATGAAACCGAATTTGCCCGAGGCCTGTTCGCACAGCAAAACGTCACCGTATTGCCCGGCAGTTATCTTTCCCGTGTTGCCCATGGGGTTAATCCAGGTGAGGGGCATGTGCGTCTGGCCCTGGTTGCCCCACTGGATGAATGTATCGAGGCCGCACAACGTATTCGAACCTTTATCGACCCGTTGTGAACTGGCAAAGCATCCCCCCCGGTTATACAATGCCGCCTCGCATAAACCGCCGCACCATGCCCGTTATTTTTGGAGTTTATAAATGAGTGATATTAAAAAGATTATTGAAGATGCCTTTGAAAACCGCGCCGAGATCACCCCGCGCAGTGTCGACAGTATGGTCAAAAAGGCCGTCGAAGAGGCCATCAGTCTGCTGGACAAGGGCGAAATACGTGTTGCCGAAAAACAAAATGGCGACTGGGTGGTCAACGAATGGTTGAAGAAGGCCGTGCTGCTGTCTTTCCGCATCGAAGATAACGAGTTTATGAAAGGCGGTTTCACCAATTATTTCGACAAGGTGCACTCCAAATATGCCGATTACAACTCCCGCGATTTTCGTGCCTCCGGTGTGCGGGTCGTGCCACCAGCCAGTGTGCGTAAAGGTGCCCATATCGCCTCCGGCGTGGTGTTGATGCCCTCTTACGTCAACATTGGTGCCTATGTCGATTCTGGCACCATGGTCGATACCTGGGCCACGGTCGGTTCCTGCGCGCAGATCGGCAAAAACGTCCACCTGTCCGGCGGCGTCGGTATCGGTGGTGTACTGGAACCCTTACAGGCTGCACCGACCATTATCGAAGATAACTGCTTCATCGGCGCTCGCTCCGAAGTGGTAGAAGGCGTGATCGTCGAAGAAGGTGCCGTGATCTCCATGGGCGTCTACATCGGCCAGAGTACCCGCATCTACAACCGTATGACCGATGAAGTCACCTATGGCCGCATCCCCGCCGGATCTGTTGTAGTCTCCGGCAATCTGCCTTCCAAAGATGGAAAATACAGCCTGTACTGTGCCGTGATCGTCAAACAAGTCGATGAAAAAACTCGCAGCAAGGTCGGCATTAACGAACTGTTACGCGACATCTAGCGCGACCGGTCATTGCGTGGCCCACTTTTTGGGCCGCGGCAATCTCATCCTCAATGAACTGATCGTCGTTGAGGATAGAATGACCAGCGCAGAGATTCTGAGGACACAATGACAACAGTCTACGGCATCAAGAACTGCGACACGGTGAAGAAGGCCCTCAAGTGGCTAGACAAAAACAACATCGCCTACCAGTTTCACGACCTCAGACAGGACGGCATCACTAAAGCTGACCTCCAGCAATGGAGCCAGGCCGTCGACTGGGAGGTGCTGCTCAACAAACGCAGCACCACCTGGCGGCAACTGCCTGACAAGGACAAGAGCGACGTCGATGCCAACAAGGCCATAAGCCTGATGCTCGCCAACCCGACGCTGATCAAACGGCCAGTGATCATCTCCGACAAAGCCACCCTGGTTGGCTTTAACGATGCCGAATACCAAAAGAGCCTGAGCTAATTCATGACCGACACCCTCAACCTCGCCAAAGATCTGATCAGCCGCCGTTCTGTCACACCAGACGATGCCGGTTGTCAGGCACTCATGTGTAAACGACTCAAGGCCATCGGTTTTCAGATCGAAGACTTAAAGTTTGGTGACGTCAACAACGTCTGGGCGCGGCGCGGCACTGTAGGCCCGATATTGGCCTTTGCCGGACACACCGATGTGGTACCCACCGGCCCCGAAGCTCAATGGCAATCCCCACCCTTTGAGCCAACTATCACCGATGGCAAACTCTATGGCCGTGGTGCCGCCGACATGAAAGGCTCACTGGCCGCGATGGTCACCGCCTGCGAACGCTTTATCAAACAACACCATGATCACAAAGGCAGCATAGCCTTCCTGATCACCAGTGATGAAGAAGGCCCCGCCAAAGACGGCACGGTCAAGGTCGTCGAACACCTCAAAGCCCGAGGTGAAAAGATAGACTGGTGTCTAGTGGGTGAACCTACCAGCACAGCCAAACTCGGTGACGTGATCAAAAACGGTCGACGTGGTTCCCTCGGTTGCTGCCTAACAATTCATGGCAAGCAGGGCCATGTCGCCTATCCCCACCTGGCCGACAACCCCATCCACCGCTTTGCCCCGGTCATGGCCGAGCTAACATCTGAGGTCTGGGATAACGGTAATGAATTCTTCCCTGCCACCACCTTTCAGATCAGCAACATACACAGCGGGACAGGTGCCACTAACGTTATCCCTGGCGATCTGGAAGTCACCTTCAACTTCCGCTTTTCCACCGAAGTCACCGATCAACAATTACGCCAACGCGTCGAAAAATTATTAGACAAACACAAACTCAACTACAGCATCGACTGGGCCTTATCTGGCCAAGCCTTCCTCACCCCTAGAGGTGAACTGGTCGATGCCATGCAAACCGCCATCAAAACCATCTGCGGCTACGATACCGAACTCTCCACTACTGGCGGTACATCTGATGGCCGCTTCATCGCCCCCACCGGTGCACAAGTCGTCGAACTTGGGCCGTTGAATGCCACCATACATCAGATCAATGAATGTGTGGAAGTGGATGACTTGAATCAGCTGTCTGAGGTTTATGAACAGATATTGCTTAATTTGCTAGTTGACTGAAAAAAATTTCACCACGAAGACACGAAGAAAAGAAAATAGATTTAATGATTTCTATGTATCACTAATAATTTTTGGATACATCAGAACCAGAACTTGGAGATATTATCTCGCATTCAGATTTTTATAGTATGAGCGGTGAAACATATAAAAATACTTGCCTCTAAACAAAACTCAGCACAGAGTTTATAATGTTTTTACTTACGATAAGTTAGGTGACGAAGATAAAAAAGGAAGAGATGAGTTTTTTCGAGTGGCAAGCCCGATTTGATACCGAAGAAGCGTGTAAGGACTCTTTGTATACTGAGAAATGGCCAAACGGATTTCAGTGCCCACACTGCGGCCATACTCACGCTCATTTTCTTCCCAGTCGAGGGTTATACCAATGCAGTAGCTGTCATAAACAACATTCGGTTACGGCGGAAACGGTTTTTCATTCCGCCAAATTGCGAAAAACGATGGGCCATAGAGATAGTTTGTACCGATTAACCGGGCATATAGAACTAGATGATGCGTTTGTGGGTGGGGAGCAAAAAGGTAAACGAGGTCGAGGTGCGACGGGAAAAAAGCCCATCATCGTGGCCTGTGAGAGTCAAGGAAACAGGACGGGAACTATTGCGATAGAAGCGGTTGGCCGAATCAATCACGATACCGTTGATCAGTTTTCAAAACGAAAAATCATGCCAGAACAATCTGTGTATACCGATGCATTTCGTGGGCTCACTTCCTTCGCAAACACACAAGAGCACCTATCACGCGTGACCCCGGCGGAGAAAGTCGATGAGTGGGTGCCTTGGGTACACACCGTCATTAGCAACCTGAAACGATTTTTACTGGGCACGTTTCATGGGGTGAAAGGAAAGTATTTACAGGAATACATCAATGAGTTTTGTTATCGATTCAACCAAAGACACGGGGAGTCAGAAATTCCTGCTAGGTTGCTGGTCGCATGCACGACTCATTTATCCGTAAAATCGTGCTGAGTTTTCTTTAGAGGCAAGTTGTTTTTTTAATCAATCTCTTCGGGGTCGATACACTACTTGTCAAAAATATATTGAAAATAAATAAAGGGCACCTCTAAATATCCAATAAATCAGAACAAATTAAAAAAAAATAAAACAGTGATAGTGAATCACTGTTAATTACGATGATTTATTGCATTTTTAGTTGCATTTACCTCGACATCTTAGCGAATTAGGCCATCA
>JAFLJQ010000132.1 GCA_022712915.1 Gammaproteobacteria bacterium | reverse complement strand
GGGTTTTCCATTCTCTCATCATGGCCTCCTTTTAATCTAGCCGGTTATAAAGGAGGCTATTTTCAACTATGCACGACTTGACGGCAGAGCCTTTTCGAGTCTCACCGCCAGAGCCGGTGGTTTACCTAATATTTAATTATTGATAAGGCACTTTCTTCTCCATCCAGTATCTGTTCAAAGTAATGACGAAAAACAGACCTTTGTAAATGAGGGTGTAAATGTGCCTCAGGTTCTTCTATAGCCAAGAAGGTGTGATCTCGCTGATTTTCTTCAATTTGACGTTGTAACTCAAGGGTTTTCAAAGTTAAAAAAACAATATTGGCTGAACCAAGACTTGATTCACTAATCCCTCTAACTCCAGCATCAATCAATAATCGAATGTTTCGGTACAGCAATGTAATATCAGTAGGTCCTATGCCTAGCCTTGGCTTTATGTCTTGCTTTGGGCCACTCATCGCTGCGTATAACTTGCCTATTGCATCTTCTAAGTCCCTTACACCATCCAAATCACACAACTCAGTAGTTGCTGCTTCTACAGCTTCTTTTATTTCGCCTAAATCTTCGTCAGATACACCTGTGAAGGCACTTTCAATTAGTGGCTTCAGTGGTGAGCGTCTCCATACGGCCAAATCACTTTCTGCATCTCTAAGAGCGGGCAATACCTCAATCATAATTCTCCGTCGCAGAGCATATCCAAAAATATTGGATTCATTTTCACCGCCAAAACACACAAACTCATAATCCTCATCACAAGAAGGGGGGGCTTCAAGTTCTGCTTTCGGACTAAATTTATATGACAGCCTAACTGTTTGAGGGTCATTGCTCAGACGGAAGTCTGTTAAAACGGCCAGAATATCCATATCATCATCGAAGCCGCCAATATCAACAGAAATAATAATTTCTTCAAATTCAGTAAGCTCTGCCAACCCATCCCAAAAGTCTGAACGACTCAGTTGCCGTGCCTTGTCAGGAAGCCCTGAATCAAATATAAGCCGTAATGCATAAAGTAGATTGCTTTTGCCAACTTGATTCTCGCCAATAACAACAATATTGCCATGAAGTTCGACATCTAGTTTTTTAAAGTTTCGAAAATTTTCTATTTGTAGTTTTTTGATATACATATCGTCTTCCGTTTCACTCCATAACTGATGGCGAATTAACGACAACACATCCATCCATACCTTGAATCTTCATGACACCTTCCTTGAATTTTGCATGTTCCTGAGTCGAACGCGTATGATCCCATAAAAAACTCACAATCTGAGAATTCTTGTATGAAGAGTCAGCACGATAAAGAGAAACATCTTCAGCGACTTCCCCGATCAGCGCCTGAAAAGATTTCTTGGAATTTTTGCGATATTTTACTTCGATGATTGTATGTATTGGAGGCAAATACAAATCAATGCGCGGCGTTTTCTGCCCAAGTGGTTGAAGATAGACCTCATCTGAAATGTCGTCGAAAATAGGAGCTAAAAGCACATATAAAAGATTTTGTACATGGTATTCATTTTCTATAAGCCATGTAACCGGATCTGCATTTTTTGTACGACCAGTCTCTTCCCACGTCCATCTTTTTAAACCAACGGGAACACGTTCTAAAAACTTTATAAGATCATTCAACATCCATCCATTCGGGGGAGCTAGGGCAACCTCCTCATTCACCTTGTCAAATACATAGATCATGAGACTAACAAGTGCCGTTGAGTCTATTAATTTTAGTTGTTCTTTAAACTCACCCATAAACCTAGAACTAAGAATTTGTCTATTCTGATGGTCTTTTAGTAAAGCCAGTCCCTGATAGTGCAAGAAAAGAGGTATACACGCAGAAATATAGGTTGCGTCCTCACCACTCACGATATAAGCGACAACATCTTTCTCAAAAACGTTAAATCTATCACTATTAGCCTGAGGAGAGAGAAATTCATTTATCCATGAGGTGAAATTTTTATTTATTTCATTATCATTAGTTTTTTCAACCAACCATTTCACAGCCATAACACCAAACACGTCAGACACCCACGGCATTGGCGTGGACTCAACCCGAGCAGATTGCCCGAGAAGACGCGATAAACTCTCTATAGGAACCAAATCAATACCCAAAGAAAGACCCGAAATTGTACACCGTTGATATAAAGATAATGATTTATCATCCAAGAAAGATGCGGCACCTGATAATCCCAAAAACGATAAGAAACGTGATTTAAAAGGATCGTTTCTAGCGCCCTTTGTTACCTTGGCAAGGTAATAATCCCGTAGATGAAAAGCATTTTCTTTTTCTAGAGAAACCATTGTGACTGCCCTATCTTTCCAATCATTATAGAGTCATTCCAATCAGGTAGTTTATTAAGCCACCCAAGGTTCCTTGCAATCAAATCTGAATAACTAATTGTGACAGGCATGGGGTTTGGGAAATAACTGCGCCAGGAATGCGATGAAAAACTATAAAGCTGTGCGCTGAGATATTTAATGTCCTTAAACGTAGAGTCTCTGTGGACACTCAGAATTACGCCTCTCGGATGACCATCTGTTGTCTGCTTCAATTCACGCTGGCCAATCAAATAAATAAGCATTTCATATTTTGATAGCTTGAGCGTTTTTCCTCTTGATGGTGCTAGTCGCCCTTTTTGTTCATTTGCACTTGAAGTATCGAATAAATGAAGCCCATGGTTTTCTGAGATTTTAAGAAAGGCGTATTCGATCTGATAATCGCGATATTTTTCAATAACGGCTTGAACAGCCTGAATTTCATCTTTATTAAACTTTTTCACCGAGGCATGAAAGATAAGACGTATTGTATCTCCCTTCTGCCAGTTCATTCTTTTCTGTATTTTTTCGATGGTGCCCTCTAGAACAGAAGTTAGTGCATCACAATAGGCATCTGGTGTTACCGCCTTGGATGTATTTGATACGATGTAACTACCGTCTCCAGAGAAGACAGTTGTAATCCCCATAATTCTCTGGTTATCAAATCCACGACCTTTTCCAACATTGGCACTACCAATTCCTACAACTAACTCATGAGATAGGGTTGGTGATGATTTGAGGAGCCAAGGCACACCACCCATTTTTGCGTAACTAGAAAGTGCCATATTGTTGAGAGAATATCCGAGGTAAGCATCTGCTTGAGAAAGTAATTCCATTGTAAAATCTTGGACAGGAACCTGATGTAGAAAAAAAAGGCTTTTTCCCACGTAGTAAGGATTGTCTATAACATCTAATTTTTTATAAGACTCTCTGACTTGAACGAGAGCAAGATCCCACCTACCACCATCTTCTGATTTTTTTTGAATGGCTGCTTCAATGGCACTTTTATAACCAATAACATCATCTGTTTTTGTTGTAAAAACTTCAATATGACTGGTGCCAATACCAAACTTCCCCTCAAGGCCGCTACCAAAATACCTATGACCAGATATACCTTTTAGAAACTTCCTTACAAACTGCTCTATACGTCCCTTATCATGCTCCGCGCATACCACGCAAATTGAAGGATCGTTTCTATCAAAAGTACGTTTCGTATATGGGCCATATTGTGTGAAACCTTTTTCCGCCCAATCCGCCTCTCCATTATCATTAAAAATAAAGATAGGTTTTTCCATTTGTTGGCACATAGTTTGAACATCTTGAGCATCTGATATTTCAATGCGTGTTCCATCAATCAAACTAATACCTTTGGCCTGAAAATATTTTTTAAGCGCATTTATACGCTCATCCTTATTTTCTCCTCCATTGAAAGAAGAAATGGCCCGCCTTATCTTTTCTGAAATGGCATCTCGCTGAGAAGCGTGTGTGTGTGAAATATAGTCATCAAAATTTTTACGGCTTGCTTCTAGGTATATTTTATCGGCATGAATTTTTTCTACGCCTCCATCCAAAGAAGTGACTTCAATCTCTTCTCCGTCAACCGCAACAATTTGTCCAACCAATTTCCTATAGCCATCGTCTTGCTCAGCAACAACAAAACGATCAATAAGGTTAAACCCTTTATGCAAGAAATATTGGCAGGTTTTGTTGATTTTTGTTCTGGTTGAACAATCTATTACCAAGCAAGGGGTGCCAGTAATGATTCTTGTATCCATTTTATATTTCAGAAAAATATTAAAAGGATAATCTTTGCCTATTATGTTTATAAGCAGATCATCTTGTTTTTTTATACTCACCAGCTCTATTGGATTGAAGCCAATAGGAAAGCGATTAAGATCAGATAAGTGTCTTTTCAGTCCATCTTTGACAAGAAAACAAAAAATACCGTAGTTTTCAGCTAAACTAAATTTCTCTATTTCTCCTGAAATGGGATATTGTCCATCTGCAGAAAAAATAAGTATATTATCACCTCTTCGACGGAAAACATTGTTAGTTTGATGTTCACGCCGAAGCAAATCCAGTTGTTCCTTGTCGTAAGGAATAACACATACTTCCAATTCTTTATCAGGGAGGTCTAGAGGAAATGCATTCAAATATACTGACAACTGGCTACTCCATTTTTATTTATAGATTTCATGCTGAAATATGTTTCAGCCAATTAAATAGCAACGTCCGCTAAGGGCACAATGGCGACACTCAACCAGCTAGTTACCATATCCTCTCTGGGTTTAATGTAAAGAACTTTTTGCTGTCACAGGTAGAGTAAAACCACGCACCTAAAGACATGCATCCAAGAACGTTTCCTTAATCGTCATCCACTGACGATACAGTGGTTTAGATTGAGCGTCGAGACGCTTACGGTATCCAAACGGTGGACGGTTGGGCTCAATGGAGTTGTCGAGGGTTTGTAGTGGTCAAGTTTTATTGGAAAGAATTTAAGCCGCATTTTTCAATTCCATTTTTTTCTGGTTAGGTGTTAAATATCCAAGGGTAGAATGCAATCGCTTGTAATTATAAAAACGAATATATTTCTCTACAGCATCC
>JAFLJQ010000031.1 GCA_022712915.1 Gammaproteobacteria bacterium | reverse complement strand
GGGTTTTCCATTCTCTCATCATGGCCTCCTTTTAATCTAGCCGGTTATAAAGGAGGCTATTTTCAACTATGCACGACTTGACGGCAGAGCCTTTTCGAGTCTCACCGCCAGAGCCGGTGGTTTACCTAATATTTAATTATTTATTACTCTATATCAGGTAATTTATCAAAAGGTCGTTGAATAAATTTCACCGTGTCCTTAAACATCTTCAGCAGAGAAGATTCTTCCTCTTCGCCCTCTTTTTTACCAACCGCAGCAAGGCAAGGATTTTCACCTAATGATCCCAGTTTGGCAAAACGCGCAATTAAAACTGCCGGGTTGGCCAGACCCACTAACAAACTACCGATGGTCCATGTGGTTGCCAGGGTATGTGGTTCAATCCTGGGTTTTGCCAGAGTACCCCGGATCTTCACCGGAGTAGCAAAACTAATCAGACTGATATTTTTTGGATCAGGCGCTAACTCAAAGGCCAGTTCTTCATTCGCCAGATTAATCGCCCCAGTACCGGCAATGGTTACATTCTCTGTATCCAGCAACAGAGAATCGCTACTAAGCTTGCCATCAGTCAAATCAAAACGGCCCACCACACAGTTAATTTTAGCCTGATCACGGTCAAACCAGTTAAACGGCAGGATTTGTTGCACGATGTCTTCACCCCACAGTCGAAGATACTTGCTTGCAAGAATGCCTTCTTCACCAACCAACTCCGCAGTCCCATCAGAATGGGTTAAATACTCCCTCAGGTCACGTCCAAAACCGACCAGATGCACATTCACATTAGCCTTACCCTTCATCTTGTCACCAAAACCCAGATCCTGCATCAACTTACCGTAATCCAGCTGAACGACATTCATTTCGATCTTTCCTGCGACTTCATTATCAACAATCGTCAGATAAACATCCGCTGTCAAACTACCATTGGATACTTTGCCCTTGTAAACCTGAGTTGCGAGCACCTTATCTCCCCAGCGGGTCTTAAGTTCCGTATCATATATGGTGAATTTTTTAAAAATAACGTTTGTCTTTCTTAACTCCAGATTGACATCCATAGTAGGTGATAGAAGTTTCATCAGATCGACCTTTGGGATGAGCATCTTATTTTGTGTAGACTTCCCGTCAGCTTTTATTTTCTCACTATCATGATGCTTTATGTCCAAATCAGAAATGGCCAACTGGCTCTTTTCAACAAAAAGATTTAACACAGGGCGTTTACCATATCGATAAAATAATTTCCCCTGCAAATGACTACGAGGTGTATTGAGAATATATTTATCTACCTTTATGCCTCTTGCCTGCAACTGAAGACGGCTTTCAAGCTTAAAGTCTTCAATTCCAGGTAAATCCCTGCCCGCAAAGGCTTGCCATTCAGCCAGCTGTTCCCCGGCAACGTTTAAATGAATTCTTCTGTCACCTTTCTTGAAAATATCACGCATAGTACTATTTATTTTGACGATTGATCCATTTGTAGAAAGCACCATATCAAGGTGCCCCATATCGTGTTTTTTCAGCTCACCTAGAAAATCTGGTCCGGTTTGAGCCGTTACACTAAGATGCTGATTGTTATAAATCATTTCAGAAGATAATATAATGCGTTTATCATCATCTGTATCTGCCGTAAAACTATTAATAACATAAGGCTTGGGTTCCTTACCTGTAATATCCCTTATATGAAGTGACATACGGTTATTAATAACCATCTCATCAATGGTGTCACCCTGGCTATTCAAACTCAATTCATTCTGCTCTGGTCTGGAAATGTTGAGACTTAATAACAAGTGGTTCTTTTTCCTATTGGCATCACTAATTTCCCCCGTTTTAAGGGTGCCTCTGACAGAAAACTTATCATCTTTCCTGAAAACATCCTGGGTTACCTTCCCGTTAAATAGAACATTTTCAATTCTACGTTGTTTATAAAGCAGATCTTTAATCTTTATTTCAAGGGATAGAAAACCAATTTTATGCAGCCAAGGTTCCAATGCATGCCCTATACCACTGCCACTGCCACTGTCAACATTCTTCTCAGCTGTTACTCCAAAGCTGAATTCTTTCATCAAATGATCTACATTTAAACTCTGAGACTCTATTTTCACATTCGCCTGTAGCAGAGGAAAAAACTTTTGTATCGCAACATCGATGGATAAATCATCACCCGACAAACTGGTCTCTAATTTTATATTTAACGGTTGTACATCATAAATATCAAACCACCGACTACTGCTAGCATAAAAACGTAGATTTTTGTCATTAAATGTTCCATTAAAATCCATTCCGTACCGACCACGCAGGTTTTTTTTCAACAAAGAACGATCTATATAAAGTGTTTTCTGCTGTTTTTCTGCGTAAAAATTAATATTCACATCATCCAGCAACATGTAATCAAGCTTAACCGGGCCCGTTGATTTTTTCTTGCCCGACTCTACAAGTCTGGTTTCACCAAAGGTCCAGTTATTTACATTCTCGTCGAATTGCTCCAGGTTCAGACTGGCCTGTTTAAGAATCAAGCGATCAATGGTGATTGACCCCAATAAAATATCAATCACATCAATACCAAACTCTACCTCCTCTGCCTTGATGAAATGTAGCGAACGACACCAGCCAGGATTTTCAACCACCACATTATTTGCCACAAGGGTTGGCTTAAGGCTAAGCTTTAGATATAGCTTATCACCCAGTTCAAATTTACGTTGCAGTATTTGCGAAATTTTTGAGGTAATTTCTTTCTGGTAAGCTGAAATATCTATCAAAGGGGCAGCATAATCCAGCATACCCAATATAAGCAAAAGGCCGGTTATAAAAACCACCAGAGCACGGCTCACCCGCTTTCTCTTTGACATATCTTCGCTAAAAAAATTTAAAACAAAATTAGTCCACACACCCGCCGATCAGATTAGAGTTGTTTTTCTACTCGATATTCAACCCACAGCCGATGTTCTCCAGTTGGCTCAAGTGTAACCTCATTCTCAGCAGCATTAGCTGACTCAACACATAACATGTTCAAGTACCCGTCCCGGCCCATATCCCCCATCGCCAGCGCCTTCTCTGTCCAAGGATTCCACACAACCGTTGAATGACTGCCCTTTTTATTAATGTGAATCCTACGATCCAAACTGGCATCATCAATCACGCATTCAGCCTCAGTATTGAGATACACCCTGTCTACTTCACTCTCAAAACTCACCGCCCCCTGTTGTGTGCGACGGGCAAAATTATCGACCTTATCCAGGTAATCACAAGCATCCAGGCCAGTGATGCTCACCTGGCGCACATCTCCAACGACAAAATAGGTATGCAGAGCTTCGGTAATGCTAATCGGTACAGGCTCATCATTTCGAGTGATCAATTCCAACTCCAAGGTGCTACCCAGAGTAATTTGCAATTCAAGTGGGCTGCTAAAGGGCCACAGCGTACGGGTAAATGCCGTCGTTTTTAAAGCAAAAACCAATTGAACCCTGCCATCAGCCAGGCTCTTACTTGAGATAACACCCCAATCAACCGTGCGAGCATGGCCATGGGCTGGATAATCACTATTTGAAGCATGAGCACCGAACCATGGCCAGCAAACCGGTGCACCACCCCGAATTGATTTACCCACTGAGAATTTTGCATCTTTTGACAGCCAGATAACAGGGTCGTGCCCCTTTGGGGTCCATTCCAGTACCTGGGCGCCTTGCACAGCAATACGTGCGTTGCATAGTTCAGAGCTGATATCAGCCACAATCATATTTTCATTAATCAAATGAAAACTCAACTGGCCGTCAAGTTCAAATTGGGTATTCAAATCCACTAGTTTACTCATGTGCTTTCCTTTATATATTTGTCAGATGCTTCAAGTAAACTCGAGTCTAACTCATTAGATCAATTGCTTGCCACAGTAATCACGTCCTTGAATTACCGCCTTACAGAGCCTATAAATGAGAAAATGCCTATAAAATATTTATCCCGAATCCCCCGCGCTGTTTCGCTATTGCTGGTAGCAAGCCTCATACTTGGCACAACAGAGGCACATTCAGGCAAGCAAGAACTACTCGCCATCTATACACAATTAAAACCTATGCTGGAAAAAAATGTCTACGGCATCCCGGTTTATGTCCATTCAAAGGATGAAAATGACACCATGACAGGCGTGATCTACGGTGTACTTCATCACCCCATCGAGGCAGTAAAACGCTCCCTGGGATCGGCTGCCAACTGGTGTGAAATTGCACCACAGCACCTAAATATCAAGGCTTGTACCTATCAGTCTGTAAAAAATTTTTGTCAACTGACCTTCTATTCAGGCCGCAAGTATTATGAAAAGGCCGATGATGTCTATCAATTAGGCTACCGATTTGAGATTAATGAACAAAGCAAAAATTTTATCCATATCGGCTTATCTGCAAATGATGGACCCGTAGGCACAAGCCATTATCATCTCAATGTCAAAGCGATCCCCATTGATAAATCAAACAGTTTTATTTATTTCAGCTATTCCTACCAATACAACTTCATTTCCAGCATGGGCATGGGCACCTATCTGGCCACACTGGGCAGTGGCAAGGTAGGTTTTAGCGTGACAGACCAAAATGAGCAGGGTAAACCGGTATACATCAATGGCGTGCGAGGTATCATTGAACGCAATGCCGTGCGTTATTATCTGGCCATCCAGAGTTACCTGGACACTCGACATATCCCGAGTGATAAACAGTTTAATGCCAGAATCAACAAGTGGTTTGATCTGACTGAAAAACACCACTTGCAACTTTACGAAATGAGCAAAAAAGATTATCTGGAATATAAACAACAGGAACGCAGTGACCAATTACGTTTGCAACAAAAGTCAAACCAACGGACTACCAAAAAATATTGCCGTTAAAATAATTAGCTCTAATAATAAAATAGCCATCACAACAATGTGATTTGTCTCCTTGAAATCTCAAATTATCCAGTAAGTACTCATGATCCTGCTACTTAATACACAATGGCGCGGGCAACCACAATCATGGTGAAAAACGCCACGACAATAACACCAAAAACAATACTTAATGTGCGGAAAAAACTTGCGTCTGACTGACTCACAACCAATACCTCATTTATTTATGATATATAACTCGTTGAAAAATGACCTTTTAAACCCAATCACCTCAACGCCCTATTTAGTATAGTAAATTAGTCTGATATTTGCCATTTCAGAAAACCAATCTGGAAGAGCGCTTCTATAAATAGTAGTTTTTTCGTGAGGGCAAGGAAGCACCGCGCGCACAACGGCATAGCAAGGATTGTTCCATCCATGGAGGGCAGAGCAGGAGGTTGGATGAAGCATAGAGCCAGAATCCTAGAACCGCAGTGTATATGGCATCACTGCTATCCCGTTAATAATCTAAAAAATCATGTGTCTGACGAGCACTTAACACGGCTTGAGGAGGTTGAAATGAGCATGAGATATGAAAATTGTTTATAAAACACATTTTACCGCAAAGGTCGCAAAGAGGCGCAAAGAAAAAATAAATTCGGTAATGTATAAATAATGAGCTTGAAGTCTTCGGATAACCTCTAATTTTCCTCTAATATAAAACAAAATAACGTTGCGATCCTTTGCGCCCTTTGCGGTTTAGATCTTTAAAATGGATTAAATGCTTAACGGGACAGCAGTGATATGGCATACATGAGGACAAGGTACCGTCCAGGTGTCCGAGCACGGTACTGACACAGCTATCGCGGACTTCTACCCTTTGAGTGAAAAGTGCAGTTATAGAAGTGCCTTAAATAAAAGTGACTTTATGGGTAATTCAGCTGGTTATGTAAGTTGACTAAGGAGAGAAATACTGGCCTCTTCAAAACGTGTCAGAAGTGTTATTTAACATACTGTCATCTCTAAGCAGCACCGCGTTAGGGGGGGATTGCAGATAAAACCCTTTTTCCTCCAGCGCAGCAATAACATCACTTACCTTTGCCCGGGCCAGTTTTCGATCATTACTTAGATCCAATTCAATCACCTTTTCAAGTCGGCCCGTAATTTTTTCCAGACCCACAGGAAGATCACTTAACAAACTATCTTCATCATCCTTATGAGGCACATAAAGATACATTTCTTGTTTCTTGCTACAACGGAAAATGACACACTTCATTTAAATACCTGCCTTATCAAATCACTTCTCGTTTAAAAATCAACATCACCACCCATGACGAAATAAAATTCGTCCTGCCAATTTGCTCGGTGAGATAAACACCCGATTACAAATATCATCACGTTTTTTTAACAATACTAATGGCCGTATTATATTCTCGCTCTAGATAATACGGCCCTTATCCAGGATACTCATGTTTCATCATATCACTCACATCAGGGATGATAATACTGCAAAATTATACCCTCAACGTCAGGTTAACAAGATGCTATTTTCATAACCAGATGGTTCTTCGTCCTCATGAGCCCTTATTTCATCATTTCCAAAACGGCCACCCGTATTATCAATGCACCAATAACGAACCATGAGAGCCGGTAAAAGAGTAACGGTCATATTGCGCACGTATCTACATAAGCACAACAGACATTTATTCAAAATGAAATCCGGCACAGTGATAAGCCAGATAAACTACAGTCTGTGCTCCGGATTGCTAATACAACCTATCCCACAAACGAACGACACCATGATAGATCTGCCAGTAATATACCTTAACTTAAGAATGAAATACCGAAAGGGTTATAAAGTCCTGCCAGATCGATCTCCAACCTAACATGTCCATCATCTATTTCATTAGCGATAGTCAACATACTGCATATAAACAGGCAATAAAGAACAATAAGAATATCAATACATGCGGGTACCCTACGTGATGAACATTAACCTATTTGACAGGGTATTGTTTTAAAATCAACAAATCACCACGTTGAGTAAACTCGATATGTTTTAGAAAACTCATGCCCAATAATACAATCTCCCCCTCCATACCAGTGGTAATTGTCGCCTTGAGATCAAACAAGGCAATCTCACCCACACGCACAGCTTCTAATTTGGTTCCATATGCTCTAGCCTCCCCATTTGCAGTATGAACACTTGTTTCATATAAACGTTGCAAACCTATTTTTTTCGCCACCTTAGACGGAATAGCTATATGGGTGGCACCGGTATCCAGCAAAAACTCTACTATATAACCGTTGATTTTTCCCGTGACATTGTAATGCCCAAAACGGTTGCGTTTGAGCGTCACCTCTCGTACATCATCAGAACTCACCATCGATGCTGCATTTTTATTTGGATTACGCTCATTTTCCAGGTAATTCTGGAAAAACAAAGTAAGTAAGCCAAACACCAACAGCCAGATGCCCACTATCATCCAGCCAACTACGGCTCGATTTGAATTATGCTGAGAATCGTTTTTATTCATCAATGTCTACATGTGAATTTGTAAATAATATACTTTAAATAACTGTTGCCCCACTAACAATCTAGACAAATCAGTCATCAAAAAATAGCCGCAAAACACATTACTCATATTAAAAAAACTTAATCAAAACAATTATTGCTTTTAAATAAAACATCATATTGATAGGAGGCTTTTTTTCATCTATTCATTTATTGATAATAGGTCATTTAGCCAGAAGTCATGTCTTTGCACGGTTCCACACCAGTTCATCAGGACTAAGTTCAGGTGAATAGGCAAGTAAAAGTGCCACGACAATACTGTTCCGATACTGTTCAATAAAAATTTGAGTTTTTTTAGTAATCACAATAATTGGACAAACTGCATCTTACAGATTTTGTTAAGAAATAAGATAAATTTAGCAGAGTTCATCTTATCTTCGATAAAAGTCAATTGCATTTCCCCACAAGCAATGGCGACAGTGACTATTTTCAACCCAAAATGACCTTGTGATTTCCAGAAAAATATCGCCAATTTTCCCTATCCCGCTTCACAATAAATTAGTGTAAAAAAACACTCTCTCAAACTGCTGGCCTCCAAAAATAAACATACCCTCATCTGAACAGACCATAAACCAGAAATCAATTTATTGCGATAAATATGCCCTGTCACAATTATTACATACACGCTATGACAAGGGATTTTATATATTAATAAACAGGGTATTCTTTTATTTATATTTAGAATACAAAAACTCTCAGATTATATGTCAATAGGGCTCCCTGAAATACTGGCAATATTGCCTAGTTTTGTATGCCAATTTGTGACACAAAACAGACTCGGCATTTACGGATAATCACCATCAGAACCGTTGTCTCCCCTAAATATGAACACAATTCAAAGGGCGCTTACCCCTTGCCTTAAATTGCCTATTACTTTAACTCTTTGAATATACAGACTTTAATAAAATTTTTAATGTTATTCCGTCATTTATGATAAATTGTACCCTAAAATTAGGGTGTGGTTTTGACGGCTAAAAATATTTGCGCAAAATATCAAAAGCGGCGTCACAGGACGGTAGTTTTATTATGCGTGTGTACATCAGCCCTGGAAGGAAAGTACACTTACACCAAGGACACAATTGCTCAATCTAGTGACTGTACACGATATATGTAAGGATTATATCTGATTCCTGGCTGACTAGCATGACAATTGAATTTCCACCTGGCTAAAAGGAGTCTTGTTATGATTTACAAACGTGCTTTACATATCGGTGTCTTATTACTTGCAATTGTTTTTTTATCGGGCTGTGAAGAATGGAATAAAGTTCGAGGTAAAAACGATGCCAGTAACCCGAAAGACGATCCCAATAATCCGTATGCTATTTTAGGTGGTGAATGGCACGGCCGCGAGTTCACCACTCCGATTGGTGGTGGTGCCACGGTAATCAATGATATATCATATTTTATAGATGGTACGGGTAAGATCACCAAGATTAATCATAATGGCACATTAACAGGGATAACAGGCACAGTAACCAATACGGGGACAAATACCTTTAATTTCATATTAAGCAGTAACACACAAGGTAATTTTATACTTGACCCAGTGGATAAACATCTTGCCTTTATTTATACTGATGTTGATTATAGTATTTTACAAAAAGGTACATTGTAAACTATTCGCTATGTTGGAATCGGAGATCGCTGGAACATGATCTGGTTATTCTATGGAGCTGAATAATTCACTGGATGCGGTTGAAAAACTAGCGTCAAATACAATAATTTTTACTAGCTCCCGCTTTACAGCAAAGACCTCCGATAACACAACAACAACTGGCACGATAGGCACCTTATCGAACACCAAATAATAGAGAATGGTAAAAATTATTCACATTCGTCATCCCCCTATGTTAAGGCAAATATCCACAACAAACCAACACTACTAATTTCATATACCCCCTTAAAATCATCCCGACTTTATTAACGCCCCCCAACAATATTAATACTTTTTTCTCAGCCGGAGCCATTCCACCTCAGATGTACCAAACGGTGGCATATCCCTGCCACAGTCGTCATTTTTTACAAAGCGGTGCCTTGCTGGGACTGGGCCTTAACCCGGCCTTTAGTCAGACTAATAACGGCTTTGGTTCGAGGGACAGGCTGGACAGGCTGGACAGGGTATGGCAGCAACCATAAAATTTTACATACTGAGACCGAGTTTGCCCCCCATATGGACATGCGTGCCGATAGTCCTATGTATCGTCTCGGTGATCCGGGTGGTGGTCTGCGTGATAATGGTCGGAGAGTACTCACCTATGCCGAACATCAGCATCAACCAGTCAAGAAAGTTTGGCCAAACCGCTAATATCACCCTTGTTACTAGTAAAAAACCAGCGAGACACACGCTGTAACAGGTATTCGATTTTGGTTTTAAGGTTTGAAAAACTGTCCTGAAGATATAACATGTAAATAATCAATAAAGAGAGAAAAACCATGGTTGAGATTATTCCAAACTGGCACCCCATGTTCGTACATTTCACTGTGGCCTTACTCCTCATCGCTGGGGCAGGATTTATTATTGCCCACTTAACCCAAGGTAATCGATATCAGCCAGACATTCTCAAAGTTGCCAAATGGAATTTCTGGATCGGCAGTTTCATTACCATCATAACCGTACTGGCTGGATGGTATGCCTATAACGCCGTTGCACATGACACACCATCCCATGCAGCCATGACCGAGCATCGTAACTGGGCATTGGCAACGGTGAGCATTATAAGCATACTGGCCATCTGGCTCTGGCGGATTCAACGTAGCCGCAACATTAAGTCATCCACTCCATTTGTTATCCTTATCGCCGTATTGATGGGCTTATTAGGAACAACAGCATGGCATGGTGGCGAATTAGTATATCGTTATGGTCTCGGTGTCATGTCCTTACCGCTAAGTGAAGGCAATGGCCACGACCATGAACACGCTGAAGGAAGGGGTTACAGCAACAATTCAATGCAAGAACATAACAGCATTGAAAAAAGAAACAAACCCGTTGAACACGATCACAGCACACATAGTCATTAAAGTATGTCAATCATCTTGTTCTTGAAGAAAGGAAAACAACGAGGAACATAAAAGCTAGGTGACAAATACATGTCAACAGATATCCCAGACTTATCTATCATAAAGCCTTTGACCATCACTGCTATACAAGTCGTAGAGAAATACATTCATTTTTATAATTATATAATGGTTACATTCTACGCTTGCTTATTTAATGCCAGCTCAGAAAAAATCAAAATTAAAAAACGTGGCCTAAATTCTCCCAAAAAAAACTTAACCACTACAATAGCACTGAAAAAAATATTAAAAGGTAAACAACCATTGAATGAAAAAAGAGTCTGGGCAAATCGAAATCATTCTCATTTGTCATAAAGCACTTTTATGGGTACCTCTAAAACTCAATCACACGGGTGATGGCTAGGTAAAAACAAGCGAAAAAACGCAGTTTATACATAGTAAATGAGCCTTTGAGTTTATTTTTAACGTAGCCAATGCTACTTCAATGGATTTTCAGCTGTGCTCTTAGGTTATGATAAGCTCATGTTCAACAAAATAATATTCCTTCCCCAGAGGTCAACATGTCTAAAAAATATTTGAAGTTACTACTGATCAACCTCTTAGCCTTGGGCTATCAGCCCATCACCACGGCAACCGAATCAGTCGAATTATCCCAGCCCCCCGCCTCACTGGCAAAATGGTATAAACCCACCAATAAACGTCAAGTATGGTTACATACCATGTTTCGACTGCGCCGATCCGTTCAGGCAATAGAAGATTATGGCAACGAAGGCAATTACGACGCCATGCTAAAATGGGCTGAAAAACTGGCAAAGGACTACCGCAGCATCCCGGACATGATTCCAGAATGGCAGGATGATGTCGATACCGACTGGGCAGTTCGACTGGTACAAGCCAGCAGAGACAAAAATATCAAGCAAACCAAACTGGCCTTACGCAAATTAAAGATCACATGTAAATCATGTCACCGCGAATATCGCGCCATTGTCGCCGCACAATATCGTAGCCCCGATTATACAAACATAAGCCTTGCCGATAGCGAGACAAATCAAGACATAAAATTCAAACAAAGTATGAAAAAGCTCAGCCATAGCGTCAATCGCATCATGATTGCCTTACAGGATAACCAGATCAAGGTAGCACAAAACAGCAGCCAAACCCTCAACCGCCAGCTTCAGGATCTGGGCAAGAGTTGTAAAATTTGTCACAAGGATCCTGATACTAAAATCCGCATTCTAGGCAAAACCACCAGCCATGACATGGAAAAACTCTGGAAAAGTCTGAAAGGTAAAGATAACAGGGCTAGCCAAAGCACACTTGGGCACTTAAGTGTCAATATCTGCGCTCGCTGCCACAGCATACACCGTACCCTGGCTGGACTACGCAAAATGGTAACATCAGACGAATAAAGCTATATTTATCTAAAAACTAAAAAGAACCCACTGAATAAGCCAAAATGACCTGATGCCCATCAAAGATAACATTTAAAATCAAAGAAAAAACAACTGGTTAAAGGAGTTAACCGTGCCTGTGAGCCCCGCTTTACGCGGGGCTCACTACTATAAGACCACTGCATATCTTACCGTATCGCCTGCACCATTTTATGTAACACAGACCACTGCTGTCCCGTTAACGGGCTAAATAAGGAGGCCTGATCCACCCGCAATTGATACAATATGTTTGTCTATAACCTATTGAATCAACAAAGAGAATCAGGCCATGGCTCATTGTAATACGATCTTCTCACAATTACTAAAACTTGTTCCGAGACATGAATTCGAGCCCCTTGCAAAACAGCATCATTCAGGTCGCTCTTTTCGGACTGCATCGCGTTGGTCACAGTTCGTGAGTCTCTCTATGGCACAATTGTCAGGCAGAAATAGCTTGCGCGATATTGTTGAAAACATCTCTGCCCAGGTGCATCGCCTTTACCACCTGGGCAGCACTAAGCTCTCACGCTCCAACCTATCTCGCATTAATGAGGATAAACCTTACGGCCTTT
>JAFLJQ010000123.1 GCA_022712915.1 Gammaproteobacteria bacterium | reverse complement strand
GCGGCGTCAGCGCCGTGCTCGAACACCTGGACGGCACCTTGTCCTCATGTATGTCATATCACTGCTGTCCCGTTAATAACCTAAAAAATCATGTATCTACCGGGTACTTAATGGCTTGAGAAAGTTGAAATGGGCATGGGATATAAACATTGTTTATAAAACACACTTTACTGCAAAGGTTGCAAAGGTTGCAAAGCGGCGTAAAGAAAAAAGTAAAGAATGTTATTCAGTAATTCCACCCTGAGTCAGCTTGGCCGGGTCAAGTAAGTTCTTGAGTTCTTGTTCAGAAAGATCTGTTTCTTCTTTGGCAACTGCCAGCACCGACCGTCCTTCAGCATAAGCTTTTTTGGCAATCGCAGCACCCTTCTCGTAACCAATTACATGGTTGAGTGCGGTGATGAGAATAGGGTTTTTATCTAGCGCTGATTTGATGTGTTCTTGATTGACAGTGAAACCGACGATGGCTTTGTCGGCCAATGTACGGGCACCGTTGGCCAGTAGTTCAATACTTTGCAGCAAGTTATAGGCAATCACGGGTAACATGACATTCAATTGAAAATTGCCGGATTGGGCCGCGATGGTGATGGTGGTGTCGTTACCGATTACTTGCGCGCAGACCATGGCTGTGGCCTCGGGGATGACCGGGTTGACCTTGCCGGGCATGATCGAACTGCCCGGTTGCAAGGCAGGTAAGGCGATTTCACCGAGACCTGCCAAGGGGCCACTGTTCATCCAGCGCAGATCATTGCTGATCTTCATCAGTGCGATGGCCAGGGTCTTGAGTTGTCCACTCATTTCGACAGCCACATCCTGGCTGGCCAGACCAACAAACTTGTTCTCCATGGGGCTGAAGGCCGTGCCGGTACGGGCCTTGATGGCGGCAACAAATTTTTCAGCAAATTCAGGGTGGGCATTAATACCTGTACCAACGGCCGTGCCGCCTTGTGGCAGGGCACGCAGGCGGGTTAGACCAGCCTGAATGCGGTACATGCAGTGGCGGATCTGGCTTGCCCAGGTTTGTAGTTCCTGACCAAAAGTAATAGGCATGGCATCCATCAGATGAGTGCGGCCCGTCTTGACTACATCCTTCAATTCCACTGCGCGTTTTTCGATACACGTGACAAGGTGGGTCAGAGCGGGCAGGAGTTTCTCCTCAATTTCAAGGCAGGCGCTGACATGTATGGCGGTGGGGATCACATCATTTGAGCTTTGGCTCATGTTGACGTGATCATTGGGGTGGATTTTTTTACCAGATTGCTCACTGGCGATATGGGCAATTACTTCGTTGGCATTCATATTGGTGCTGGTGCCAGAGCCGGTTTGAAAGATATCGATGGGGAAGTGTGCATCGTACTGGCCATCAGCCACCGCCTCGGCGGCTTCCTGTATGGCGCTACCTATTTTTTCATCCAGTAATTCTAGTCGCCAGTTAGCGGCGGCGCAGGCACCTTTGACTAGTCCGAGGGCATGGATGAAGCTGCGCGGCATGGGGATACCGCTGATAGGAAAGTTTTCAACAGCTCGCTGTGTTTGGGCACCATAGAGAGCATCAATGGGGACTTGCAGTTCCCCCATGCTGTCCCGCTCAGTGCGGAATTTTTTTTTAGCCATTCGAAGCCATCACCTCGTCCATCTTATAATGTTTCCATGAGCGGATATTCTGTTCTACTAACCGCCATTGGTCGTCGTCTTCCCGTTCCAGGATGACATCCAGATTAAGCATAATAATACGCCCATCGGTGCCGACGATCGACTCATTTACATTAAAGATTATTCGACGTTGAGTGATGGTTCTGATTTTGGTATTGGCATAACTGACACACACGACATTTTGTTTCTCAAATTCATTTTTACGCCGTTTGTACCAGCCTGTGTAGTTGATGTGATCTTTACTGGGGTTGCCAAAGACCTCGATTTTTTTCGAGATCAATTCCATATGATTAGATAGGTTTCTACTGCTTATGGTTCTGGACATGGCTTCTTGCCACTCATATATAATATGTGTTTCTTCTGGATGATGCATAAGCGGTCTGAAAACCTTATTTATAAAGTTGATATGCCTAGATTGTGATCAATTGTGACGTGCTCATTATTTATATCGTTCACGTAAAATAATCCTGAACTTTTTATTTGCTCTTCGCGTGAATAAATAAAATCAGTATTTTCTAATATGTCGTTTGGTAAAATGGGTTGCTATTTTCAAAAATATCTGATTAGTTATTGAAAAGCCTTAGAAATTCTAGTTAAGCATAGCCCATATAGGCTGTGTCTATCTTGACCTGATGCACAAAAACCACGATGATACGCGGCCACTTACGTGCACTACGCTTTTTGTGGGTACGTTTAATACCAGTTTTGAAGAAAAAATAAGGAATCACATGAGCGACGCGGACAAAAAACGACTTCTACGTGAAATGATCTTTTATCGCCGTTTCGAGGATCGTACCTTTGAAGCCTATATGGAACGAAAAATTGGCGGTTTTCTCCATTTGTATTCAGGCCAGGAGGCCGTTGGCACGGGTGTGCTGGAAATGGCTATTGTGGGTAAGGGCCAGGAAAATGACTATGTTATTACCGGCTACCGTGACCATGTTCATGCTATCAAGACCGGTGCCCCGGCCCGCGAAGTGATGGCTGAATTGTATGGAAAAGAAAATGGATCGTCAAAGGGACGTGGCGGTTCCATGCATATATTTGATGCTAGCCAGAATTTTATGGGCGGTTATGCTTTGGTGGGGCAGCCTTTCCCTTTAGCCGCAGGTCTGGCGCTGGGCTGCAAACACAAGGGCACAAAGCAGATTGCAATTTGTTTTCTCGGTGACGGTGCCAATAATCAGGGTACCTTCCATGAAACCATGAACATGGCATCGGTCTGGAACTTGCCTGTGTTGTTTGTTTGTGAAAACAATGGTTATGCCATTGGAACCCATATTGATCGTTCCACTGCCCAGCGAGATCAATACAAGCGTGTTGATACGGCGTACAACATGAAATCCAGCCAGCATGATGGCATGGATATTGACAATGTTATGCCCGCCGCCAAGGCTGCCATTGACTATGTGCGTAATGAGCAGAAGCCTTATTTTATTGAATTTATGACTTACCGTTTTCGTGGCCACTCCATGTCGGACGCCAAAGGCTACCGCACCAAGGAAGAAGAGGCCGAGTGGGAAAAACGTGACCCGATCACGATCAGCAGTAAGAAACTGATCGATGCCGGTGTTATTACGCCTGCAGTGATCAAGGCATGGGAAAAAGAAATTGATGACGAGATTGAAAATGACATCATCAAGTTTGCGGAAGAAGGTCCAGAGCCGAAAGTTGAAGACCTGCACAAATACGTACTGGATGACAATCCTGATCCACGTTGGATTGGTCCCTTACAAAAATAATATATTAAGAGGTTAACATGGCAGAAACTGCTTATTGGGAAGCGATTCGACGCGCCCACGATGAAGAAATGGCACGAGATCCGATGGTGATCGCCATGGGTGAAGATATTGGTGTGGCGGGTGGTACCTACAAGGCGACCTCCGGACTGTATGACAAATACGGTGAAACACGAATTATTGATTGCCCCATTTCTGAAAACTCCTACACTGGCATCGGTATTGGTGCTTCGATGACGGGCATGCGTCCCATTATCGAGATCATGTCGATCAACTTTGCGTTATTGGCGTTGGATACTATCGTCAATGCGGCCGCGAAAATACGTTACATGTCCGGCGGACAAATAGCCTGTCCTATTGTCATGCGTACCCCTGGTGGTACGGCCCACCAGTTGGCGGCACAACACTCGGCCCGTCTGGCACGTATGTTTATGTCGACCTCTGGTTTACGCGTGGTGACACCGCGTGGCCCGCTTGATGCCTATGGCATGTTGAAGTCCGCTATTCGCTCAAACGATCCCGTGATTATTATCGAACACGAGCAAATGTATAACATTAAGGAAGAGATTCCTGATGAAGAGTTCTTCCGTCCCCTGGAAGGTGCCGAGGTAGTGCTTGAAGGTTCGGATATCACCCTGATCGGATACAACTACAGTGTGCATCTGTGTTTGCAGGCAGCAGAACGTCTGGCCAAAGATGGTATCAGTGCCGAGGTTGTCGATCTGCGTTCACTCAAACCGATTGACCGCGAGACCATTCGTAAGTCAGTGGAAAAAACGCATAAGGTGTTAGTGGCTGAAGAAGATGAAGCGCCGGTGGGTGTGGGTTCTGAAATCATTACTGGCATCATGGAAGATTGTTTCTTTGCGTTGGATTCACAACCCGTGCGTATTCATGCTGCTGATGTCCCTGTACCTTATAATGCCAAACTGGAAAAGGCGGCCATCCCCAATGCGGATGACGTCTATCAGGGTGCCTTAAAGGTAATGGGCAAAATTTAATTACCGATGATCGGGCTGTAGATCGGGCTTTAGCCCGACAGAGAGTTTAGAGCTATCGGCCTGAAAGCCAACGTGTAAACATTTTAAAGAATCCAAGAATATGTCTGATCCGTATGTAATCAAAATGCCTCAGCTTTCTGACACCATGACCGAGGGCATGGTGGTGAGTTGGGAGAAAAATATTGGCGATAAGGTTGAACGTGGCGACATCGTGGCCACCATCGAGACCGATAAGGCCATTATGGATGTGGAAGTTTTTCGTGAAGGCTACCTGTCTGGCCCGATGGTTGACGTTGATTCCACCATGCCCGTCGGTGATGCCATGGCCTATTTAGTGGCCAGTGCCGATGACGTTCAGTCAGAGGGCGCAGTTCCTGTTGTGACAGCTACAGCAGCCGAAGCGATGCCTGCAGTAGTCGAGGCGGCCGATGATACACCGGCAGATGCCTACACCATCAAAATGCCTCAGTTGTCCGATACCATGAATGAAGGTGTGATGGTTAGTTGGGAAATGAATATCGGTGACAAGGTCGAACGGGGCAATGTGGTGGCCCAGGTTGAAACCGACAAGGCCATTATGGATGTTGAGGTCTTCCGTGAGGGTTATTTGTCCGGGCCGATTGCCGAGATCGACAGCACTATTCCGGTGGGGGATGCAATTGCCTTCCTGGTGGCCGATGCCGGTCAGGTGTTGGACAGTAAGCGCACTGCCGTGGCGGCTGCTGCACCGGCTGCGGCCGAAAGGCCTAAATCATACCCAGCCGGTACTACTCAGGCTAAAACGCGTGTACCTGCGCAACCCCATGGAGCAACACCGTCACCGCGCCCAACCAGCAAGAATGCTACACCCTATGCACGCCAGTTAGCGGGTGCCCACGGTATTGATCTCAATAGTATTCCGGGCACAGGCCCGGCTGGGGCCATTATTGCGGCAGACGTGCTGAACAGTAACGTCCAGAAGACCTCTACCAGGCGTATTTTCCAGGTGCCGGGTGAAGGTCGTGCCATGACGTCGATGGAAAAGGCTGTATCCCAGAATATGGAATACTCCCTGTCTATGCCGTTGTTCCGTGTATCCGTAAATATTGATCCAAGTGCCCTGAAGACGGCATCCAAGGCAAAAGGTTTTTCACTTACCGTGACTCTGGCCAAGGCCGCTGCACTGGCCATTGAAAAACACCCCAGCATTAATGCCGTTTATCAACATGAAGACCGTATCGTCGAGCGTGCTCAGGTCGATATCGGTATCGCGGTATCAACTGATGGCATGGGGCTGGTGGTGCCGGTGCTACGTGATGTGGTGAATGCTGATCTGGGCAGTTTAAGTGCCAATTGGACAGACATGGTCGATCGTGCTCGTGCCCGCCGTCTGAAACCAAATGAATATTCCAACCCAACTTTTACCATCTCCAATATGGGCATGATGGGAATTAGTCAGTTTGATGCGATTCCGTCCCCGGGTACTTCCGCTATTTTTGCTATTGCGACACTGGGTCCACAGGGAATGCCCGTCACCATTACAGCGGATCACCGTATTGTTAATGGTGCAGACGCGGCTAAATTTCTGAATACCTTCAGAGATCTGGTCGAAACGCCAAGCTGGCTGGATTCTGCGGCGGTTGCCGTGGCCTCAACAGCTGCGGTGGCCAGTAGTGGATTTGAACTGTCCAAAGGCAGCTGGGATTACGATGTGGTCGTGATTGGCGGTGGCCCGGGCGGGGAAGATTGTGCTCGTGATCTGATTGAACATGGTTTTAAGGTCGCTATGGTGAACGATGCGCCTTTCCCGGGTGGTGAATGTCTCTGGCGTGGTTGCATTCCCTCCAAGGCATGGCGTGCCGCGGCGGATCGTATTCGTGACCGTGCCCATGATAAGTTGCTTGGGATCAGCGGCACCAGCAAGCCAGAGCTCGACTGGGGCAAGATGGAGAAACATCGCCGTTCAGTCCTAGAAGAACGCGGCAAAATGGCCCTGAACACCGATAAGGGCGTGAAAATTGATGTTATTCAGGGTTTTGCCCGCTTCGTGGATGACCACACAGTATTTGTCGATACCGGTGGTAATCAGAAAGATCCCCATAGCCGCGCTGTTGAGGGCGATGCCAAGACAGGTAAAAAGATTAGCTTTGGCGCAGCCGTGATCGCCACGGGTGCGCCGCCGTTTGTGCCGCCGATTCCCGGTGCCCATGAGGGTGTCGCCAGAGGTGGTGTGTTGACCTCGGATACTGTCTGGGGGCTCACGGAGAAACCCAAGCGTATTGGTGTTATTGGTGGCGGTGCGATTGGCTGCGAAATGGCGCAGATTTTTCAGGACTTTGGTTCGAAAGTGACGCTTCTTGAAGGTAACGAGCGTATTTTGGCCGAAGTTGAGCCGGAGGTGGCCAAGCAACTTACGGCCATCCTCAATGAAGACAAGAACCTGTCTATTGAAACGGCCGTCAAGATCAAGGAGATCAAGGGCGAACCGGGCAAGATGAAGATTGCCTATGAAGGGGCAGATGGTAAGGCGCATAATTTTAATTGTGATTACGTCATTATGGCCACAGGTAAGCGTCCAGTGCTGGAGCCTCTACAACTCGATAAGGCCGGTATTCAGACGGAAAAGGGTGTCATTAAGGCGGATAATCGTTGCCGTACCAATGTGGCTCATATCTTTGCCGTGGGTGATGTCATCGGTGGTCTAATGCTTGCTCACACCGCAGGCCAGCAGGGCCGAGTGGTGGCACATAATATCGGTGGTGAGGCTCAGGTCTATGATCAGGACAAGGATTCCGGAGTGATCTTTACCCGTCCAGAGGCGGCCTTTGTGGGGCTTTCCATGGAACAGGCCAAGGCCCAGGGTATCGATGCCGCTGAGATCAAGGTGCCCATGAGCGTGGATGCCAAGGCCATGATTACCGGTGAGACACTGGGGCTGATCAAGCTGGTGGCTGATAAGAAGACCCACCGCATTGTTGGGGTTCATATGTTGGCAGACCATGCCGATACCTTGATTGGCGAGGCCGTGATGATAGTTTCAGCCAACATGACCCTGGAACAGGTTGGTCAGGCCATTCACCCCCATCCTACCCAGACCGAGCTGTTTGGTGATCTGGCTAGACGCCTGTCATCGCGTCTGCGCCGAGCTGCAAAACGCGCTAAAAAATAAGCCTTTAATACAGCCCCGGTAATTGCAGCCGGGTCTGTATTCCTAATTGTTTTCACTACTTGTCTCTAGCTGGAATGGAACTTGCTTTCATTCAGTCGTATGAAACTGTCCCTTCAATATGCATTGATCCTGATTCTGGCCTGGCCAGCTGTTGGGGTTTTGTCTGCACCTAGCCGTTTTTCCGGCCAGGTTGATCCTGAACAGTCCATTGCGATGGATGATGAAGCAGATGAAAAACTGGCACGGGTGGCCAATTTGAGTCCACCTGCTCATGCGACGGGTTTCTTGATATCAGAGCAGGATGCGGTCAAGTTGGATAAACACCTGGCCAGCCAGGAAGCTGGAATGCCGACCGATGTCATTCAAGCAGAAGCAGAGTTAGAACCCCGACGTGCTGTGACGATCTCCGAGGCCTTGAGTCGGGATGAATCAGATCCGTCTGATAATCAAGATGGTGCTGGGCAGGAGGTTATTGAATGGGTTGGTAAGGATCGGCGTATCAAGCGGATCAAGAAAATACCGGGTACGATCTATCTCGAATCTCGTAAACCAGCTAACAAACTGGTGATCACTGATAAATATCACCGCTCCAATACAGAATTACTGGGTACAGCTGATATTCGTCATTATGGTGCCCGACCAGAGGAATCGATATGGTCGTATTCAGGTTCCAAATTCCTCTGTGAGTTACGCCATCCTATTCCAGGATTTGGTCATGCCGTAATGAAGCAGGGAGTGGATGAACCCTTACAATTTCTTGTTGAGGCTGAGGGCCTGATAGGCGGCTTGGGCCAGGCCCGTATCCAATCACGGCCACCAATTTGGAAGCGGTTTACTCTAGTCAAGGATCTGGGAATTATATCCGTGGAACCGAAAGATAAAGTACTATTTTCGGTTTCCAGTGAATGGGTCAAACGTCTGCTGCTGGAACTTCGGGAAGGCATGCAGCCAACTATTATGTTCTGGGATGATGATACCGGTGGTGAAGATGTGGTGCTGACCGTTTCCTCCTTTAATTTTCAAAGACACTTGACAGAATTTTCGGCCTGTCTGGGCAATCTTTTGCCGTATTCTTTTAAGGATGTACGCAAGCGTACTGTATATTTTGCTTATGACAAATATCAACTATCATCAGGGCAAACTGAACGCTTGAAGAAAATGGTTGAATACGTAAAGCTAGATGAGACGGTGAAAAAAATCGATATCATTGGTTTTTCTGATAGTGTTGGCTTTGCCCGTTACAACAAAATCCTGGCTCAGCGTCGGGCAAATGCGGTGAAAAAATTTCTGCTTGCAGAGGGTCTGCCTGCCAGCAAACTGGCGGTGAAGGCAAAGGGCGAGAAGGGTAAAAAACACTCTAATCGTTCTGCATCGGGTCGCAGTAAAAATCGGCGTGTCGAAGTGACGCTGGTAAAATAGGCGAACTCTTGCTTGAGTGTCTTTTTACCCAAGACAGCATGAAAAACTAGCCTAAACTGCGCATTTATTTTTCTCCCTCAGCCATGGCTTTTTGCAATATTGTCCTGCAAGAAAATATCAATCTCTCAAAGCCTCAAATTTTTACCCCTCATCTTCTTCTGTTCTCGGGTATAATTGCGTCCCCGCATTTCGGTGTAAGCAATCTCGAATTTGGAGTTTTTTCATGTCAGCGATCAAAAAAGTGGTTTTGGCCTATTCTGGAGGTTTGGATACCTCAATCATTCTGAAATGGTTACAGGATGTCTATCACTGTGAGGTCGTCACCTTTACCGCCGATATCGGCCAGGGCGAAGAGGTTGAGCCTGCCCGTGCCAAGGCTGAGGCCATGGGGGTGAAAGACATTTATATCGAAGATCTGCGCGAGGAATATGCGCGTGATTATGTCTTTCCCATGTTTCGCGCCAATACTATTTATGAGGGTGAATACCTACTGGGGACATCGATTGCCCGTCCCTTGATTGCCAAACGTCTGGTCGAGATCGCCAAACAGACCGGTGCTGATGCCATCTCCCACGGCGCGACCGGCAAGGGCAATGATCAGGTTCGTTTCGAACTGGGTGCCTATGCCCTGAACCCGAATATTAAGATCATCGCACCCTGGCGCGAGTGGGATCTCAATTCCCGTGAGAAGCTCATGGCCTATGCCGAGCAACATAATATCGCGGTGGATTATAAAAAGAAGGGCAAGAAATCACCTTATTCCATGGATGCCAATCTGCTGCACATCTCCTATGAAGGGGATATTCTGGAAGATCCCTGGGCCGAACCGGAAGATGACATGTGGCGCTGGAGTGTGGCACCTGAGGCGGCACCGGATCAGCCTACTTACATTGAATTAAGCTTTAGTAAGGGTGATATCGTTGCCATCGATGGTAAGCCCATGTCACCGGCTGAAGTGATGATTTATCTGAATGATGTTGCAGGCAAGAATGGTATTGGTCGTGATGATATTGTCGAAAATCGTTATGTCGGCATGAAATCGCGTGGTTGCTACGAGACCCCGGCCGGTACCGTCATGCTCAAGGCCCATCGTGCCATGGAATCTCTGACCCTGGATCGTGAGGTCATGCATCTTAAAGATGACCTCATGCCACGCTATGCCTCGTTGATCTATAACGGCTACTGGTGGTCACCCGAACGGGAGATGATGCAGACCATGATTGATGCCTCACAGCAGAACGTCAACGGTGTCGTGCGCCTGAAATTATATAAAGGCAATGTCATTGTTGTTGGTCGGATGTCGGATACTGATTCCCTGTTTGATAAAAGCATAGCCACCTTTGATGACGATGCTGGTGCCTATAACCAGAAAGACGCCGAAGGCTTCATCAAGCTCAATGCCCTGCGTCTGCGGATTGCCGGTAAAAAACGGGATAAATAAGCATTTATTAAAGATTCATATTTAACCGCTAAGGACGCAAAGAAAAAATAAATTGTGGTTATTAAACGAGTTTTTTGAATTAGCGATACTATCTCTTATTTAATAAATTTGAAAAACAAAAATTAAATTATTACTTGGCGTTCTTTGCATCCTTGGTGGTTTATCGTTATTGATTTTATGACTTATTCAGACGAATTACTTAATATAGATAAACGACACATCTGGCATCCTTACAGTGCTATGGGAAGTGATCTGCCGGTTTATCCGGTGGTATCTGCTGATGGTGTGCGATTAAAACTGGCTGATGGTCGTGAGTTGATCGATGGTATGTCTTCATGGTGGTGTGCTATTCATGGTTATAACCATCCTGAAATGAATCAGGCCTTGAATGAACAACTCAACCGTATGTCGCATGTGATGTTCGGTGGTCTGACACATCCCCCAGCCGTTGAGTTGGCCCGGCAGTTGGTTGATATCACGCCGGAACCTTTACAAACAGTTTTCTTTTCTGACTCAGGATCAGTTGCTGTGGAAGTGGCCATGAAGATGGCTATTCAATATTGGCACGCCAAAGGACAAGCTAAAAGGCAGCGTTTTCTCACGGTTCGTTGTGGTTATCATGGTGATACTCTGGGTGCTATGTCTGTCTGTGATCCTGTTACGGGTATGCACAGTTTGTTTAGTGATGTGTTGACGAAACAGTTTTTTGTCGAAGCGCCTACTTGTCACTTTGGTGGACCTTGTCAGACTGATGATATTGAATCGTTTAAGCAGGCTTTGTTGGAAAACAAAAATGAGATTGCTGCCGTTGTTATGGAACCCATTGTACAGGCTACGGGTGGGATGAATTTTTACTCAGCCGAGTATTTACAGCGGGTACGACAGTTGTGTGATGAACATAATGTATTACTGATCCTGGATGAGATTGCAACAGGGTTTGCTCGAACCGGAAAGTTGTTCGCCTGTGAACATGCGGATGTTGCACCCGATATTATGTGTATAGGTAAGGCCTTGACGGGGGGCTATCTTACGTTGGCCGTGACTTTAACGACAAAAATAATCAGTGATGCTATTAGTCAGGGGCAGCCCGGTGTGTTTATGCACGGCCCGACTTTTATGGCCAACCCGTTGGCCTGTACAGCAGCCCTAACCAGTATTCGGTTATTATTAGCATCACCCTGGCAGGACAATATAAAACGAATTGAACAAGGTTTGTTGAAAGGACTTTCAAATTGCTGTGATGATAAAAATGTGCAAGATGTCCGTGTCTTGGGTGCGATTGGCGTTGTGCAAATGAAGCAGAATGTGGACATGAAAACTATTTCAGAAAAATTTATTGAATCAGGTGTCTGGCTTCGTCCCTTTGGTAAACTGGTTTATTTAATGCCGCCGTATATTATCAATAATGATGATCTGACTTGTTTGACTCAAGCGGTGACAAACGTGATTCGTTGTTGATTTGTTAATAAAAATATAATTCTCCGTTGATTAAACTGATTTTAATATCTTGATCTGGTTCTTAAGGGATTCTGGACCTGGGTTGTATTTGGCATTGTCCTGAATTAGTTTGGTTGCATCATCATATGGCAGAGGTTTGCTGAAGACAAAGCCTTGTAATAGGTCACAATTAAGTTTATGCAGGATATCGATTTGTTGAGAGTGTTCTGCACCCTCCGCGACTACCTTAAGATTCAGGGCGTGGGCCATAGCGATTATGGCTGAAACAATGGCATGGTCATCATGGTCTTCGACAATGTTGGTGATAAAGGAACGGTCTATCTTGATAACACTAATGGGGAAGCGTTTAATATAATTCAGTGATGAATAACCAATGCCGAAGTCATCGATAGAAATGATAACGCCTTTTTCATGCAATTGACAAAGGATCGGTGTTACCATTTTGATATTTTCCATGACCATATTTTCGGTGACTTCGAGTTCGAGGTTATTGGGATTAAAACCCGTTTCATCAAAAATGGCCAAGGCTCGGTCAAGAAAATCTTGCTTCTTGAGCTGTATGGCCGACAGGTTGACTGCAATACGCATATCATGGAATCCGGCATCCAGCCATTTTTTTCCTTGCAGACAGGCGGTCTTCATGACCCACAGACCCAGTTCACTGATCAGTCCGGATTGTTCTGCGATGGGAATAAACCTGGCCGGTGATATATCACCGAGTTCCGGGTTGTGCCACCGAGCCAGAGCCTCCATGCCGGTAATGCGGCCGGTTTTCAGGTCAACCTTGGGCTGGTAGTGCAGATATAATTCATTATTCCGCAGGGCCGTATGGAGTTTGCTTTCAATTTCAAGCTCATCAATGGAACTGGTATTGAACTCATCAAGATAGGGCTGGTGGAGGTTGCCGCCCCGATTTTTGGCGTGATTGGTTGCAATTTCGATGTTTCTTAATAGTATCTCTGCGGATTCACCGTCCTGAGGATATATACTACTTCCTATACTACAGGTTAGGTTAATTTCCTGTTGTCCAGATATGAGGGGGGCGGAATTACACTCTTGAATAGATTTAGCTATATTGTTGATTTGTTCAATATGGTTAACGGTATGAAATATAATGCCGAACTCATCACCTTGTAGTTTAAATAATTCAGTATGTGCATGAGGATGTTTTTTTCTGAGAATTTCATTGATTTTACTAAGAAGCGATGAGATTCGTTGTTCAATTTGTTTGAGTATTTTATCACCAACAGTATGTCCTAGAGTATTGTTAATACGTTTAAACATATCAATATCAATTAGACATACCGATAGTCCATATTGGTTTTCTTCTCCCGACTGTATGGCATTCTTGAGCAGATAGATAAAACCTGGGCGCCCCGTTAGGTATTCTGTTTGGTGGTGTAAATGTTCAATCTTGGATTCAGGTTCCATGTTTTTTTCATCTTTTATATTATGATAGTGCGTTACCTGATTACGACCATGTTCTTTTGCATAATAGAGAGCTTGATCCGCTAATTCGATCATTCCAGCAATGGATGATACCCCATCATTATGATCGGCGACACCAAAACTAGTGGTGATTTTCATATCTTTGGTGGCAGGGTCACTTGAAAAATCGAGCATTTCAACCTGTTGACGGATTCGTTCGGTAATGGCAAAGGCCCCTTCTGAATCGACATCTTTTAGATACAGGCAGAATTCTTCACCACCGTAACGACAGGCAAGGTCACCATCACGAATATTGTTAAGCACAGTCTTGGCCAGTATTTTGATTACAACATCACCCACGCTGTGACCATAAGTATCATTAACCAATTTAAAGTGGTCGATATCCAGCATGACGCAGGCAAAGGCCTCACCACTATCTTTGAGTGAATTGAAACGTGATTCTGCAACTTCAAAAAAGGCCCGCCGATTCAGACAACCCGTAAGCGAATCGCGTGAGGCCAGGAAAGCCAGTTTCTTATTTTTTTGATGCACCTCGGCCTGAGATTTTTTCAGTGTGTGTACCGCGCTGTGTAATTGGGTGTTGCGCATCTGTAATTGAGTCACATCATTGAATGTTACCATCGTGCCCCTGACTTTACCTTTTCCACTACAAATAGGCGCGGCATTGACGAGGAATGCTCGTGTGCCATATTGTTTTGTGAGCAGATTCATGTGCACATCAGAAATGGATTGATTTGTCTTTTGTGCCACCGTCCAGGGCATATCATCTTCATCATATTTCCAGTTCATTTTTCGTGGAGATTGGCCCATTAGTGTATCGGCGGGTTCGCCAATGAGCTTGGCAAAGGAGTCGTTCGCCAGGATGATGTGTTCTTTTTCATCCAGAATTACGAGGCCTTCTGAAATAATATTCATGGCATTTTTTACCCGATCCGGTATTACCGAATTCGGATCGAGATGTTTGAGTGTTTTA
This sequence comes from Gammaproteobacteria bacterium, assembly GCA_022712915.1. Classification (GTDB taxonomy): domain Bacteria; phylum Pseudomonadota; class Gammaproteobacteria; order UBA6429; family Thiohalophilaceae; genus JAHEDB01. Next base: position 11,876 of record JAFLJQ010000123.1, on the reverse strand, counting down.
CGTAACAAATAACCGTATAGAAAAAAACTGGCCAGGGCGACAAATGCGATCAATAAAAATGTTTTGTTGAACGCAAAACCATAGAGTGTATTTCCATCAATTGGAGTAAAACATATTTCTACACTGCCCCATTTTTGACGACCCGCAAAAACAGGAATTTGGATCTGATCAGCGGTAGATGCGTCTTTGCTTTTTAATTGCCAGGTTTTTCTGTGTGGCCCAACTTCGACCATAATAAAACCATTGCTGGAACGTATGGCGGTGGATAAAACGTCTGGATTTCGTTCTTTCAATGCTGAAAGAATAGATTTGATATTTATTAGCTGGTTCGTCCCGGCATAGCGGGCTACCTGTAAGGCCAGACTTTCTATGATAACCTTGCGGCTTTCGAGTTTCGTGTTTCGTTCGTCAGGCAGAAGACCAAATAGCTGTGCAAAAATAAGCACCGCGACTGTAATCGTAACCAGCCCAAAGGCAATGCGCTTGTCAGGGGAGATTGTCATCATGGTCTATTTTGGCACTATGTGATTGTAGCGGGTGAAGTTTCATCAAACACATAATCGAGTTTATCGTGTTGTTGTTTATCATCTTTGCTGCTTTTTTTAGTCCTGTTAGACTTGGCATCCAGGATGGGCAAGGGGTCAAAGGTGTTCCAGGCCGGCAAGGTTGTTAACAGGGCGGTGAGCAGTGAACCGCCTTGCAAGGCCCAGGTAATAAAACCGGCGGCTAGTGCAATACTGACACCGGCCGTGGTGGTGATGATGATCTGCCCGTCTGATTCTGTTGCTCGACCATCTGAGCCCATTTGCTGGTTTAATTCATCCAGAGCTAATTGCAGATCGAGTTTTATGTTCTGGAAGTTGAGTTGACCGGTTGATCCCGATATAAGCAGGTTATTTTCTGCAAGCAGATATTTTGCTGTACTGGGTGTGAAATTACTGACCTCGGATTCGGCTTGATGGGTCGTCAGTGAATGGAGTAATGATTTTGTCCCATGCGCTGATAAAATGGTCGACTCACCTTGTTCATCAACATCAAGTACGATATCTGTTGCTTCGGAATCTTGTTTTGTTTCTGTCTCTGTATTTTCTGTTTCTTGTTTCGTTTCGGCGGTCGTGATCGGTTCATATTCAATGGTTGGAGTCTCAACAACGACCGACTCAACATCGTATACAACACGAACAGAATCAACATTGATGGCAGCAACATCAATGGTCATGGCATAACTGCTAACCGAATCGGTGGTGCCGTCATTGACCGAGAAAGCAAAGCCGTCATAGGTCGCCCCATTGGCATTGGCCACGGGAATAAATTTTACAAAACCCATATCAATGTCAGCCTTGGTGATGACTTGATTCAAGGTGACATCCTGCCAGATGGCCCCATCAAACCATTGCAGGGCACCGACACCTTCTAAGGTGGTGATTCTAATCGAGGTCAGGGTATTGCCATCGATATCCGCAAAGTTAAAGTTGGCCGCACTGAACACAAAGTCAGTGTCTTCGGTGGCGGTGATGGTATTGATGGCCGCAGTTGGGGCATCGTTGACGGCGGTGACGGTCAGGGTTGCAGTTTCAGTGGCGGTGCTGAAGGCGGTGGTGGTGCCATTGGTGGAAACATCAACGGCGGTGGCACCGCTGACCCCGGTGGTAGTGTCCCATGCGCGGAAGGTGATGTTACCAGCGCTGCCGTTGTAATCGGTATTGGGTACAAAGCGGATCAGATCGTTGGCATCTAACAAGGTGGCGCTGGTATCACTGACTGCACCAAAGGCCGTCCAGGCCCCGGCGGTGGTTTTATATTGCCATGTGCCGTTGGTGTTATCGATGCCCGTGATGGCGATGCCTTCCGGATCACCATCGGCATCGGTGATGGCATCACCTGCATTAGCGGCGCTGGTGGCAATGATAGCGGCGACGGTGTCACCTGCGGAAGCAGTGTCATCTTCGGTGATATTGGTCAGGGTCATGGTGCCGGTGTTATCGAGCACCGGTGCTGCGGTGTTGGCGACGGCGGTGATATTCACGGTGGTGGTATCAGAATCGCTACCTCCACCTCCAGAACCGTCAGTTGTGAAGGTGATGGTGCGGGAACTTGTTGTCGGGTTAACGGTATCAGTATTCTCATAGGTGATATTTTTAAAAAGTGCGGTGCAACTGGTGTTATCGATATTGCCATTGAACGTGATCATCAGGTCGGTGCCACCACTGCCACCGGTAGCCGTACCGATATTTATGCCTCCATAGGAGACATTTGTTCCGTCAAAACCAATTTGTCCGACACCGGAACCCTGATGATTGATGGACAGGACATCCTCGGTGGTGTCGCCACCTGCGGTAACACTTACTGCCAAACTAACAAAGTAGGGTCCACCGCCACCATCAGATGCGGTAACATCGCTGGCTTGTTCAATTATTTGGGCACCATCTCCCTCGGTGTAGGCTAGGATATCACCGGTCAAATTGTTAACGGTGGGGGCGGCAAGAACCCCTTTCCAGTTAGATTGAATTTCGATGCTAAATATCAAATTGGTTTCAATACTGCCAGACACATATTCCAATACCCAATCGCCCCCTAATGCGGCCAGACCAGTAAGGTCGTCACTGGCTGCGATGTCGGCAGCGGTGAGTTCACCCAGAGCATTGATCAGGGCCTGGCCCGCTTCACTGGCAGCGAGGTTACAGCCGTAGAGCAGGATGTCGGCATCTTGACTGAGGGCACTTTGCCAACTCTGGATGGCATCACGATAATCTTGCAGATTGCTATCTTCGAGTCGGCCATTGCCCAGGGTCAGGCCCTGGTCATTACCATGCGAGATCAGATGCACGGCGTCCAGGTTTTGATAATTGGCCAGTACGGCGCTGATCTGGTCGATGCCGTCTACGTTACTGTCGAGGACAAAGATATCGATATTGTTTCGATTGCTCAGGTCAGCCAGCAGTTGCTCATAATTTTCTACATTTTTGTCAATGAAGACTACTTCACGGGTCGGTTCGTTAGTTTGATGAGCGGATGGGTCATGATTGAGGATCAGGGTATCGGTTACATTGTGTGACAAGGTTTCTACAATAGCGGCTTCTGTCGCGGGTTGGCTGTCGTCAATCAATACCGTCTCGAGTCCGCCAGAAAACAGCAGGCGAGGTTCGAGTTCTTCGTGTATCAGGCTTGATAAACGTAGCTTTTTTGCCATTAAGACATCCTCTTTGATTCAGATAAAAAATCAGCTAAAAAGTTTATATATCATATTTCGGCTATATACAGGATATGTTTAAGGGTTTTTATGGGATATATATATTAATTATGCGGGTATTGATTTTCAGAATAGCCGTATTCTTAAAATAAGATCATTTGGTGCAATATTGGATGAAATTTATGCCTTGCGAAAATGTGTGGGAGTGGTGTGTCTGATATTTGGAAATTATAAGCTTATCTTTCGAAAGTAAGCAGGATGTGTTTGTGCTATTAGGAGAAAAGCATATATTTTCAATGCCATACACATGTAGCCAAGCTGCGGAAATAACATCTGTAGAGATTTATTTTTTTGTGTTTATGTTTGTTGTTTTTTTGTCGATTAGGTTTGTAGCGTTAATGGGCTTTTCTTCTGGAAGAAACTGGGCCTGGCAACGCAGCCCGCTGGGGGTGCTGTAGTTAGGGTTGGGCAGGGCAAGACGCACACCAAAGGTGCCACTGGCGGCATCGATCAGTTTATCCACTACGGTGACCGTCGCTTGCTTGGGTATGTAGTTGGGTAATTCAGGGATAATCTTGGCCACCATGCCTACTTTAATCAGGCCAAATAACTCGGCAGTGAGGATCAACTCAATCCGTAGCGGATTGAGCTTGGCCAATTTGATGATTGGCTTGTCTGCCACCGATTCGCCCAGGGCAAGGTAACGTTTGACCACAATACCCTCAAATGGGCTATGGATACTTCTTTCCCTGAGTCGTTGAATAGCTTGCTGGTATTCGAGCTTGGCGATCAGTTTTTCTCGTTTGGCGAGTTTCAGCTCTGACTCGGCCAGTTTGAGTTCCGTTTCGGCCTCGTCCTTTTGGAAACTGCTGGTGGCCTTTTGTTTGTAAAGCTTTTTAATGCGGTTCATCTTGCGTTGGGCAAAGGCAAGGTAGGACTGCTTGGAATTGATCTTTTCCTGCATCTCAGATTGGGCCTTGGCGAGAATAGCCGTGGACATATTGACGGACTGGTTGAGCTGGGCCAGTTTCTGGCCCTTTTTGACAACATCACTTTTATTGATGAAGAATTTTTCGATGACACCATCCACTGGACTGCCAACATCGGCCACCAGTTCGGGTTCGATCAGACAGTCAAATACAGGCAAAGGGGTAGCCTTGGCCAATGATAGCGGGAAGGCGCAGACCAGGAAGAGAAAAAGCGGTTTGAGTTTCAGCAGCCATTTCATAATAAGGTTTTTCTATTTATTCCCTCCTGCCAGAAAAAGCCAGGGTCCTTTCTTGTTGCCGATCCCATTTTAGTAACATTCGTCTAAGCTGAGCGTGCTCATGTTGTTGTGACCATTGTGCCCAGTAAACAAGCACTCGACTTAACCAAAGCGGCAAATAATGATTGGGTTTAAACCGGTGAAGCAACATTTTCTTGATGGTTTTAGGCAGGCGTTCAAAGATGCTGTCTTCCAGTGAGACTATTGCCTCACAGGAACCACGGTTACCTTGGCGGGCTGCGCGGCCATAGAGTTGCCGGTCGATACGTCGAGCATCATTCAGCTCCATCAACATGACGTGTAAGCCTCCGGATTTCTTTGATTCTTGCATAAGTCTTATATCGGTCCCTCGGCCCGCCATATTAGTCGCAATAGTGATTTGACCTTTATTTCCAGCCTGGGCGATGATATGGGCTTCCTTCTTGTCTTGTCGGGCATTGAGTAACTGATGGGGTAATTGTGCTTGCGTAAGTAACAGGCTTAAATATTCTGAGTCTTTAACCGAATGTGTGCCCACCAGAATAGGGCGGCCCTTGTTATGTACTTTCTTGATGCGTTTGACACAGGCCTGCCACTTAGTGGCTGCCAGTGGATAGATGCGTTGTGGCAGTAACCTACGACGACAGGGTTTACGGGTTGGAATGGTCACCACTTCGAGACCATAGGTACGATGTAATTCACCGGCCACTTCGCGTGCCGTACCGCTCATGCCTGCCAGATGCAGATAACGGCGGAAAAAACGTTGAAAGCTAATGCGAGCCAGCACGGACTTTTCATCACTAACGGAACATTCTTCCTTGCATTCGATCATTTGTTGCAGTCCTTTTTCCCAACTGCGATCGGGTGTGATACGGCCTGTATTTTCATCGATGATTTGAATTTTTTTGTCTTTAACCAGATAGTGTTTGTCCCGCTGTAGGACAAATAAGGCGCGCAGTGCAAGCAGGGCAAGTTGCCTGGTTTCATTAGCCGTCCAATTTGTCGTGAATTCTTTTGTGATTTCTGACAGGCGCTGTTGTCCGGCTTCGGTGAGTATAACCTTGGGTTCGGTTGGATTTATCTGAAAGTCATGATTCGGTTGTAAAAGACGGGCGATGCTTAGGGTCTGAAAATAAAGAGTGAGATTGCTTGGTTCATTTTGATCCTTGGCGAGAATTAATGGGACACGGGCATCGTCTATTAAGACATTGTCGGCCTCATCGATAATGGCATAACAAAGGCCTCGTAACATGGGTAATTGCTCGGGTGAGTAGGTCTTGTTGAGTTGTTGTTGCAACTGCAATCGAAGGGACTTTTGTTGCAAGCCCTGCTTCATGCGGTCACGCAGATAATCGAGTGCGAGTTGCTTGCTGGTACAGTAAGTAATATCGCAGGCATAGGCGGCGTGTCTTTGTTCGGCCGGTGTGCGAGATGTTACTACGCCGACACTGAGCCCCAGATCTTGGTAGACAAGTTTCAATTGTTCGGCATCCCGTGAGGCTAGATAATCATTGGCAGTCACGATGTGAACGGGAATTTTGGCCATGGCGGCTGTACAGGCGGGGAATAAGGCAGTAAGGGTTTTGCCTTCGCCGGTTTCCATCTCGGCCAGCTTACCCTGCATCATGACCCAGCCTGCCATTAGCTGAACCTTGTAGGGGCGCATTTTGAGTTTACGGATAATCGCATCATAAATCAGCGCAAAACTTTGGTTGATGTGTTGTTCGGTTAAGCCATCACGCACCATGGCATAACGGAGTTGTGTGAGGTGTTCAGCATATTCTATTTTATCCATGTCCTTAATGTTGGACAGACTCTTTTTTATTTGCTGATAAGACTTGGCAAAGCCGGATTGCTGTGAACACAACCGGGCACGAAATTGGCCAATAATCGTGGCCATAAAATCATCATACCCATTGTTGTTGACCTCATTGCGTTCTGAGTTGGCATTAAGGGACAGGTTTGATAAGAATGGAATATCAGACATTAAACCGTCCCAGGAAAAGTTGCTGCAACGAACGTCTCCATTGTTTTGCCAGTGGTTGATTACCATGTTTGATTCGTACTAGCACACGGCTACCAATATAGTTTTGGAGCTGGTTGTCCGGTAGTGACAATTCAAGCTGGAAAACTTTTTCAAGTGGGGTTCGTCCTGAGGAATCCGCAGGGTCAACCAGAATGTTACCTCCGCCTTGTACACCCAGGGCCGCTGAAGGTAACTGTTTGATAGCCTCTGGAACCAGATGACTGTAGCGTGCTGTTACGATTTTGTCCGGTTGGCCTATGGGTCGTATTTCAAACTCAGAATGCGCCTGTTTAAAAAGGGCAATTTCCTGCTCGATTATAATGATCTGGGCCACGACATGATCTGCTGCAAGAATAAAACCGAGAATTTGACCTTGTTTAACAAACTGATCAGGTAAATCAAGATAGTCCGGTATGACCAGTCGGCCATCGGCAGGGCTTTTTATGGTCAAAGATGCCAGACGGTGTTTGTGCAATGCAAGTTCTATTTCTGCTGTTGCGATATTTTGTTTGAATTGTTCAGCCTCAAGGTGTTGGCCACGCTTTGCCAGATATTTAATATTTAATTCTTTGAGTTGTGCCTGAAGTATCTTGATGCGGCCTGCCAGTAGCGGATCTTCTGTGATAATGAGCGACTCACCTTGCTGGACAGTATGATTGTTTTCCACCAGCATATTCCGTATGAAACCGGCTGACTGTGCTTTGACTTGCATTTCCTCTGATATCCAGATAATACCTTGTGTGGAGCTAGTTTGTGGCATGGGGATGATAAACAGGGTGAGCAGTAAGACAAGGCTGAGGACAGCTAAAACACTATAGACGCGGGGTCTGTTTTTTGATGTTTTTTCAGAGGTGGTTAGCTGCACGATATAACGCCAGCTTGGTAGAATAAATTGTAATGTCACGGTCCAGATGACAAGCACGATGCCCGCGGCATAGAATTTTTCCAGTACCATGCCAAGAATAAATAACATGATAAAAATACGATAAGCGAATGCGGCCAGGGCATAAGTGAAAAACCAGATAGCCTCATTATCATGCATCAGGCCATCATCGTCTTTTTCAATTTTAAATAACCATTGATGAAGCTTGTAAGAAAAATATTTTTTGGCCCGGGTGGCGAGATTGGGTGATTCGATAGCATCAGTAAGGACATGGTAACCATCAAATTTTAATAGTGGGTTACCATTCATAAATAATGTTGACAGTCCACCAATTAACATTATGTCAAGGCAAATAATCCGCAGCAGGCCCGGCTCGATAGTCAACCATAACAGCAGAGCAAGGGCTGCTAATGTAGATTCAACTATGATCCCTATGGCGCTGATTAACATACGCTGTTTTTTATCCGGCAAGGCCATGGCGCTGTGTGCATTCACGTAAGGCAGGGGCACGAATACCATAAATATGATACCCATTTCGGTGACTTCGCCGCCGTAATGTTTAATGGTAAAGGCATGTCCCAGTTCGTGCAGAAGTTTGACGAGTGGATAGATAAACAGAAACATCATTATGTTCTGTGTTGTAAAGGCATGTGTTTTCGTGGCAGTAGATAACTCTGGCCAGTTGATGATCATTAAGAGTAAAGCCAGTGTGATAAGCATGATCCATATATGGAACATACGCTTCTTAAATAAGAAGTTGATATACGTGATGTTTCGGTTCAGAAACGTCTCCGGGTTGAATAGGGGGAAACGTAGACTGAGTGGGTTGAGAAAATATTGTTTGATTTTTTGTTTGCTGGAATGTTTTGCCCGCTGGCTTAACTCTTCTATGTCCGGTACAGAATCGGTGTGTACCAGTTCACAATGATAAAGTTTACTCAGTAAGCTGACCATTTCCTCTTGGCTGGGTGGATTGTCTGCAAAGCGGGTTTGCGCAATTCCCCAGAGTTCCTGCATGCTCCGTTGACCGTTCATAGAACTGATCACGAAGTAGGCGATGCTATTAAAGCGATGTGAACGCGCCTTATGTTGATCCTGTAGAACAAACCAGGCCTGGTGACGATATTCATGACGGTGAACCGTGATGTGTTCCTGTAGTTGTGGTTTTAGTTCTGCAACGCGGTACCAGGTTGGACTATTAATGTTGCTTGGCATCATGAGACTGGCCCTTTACAGTGCCCAGATCTGATAACGTAACCAGTCTGTAAAGCGGTGCAACCAGATCCAGATCAGTTTTCGTTCGCCTACCTCAATCTTGGCAATACCATGCATGCCGGGACGTAAGAGGGAACTTTTTTGCTCCAGTTGTGCCTCGACCTTGAAGTAGTTACGGCCACCCTCAGCGATAGATACCGGCGTGATATTTTTAATATTGAACTTCATGATATCGCCTGGCAGACTGGCCAGGACAAGTTTACCGCTTTGATGAGTGTTGACCTGGGCTATATCTCGGTCATCAATCTTGAGGATGATTCGATAGTCGTTCAGCGGTGCAAGTTTCAGTAATATTTGACCCCGTTCTACCGGGGAACCGAGTGCTTGTTCGAGATTGCCTTCGACAATGACACCATCAAATGGTGCTGTCATATGCAAGCGTTTGAGCTGCTCTTTTACAATGTCGAGTTCGGCTTTGGCTTGTTGCATCTGGGCACTAACGATACTGACCAGCGTCAGATCATATTTGGTGCGGGCATCACGATACTCCCGTGCATGGCTATCGTATTCGCCCTGTAATTTCATCTTTTGTAGTTGCAATTCTTTGTCATCTAGACTGGCCATGGCTTGTCCGCTCTTGACGATATCACCGGCGCGTACATGTACTTCTGAAATAAAACCATCGATAGGGGATGCGATCATGCGTTGCACCTTGCCTTCGAGTATGGCATCGCCAGTGACGCGGTGTGTACCTGTGGAAAACGTTAATATCAACAACAATGCGGCAACCAGTCCATAGAGGGTTTTTTCCGAATAATTTCCCCTTGCGGACAGTTTTTTCCAATGTTTTTTAAATGTTCCCCAACCGCGTTCAAGCAGCCAATGTTCTTCTTCATATTTAAGCTGTACTAAAGGGCCAACCAGCAAGGCGAGACGTTGACAGAAAAAAAATGTTTCATCGTCGAAGAGTTGATCGATAGGACGTTCCAGCGTGATGGCTCCGATGATCTGATTTGAATGGGTGAGTAATATGGTGCAAGTACATTTATGTGATTTGTGATTGGCCAGTTGTTCATGGGCCGAGGTGATGATGAGAGAATCGTCCTTATTGGCCGGATAGACAATGGATGTTTTTTGGTCGAGAGCCTCATCCATTGCGGCAGTGACTAGGTTAATAAATTTGGAATCGGCATTAACACCGGCACTATTTGAAATAGCTTGCGGTGTACGTTGCTTCCCCTTACGCAGGCTTAGGCTGACACGATCGCATTTCAAGTGTCTTGCCAACTCATTGACCAGGGAATTGCTGACAGAGACAAACCGGCTATGTTCCAGGCTGGTGGCAATCAATTCGATAATGACATGCTCGTGAGCCTGCAGGGCCGCATTGTTGCCAGTATGGGGTGGGCCACTCGCATCGCTGGCCTTTTGCCCGTCCGCAATGGCATGTAGTTTGTATATTGCCATGGTTTTCGCTATTTTCCGTACAAATTGAAACACACGGTGAGTATCCGCAGTGAGCTACTCATAAAATAATGATATATAGTCGCATTTATTATCGGTTATTAGCTACGGAACTTTATATCGCGCCCTTTATTTATTGGTGTCGATGGTGTGTGATAGCAGCAAATACAATCGATAGTCAGGTGCTATTGACAAGTTTTGTTACACTGAGTGTAAAAACTTCATGAATCGGCTTTTGCCGGATGCTGTGGCCCTCTTTTAATGGACATTTTCATAAGTGGTACTTCAATGCCTGTTTTTGTATTTTGGTCGATGAGTGTGTTGTTAATGTTGAATTCGCCCGTGTATGGGATTGAGGCAATACAACGGAGTCTGGAATTGCCATCGGGGCATGAAATAGTGGCTGATATTTATGGTAAAGAAGGTCATCCCAGAGTCGTATGGCTTGGCCCGGGTGGAGGATTGTCTGATCGACACCGGCAAGTGGCAAAGGAACTGGCCAATATAGGTCTGCAAGTCTGGCAAGTGGATTTGACCGAGACCCTGTTCTTGCCTCGTGGTGCCCAGGCTATGCGGGATATTCCTGCCAAGGTAGTGGCCGAGTTAATCCATGCTGTCTCTGAAGGAGGTAAATATAAACTGTTACTGATTAGTGGCTTCAATGGTGCGATCCCGGCCTTGCGTGGTGTACATGCCTGGCAGACTTTAGAGGCGCGACAGCGAACTATTCTGGGTGTTGTTTTATTTTCTCCCTATTTATTTACCCAAGTACCTAATCTGGGTGAGGCGCCACAGTTTGTTGACGTAGCTAGTGCTACCTCCGTGCCGGTGTATATTTTTCAGAGTGAGAAAAACTCTAATCGCTGGCATCTACCCGCCATGATTGAGCAGCTACAACGTCATGCTCCTGTGTATACAGAAATTATGTCGGGTGTGACATCATTGTTTTATGACAAAGCTGCGCAGACACTCAAGAAATTGCACATAATTGCAGATAAGATTAAAAAAACCATTTCATTATTGAGTATACAGTCGTACCCATTAAAAGCAGAACCACTGATCAAACTTAAACCGGCTGAAAATAAGTTGGGTCTAGATTATCGGCTCAAAGCCTATCAAGGGAAAATACAGGCCCAGGCTTTTTCATTGCACGATGTGAGTGGTAAGTTATATACCGAGACTGATTTCAAAGGCAAGGTCAGTGTCATTAATTTCTGGGCAAGCTGGTGTCCACCTTGTGTGGAAGAGATTCCATCACTCAATCGTATGCGACAGAAAATGCAAGGCAAACCCTTTCAATTGATCTCCATTAACTATGCTGAGTCGGCTGAAAGCATTAAACGTTTTATGAAAAAAATCGCCATTGATTTCCCTGTTTTAATCGACCCCGAGGGAAAAACAGCTGCTAGCTGGAAAGTAGTTGCCTTTCCCTCCACTTTTGTCATCGGCCCGGATGGGAAGATCAAATACGGTGTCAATGCTGCCATTCACTGGGATACAAAAGAAGTTATCCAGAAAATGGAGGCATTGCTGAAATAATAGTTGCAAGTTGCAGGGGAGGATTTGAATTTTGTGGTGATGTTAAATTGTGAGTTGAGCTTTAAATTGGCAATATAATCCGAATCTGCCTCATATCGCTGATAATTTCAAAGAGAGCAAATGCAACCGGTTTATTAGATTGGTTCGCTATTATTTTCACCACTAGTGATAGTTCATACGTAGGATCTTTAAACTCATTGAAAAATAAGGGAACTTATTGAACCCCATCGGATCAGATCACACAATTCGACAAAAAACCGAGTGATCAGGCGTATCCGATGAAGAAAAAACAAGCTACCAAATTAGCGAGGCA
>JAFLJQ010000027.1 GCA_022712915.1 Gammaproteobacteria bacterium | reverse complement strand
GCGTCGCTTAACCCTTAATTTGCTTAAACAAAATACTACCAGTAAGGCCAGTATGAGGCGAAAGCGTAAGATTGCGATTATGGATGATACGTTACGATCTGAATTGATTTGTCCAGGGAATTAATATGCTCTTGCCCTGTTGGTAACGCCACGTTTTAGTGCGTGTGCGCTATTTAGCTGTATAATTTGATCGCTTGTAATGCCCTTTGATTTGTTGCTCAATTTACGTTCCAAAACCTTATAAACCGATTTGGCTCTAGGGCGGGTGACAAAGCTAACGCCTTGTTCTGTAAGGTCTCCGAACCATTGGTAATCAACATATCCTTTATCAAAGGCGACAATACTGCCTTTGGGAAATTCAAATTTTCGACCCTGAACCATGTCATTTTCATTGCCGTCACTGAGCGCCACAAATTCCGGCAGCATATTGCCGTGATTCAGTCCGACACTTAATTTGACGTTGGCGGTGTCTGACCGATGAGCGGCCCAGGGAAATAACGTCAATGACAGTTCAATGGCCCTTGCATCCAGTGAATAGAGCGGATTTTTAAAGCGAAATTTCTGATTCGAGGGTTGTTTTTTACAGTGATTAAGTCGTTTGTAAAAGGCGGCTTCATACAGCTTAGCCGGTTGATTTTCGTTAAGTCGAGCTAATGTTGAGCGTGCAATTGGCTTTGCCCCAAGATGGTAAAGTTTATCTTGCTGAGCTTCCAGATTGGATTCAATATCGCGCAGGCTCTGACGGCCAGAAAGCTGTGACATGGACATCCCAATGAATTGGTCCCAGCGAGTGGCTGAGCGAAGTTTTTGACCTGAATGGTGCTTTTTTGCCAGCCCTTCAAATTCATGTCTGGAAAGGGGGTTTCGCAACTGATGAAATGCAATGTTATGATGTGACAAAGCCTGAGCCCTCGTTATTAAGTGTTTGTTCGCACTCACATCTTAACAACTTGGATTCAGGCTTTCTTGTTTATCCCAAACTGTGGGACAGCAGTGGCCGTATGGCCCCTTTTTTAGTTTTAGTCGTGTGCTATGTGTGAAGTGAATTGTACCGTGTGGGTATGTTGTCTGTGCCTATGCAAAATCACTGCTGTCCCGTTAAGTATTTAATTTATTTTAAAGATTTAAATCGTAAAGGGCGCAAAGGATCGCAAGCTCAATTTTATGAATTACCGAATTTATTTTTTCTTTTCACCTCTTTGCGACTGTTGCGGTAAAGTGTGTTTTATAAGCAGTTTTCATATTGCCTACCCATTTCAACCTCTTGCTCTGCCCCCTATGGATGGAGGAAATGCAAAAGGATTGTATGGACTAATCTTTGCTATGTAGTCGTCCGTGCGGTGCTTCTTTGCTCTCACGAAAAAAACATTATTTATAGAAGCGCCCTTAAATATTGTGACTAATATTTCATAGTTAGATTGGATATTTGGTGTCGTTGTTTTGATCAGAAATAAAGGGAGGATGGTTTTGTCTAGCGGGTAAAATGAGTATACTTTATCACTTTTTTGGCTCTGTGCTGATAACGCAACAATCGGTACCTGCCATGGAACCTGTTCAGGCAATTTATCAATTTAGAGGATCTAATTGTGAATCGAGAAAATAACTTAATCGTATGGAATGTCAGGAACCTTATGACGGTTCTATTGGTATTGATGTTGGGGAGTATTTTTACTACTCACAGCGTTTTTGCTGCGGATGACAAAATGGATCCACGTGTCGAAGCCAGTATCAATCAGCGAATAATGCCCATCGGTCAAGTCCGTATGGATAAAGCAGAGGTTAGTAGCAGCATGGATTCTACCGCCAGTGCCAGCAAGATCGACGCTAATGCGGCATATCAATCCGCTTGTTTTGCCTGTCATGGCATCGGTGCGGCAGGGGCCCCATACTGGGTAAAAAAGATGTCTGGAAGCCGCGTATTGAGCAAGGCAAGTCAACTTTATACAGCCATGCCCTTAATGGTTTTAAAGCAATGCCTGCCAAGGGTGGTAGCAACCTGGATGAAGCCACGATTAAAGCCATCGTGGATTATATGGTGTCGCAGAGTCAATAATTCCCAGGTATAAAGAAATGTAAGGGCGAACCCGTGTGTTCGCCCTTTTTTGTTGGGCAGGTATGGTCTGCCTCTACAGGGATGCTCCGCCATGGACGATATGGTGGAGAGGGCACTTCTAAAAATTCACTGAAGCAGCGTTGGCTTCGTTAAAAACAAGCTCAAAATGCTCATTTACTACATGTAAACTGCGCTTTTTCGCTTGTTTTTGCCTTGCCATTATCTGCTTGATTGAATTTTTAGAAGTACCACTAGAGTGGTTTAACCCTCGGGTGTCAACATGCCACGCAAGGTGGCTAGGTGTGACATCCCACGTTCGTGCTGTTCCTCTTTATTGACCTCAATACCTGTCCCTGTCCATTGCAGATCTTCTTGCGGGAGTTCTTGCAGGAAGCGGCTGGGTTCACAGTCGGTGGTATCACCATAGCGTTTACGCTGTGCGGTGAGTGACAATGTGAGTGTTTGCTGTGCGCGGGTGATGCCGACGTAGGCTAGACGGCGTTCTTCATCAATGGTTTCTTGCTCAATACTGTTGCGATGGGGTAATAGCTCTTCTTCCATGCCAACCAAATAGACATGCGGAAATTCTAAACCTTTGGCCGCGTGCAGGGTCATCAGGCTAACACAGTCGCCTTTTTCTTCATCATCCCTGTCGAGAATGTCTAACAAGATGAGTTTACTGACGAGATCCGCCAGCGTCGCCTCAGGGGCCTTCTTATGCATGCGCTCCAACCAGGTGGTTAGTTCCTTGACGTTGTCCATCTTGCGTGTGGCGATGATCTCATCCTTGCAGGAGTCGATGAGCCAGGTCTCATAACGAATATCGTTGATCAGATTTTTAACTGCCTCGATGGGATTACTATTTTCAGCTTGGTGCGCCATGCTGATAACCCAATTGGCAAATGTGTTCAGGTTTTGATAGGCGCGATCACTCATGTGGTGTTGCAGGCCAATTTCAAAACAGGAGGTGAATAGGCTGTTTTCACGTTGATCGCTGTAGTTAGCCAATTTTTCCAATGTACCGGGGCCGATCTCACGGCGTGGTGTATTGACGATGCGCACGAAGGCGTTGTTATCATCGGGGTTGGACAACAGACGCAGGTAGGCCATGATGTCTTTTATTTCTGTATAGGCAAAAAATGACGTGCCGCCACTTAGGTAATAGGGAATCTGGTGCTGGCGCAACAGGCGTTCAAATTGGCGAGATTGATGATTGCCGCGATATAAAATTGCATAGTCTTTGTGTTTGTTGTTGTTGCGGAAACGGTGATGCATGAGCTCATGTACGACTTGCTCTGCTTCTTGTTCATCATCTTTGCAACGGATCACCCGGATCGGATCGCCATAACCCAGATCACTCCACAGGCGTTTTTCAAATATGTGGGGATTATTGCCAATCAGGGCGTTGGCGGCCTTCAATATACGACCGCTGGAACGATAATTTTGTTCCAGCTTGATGACCTTGAGTTGTGGAAAGTCCTCATTCAATAAGGCCAGGTTTTCCGGATTGGCTCCGCGCCAGGAATAGATTGATTGGTCATCATCTCCGACCGCTGTTAATGCGCTGCGTATCCCGACCAATTGCTTGACTAGCTCGTACTGGGTGGCATTGGTGTCCTGATATTCATCGACCAACAGGTAATGTATGCGAGCCTGCCATTTTTCGAGGACTTCTGCATGATCGCGAAATAACATCACCGGCAACATGATCAGATCATCAAAGTCGACGGCATTATAGGTGCGTAGATGGTGGTTATAGGCTTCATATACGCGGGCTGAGGCGTGACCCTGTGCGTCTTCAGCTAGTCCCGTAGCCTGCTCCGGTATAATAAAGGCATTTTTCCAGCCTGAAATACGCCACTGCATTTGATCGGCTTGATCGCCGTGATCACCAAAGGCCTTACGCATCAATTCTTTTATAAGGGCAAGACTATCGGCACTATCGTAAATGGAAAAACCCGTTTTCAGCCCCAGGGCATTGAGTTCCTGGCGAATGATGTCCAGACCTAAAGTATGAAAAGTCGAGACCCGCAGTCCCTTCATATTCTTTTTGCCGAGTAATTGGCTAACCCGCTGTTTCATTTCCCGTGAAGCCTTATTGGTGAAGGTCACGGCGGCGATATGACGAGGTGCTACATCACATTCGCTGATCAGGTAGGCAATTTTTTGGGTGATGACGCGAGTCTTGCCGCTACCGGCACCGGCCAGAACTAATAATGGGCCATCCAGGTAGCGTACAGCGGCTTTTTGTGCGGGATTGAGTTGGTTTGACATACGAGCTCATTGTAGGCGGCAGAGGGATCAACGTCGATATTGACATTCAAGCTTGTTTAGGAATTGAGTTGCGGGTAATGGTAGCAGACTGCTGTGAGAGGTGACGGGACGGGCCTGTCTTAATCAGATATTGTCATCATCATCCAGTATTATGTTGTATTTGGCTGCCAGGCGCAGCCGGTCATCCCATTTTTCGATAGTATATTCCAGACAACTGGCCTCCTGGTTCATGCGACCCATTTTTTGAATG
Source organism: Gammaproteobacteria bacterium (assembly GCA_022712915.1). Classification (GTDB taxonomy): domain Bacteria; phylum Pseudomonadota; class Gammaproteobacteria; order UBA6429; family Thiohalophilaceae; genus JAHEDB01. The sequence goes on along the minus strand of JAFLJQ010000027.1, from coordinate 21,507 downwards.
GTGAAATTATCGATCTGGTAAATTAACCAATTTGCGGTTACCCCATGTTCGGGGATGATTAGCGACCAGGAATAATCTTTTAGCCCACGCTGGGTCTCAAGTAGCATTTCCACGAAGATTTTTGCGACACAGTCATTGATTTGACCTTGCCAACCTAGTTCTCCTGCCTCTTTGTAGAAGGTATCGATTAGTTCGGTAAGGGCTTCTTTTTTATCTGTTTCGACAAACATGGTTTCACTTGTCTCTAATTTGAAGTGCGAACTATAACTCATTGGTCTAAATGGAAAATACAGCGCAACCAAGCTGGGGAGAATTGGATTGATGTGGTTAAATTTCAACCTTTTTGTTGAGAATGTCAACAAGTCTGGAACAATTTATGCTTTTTGAAGGCTGTGTAGGATATTTCTTACGTGGGTTTCAGATATAACCTACAGAATCAGGAGGGGGAGTTGCCATAAGATCTTTATCAGGTTCTGTTAGGGGGTAATTAAATAAAAGGGGTGTGAGTTAGTAAGCAGAAAATGGTTGCAGTGAGTGCCAATCGGCATGGTGAACCGAGATTTGTTCAAGAACTGTAATGATCGAATGTTCCAGGAAGGCAGTGAATGATTTTTTACCATTCGCTGGGGGGTAGAACATGGATCGTTTACCTAAGCAATGGATGCCTAGCTGGCTTTAAAGGGGTTCATTGAAGAACAATTGTAGTTTGAGTGTGTTTTTTCTGTTTTAGTTTTGTTTTATGCGTTGATTGGCACAGGGAGGTGCCATTTTTTTAAAATTAAAACTGCATTTTATAACATCTGCGTTAGTCATTTATCCTCATTATTTTTACGCTTCATTTTAATCAAGTCCCTTGACCATCTTGCCGATATGCCCTTAAGCGAAGCAAATGAGTGAGCCGGGAGTGAAAATAATTTTGCAGTTATATGTCCGACTCATTTAGAATCCCGCAGCTTGGAGACACTGGTGCTAGACATGTGAGCTATGCACTGGCTTTTATATGAAGAACAGGTCTTATGAAGTCGAACAGATTTGGTGAAAATGGTCCGGTTCCGTATCGCACGGAAAGGATATACAACGTCGGGGGCGAGTGGTTCTTTTCGGTCAGAAAAGGCCATGAGCAAGGCCCATTCGTGTCTGATGAAGAGGCCAAGGCCGCTATGGTGGCGTTTATTAGCGAACAACTGCTAATTGAAAACCTGCCCAATAATAAACCCGAGCCCAAATAAGATCTTAAATAACAGTCGTTTTTCATTGGTTATATTCTGGCCAGACTATAAAATACCCTGCTTAATTGCATTGCGTAATTAGATTATTGCCTGAAAATTTAGTTGGGCATTGATTTGTTGCGCGTTGGTGTAGCGTACTGCCATCCATTTTATATAGATAGTTAGAGTACAAATTAGCAGTTTTTTATTATCAATCAGCTTGTTACCGGAAAATCCAGCGGTCAGCTGATTAACTCAGGGTTGTAGGCCGATTGGCATGTTTTTTCAGGATCGCTTTGATGTCATTGTTGTGGGGGGGGGGCATGCCGGAACTGAGGCTGCGTTGGCGGCTGCTCGCATGGGCTGCAATACCCTGCTTTTGACCCATAACATTGAGACCCTGGGACAAATGAGCTGCAATCCGGCTATTGGTGGTATCGGCAAGGGACACTTGGTCAAAGAGGTCGATGCTCTGGGTGGGCTGATGGCTTACGCTGTCGATCAGAGCGGTATTCAGTTTCGTATTCTCAACGCTAGCAAAGGGCCTGCTGTGCGGGCAACTCGGGCTCAGGCCGATCGGGTGCTGTATAAACAAGCGGTGCGATCCGTGCTGGAAAATACCCCAAACCTGACTTTGTTCCAGCAGGCGGTGGATGACCTGATTGTTGAGGATTACCATGTGGCCGGGGTCATCACTCAGATGGGATTGAAGTTTTCAGCCCCCACCGTGGTGTTGACCGTTGGCACCTTTCTGGCTGGCCGTATTCATATCGGTCTTGAGAGTTATGAAGGTGGTCGCGCGGGTGACCCACCCGCCAACGCCTTGTCCAGACGTTTACGGGACCTCCCCTTTAATGTTGATCGCCTGAAGACGGGTACTCCGCCGCGAATTGACGGCAACACCCTCGATTTCACGGTTATGGATGCTCAACCTGGCGATCAGCCTGTGCCGATATTTTCTTTTATGGGCAAGGCTGAGCAACATCCACAGCAGGTGGCTTGTTATATCACCCATACTAATGAGCAAACTCATGACATTATTCGTGCTGGGCTGGATCGCTCACCTATGTATAGTGGTGTGATAGAAGGTACCGGGCCACGCTATTGTCCCTCGATTGAAGACAAAGTGGTGCGTTTTGCGGAAAGAAATGCCCATCAGATTTTTGTTGAGCCGGAAGGTTTGACGACCACTGAAATCTATCCCAATGGTATTTCTACCAGTCTGCCGTTTGACGTTCAGTTGGCACTGGTGCAATCGATGAAAGGTTTTGAGCGGGCGCATATCACTCGCCCTGGTTACGCTATCGAGTATGACTATTTTGATCCACGGGATCTGAAATCCTCACTTGAAACAAAACACATGCCCGGCCTGTTTTTTGCTGGGCAAATTAATGGCACCACGGGTTATGAGGAGGCGGCAGCACAAGGTTTACTGGCCGGCCTGAATGCCGCACGGCAGGTACAGCAAAAAGAGGCTTGGTCACCCCGTCGGGATGAAGCCTATCTTGGTGTGTTAGTGGATGATCTGATCACCTGTGGTACGCTGGAACCCTACCGCATGTTTACCAGTCGGGCTGAATATCGCCTGATGTTGCGTGAAGACAATGCCGATTTGCGCCTGACGGAACAGGGTCGTGAATTGGGGCTGGTAGATGATGTACGCTGGCGGGCGTTTGAGGCAAAACGTGAATCCGTTATCCAGGAGCAGCAGCGTCTGCATGCTACCTGGGTTCGACCGGGCAGTGCTATGGATGCTGCAATTAACAAGATACTGGGTAAGCCCCTTGGGCGGGAGACTCGTGCTCTGGATCTGCTGCGTCGCCCGGAAGTCAATTATCAAACACTGATGCAAGTACCGGGTGTGGGACCGTCGGTGGTGGATTCGGTTGTGGCTCAACAAATTGATATTCAGGCTAAGTATTCAGGTTATATTGGTCGCCAACAGGATGAAATTGCCCGCCAACGTCGTCATGAGGAGACGAGACTCCCTGAGTTGATTGATTATGGCCAAGTAACGGGTTTATCTACGGAAGTAAGGGAAAAGCTCATCCGCATCCGACCTGCTACAATTGGGCAGGCGGCAAGGGTTCCCGGCGTGACGCCGGCAGCAATATCGCTCTTGCTGGTTTACTTGAAAAAATACAAACAAATAAAAAAATTAAAAAGCGCATGATGTGTAACGTATGCTACAGAAAAATAAATGAAGGAGATGGTAAATGATGCGCATTCTGGTTTTATTCATAGCTTTAATGTTTGTTGCCCCAAGTGTGTGGGCGGCTGATAACGGCCTAATCAACAAAAAAAGCCCCCATTCTGTAAAGAAAACCATTAGTCGTCTGGAGAAAAGCCTGCGTAGCAAGGGTGTTATTATTGCGAGACGCTGGAGCCATGACAAGGGTGGTAAAAAGGCTGGTATTCCCCTTCGTCAAACTGAACTGTTGATCTTCGGTGATCCCAAGCTGGGTACCCATTTTGTTACTAGCAATCAGGCTGCTGGTATTGATTTGCCTATGAAGGCTCTGGCCTGGGAAGATGAAAGCGGCCAAGTTTGGTTGACCTATAACGACCCACAATATATTGCCAATCGACATGGCATCGAAGATCGGGCTGATATTGTGAAAAAAATGACCTCAGTACTGAATGCCATGACCGATGCCGCAATTGAAAAATAAATGATGGGTGTGAGTGTCGCAACAGCAACTTGAACAGCAGCTACATCAGGGTCTTATCGCTCTGGATCTTGATCTGTCTGCTGATATACAAGCACAACTTTTGTGCTTTATCCGGCTACTGGTTAAGTGGAATAAGGCCTATAACCTGACGGCCATCAGGGATCCTGCTGACATGGTCATCAAGCATTTGCTCGATAGCTTGGCGATGCTGCCTTTTTTGACTAGTGGTGAGGTGATTGATATTGGCACCGGCCCTGGTTTGCCCGGTATTCCCTTGTCGTTAGCAAGGATTGATAACCGCTTTACCTTGTTGGATAGTAATTCTAAAAAGACCCGATTTGTGAGCCAGGCTGTCATGGAACTAGGGATCCGGAATGTGACTGTGGTACAGTCAAGGGCAGAGGCGTACAAGTCTGCCCAGCCCTATGATGTGGTGGTTGCCCGAGCTTTTGCCGGGATCAAGGATCTATTGCAGCGGGTACAACACCTGTGTGCACCGGGAGCCAGAGTGATTGCGATGAAAGGGCAATATCCTGAGGGTGAAATGGAGGGATGGCCATCCGGTTTTAGCTGTGAATCTGTAGAAAGAATTAACATTCCAGATATGCAGGCTGAGCGCCATGTTGTCCTTATTCGTTATGAAAATGGCCAATAATTTAGAACTAAAATAGTTTCTGGAGAGAGCCCGTTATGTGCAGGATTATCGCAATAGCAAATCAAAAAGGCGGTGTTGGCAAAACTACGACCTGCATCAATCTGGCGGCCTCACTTTCGGCCACCAAACGTAGAGTGTTGCTGGTTGATCTGGATCCGCAGGGCAATGCCACCATGGGTAGCGGCGTGGAAAAGCATCAGGTTAATTTGACCAGCTGTAATGTTTTGCTTGGTGAAGCCACGGTTGAAGAAGCCATGATCCGCCCAGTCAATGGCGATTATGATTTGTTACCCGCCAATGGGGATCTGACCGCTGCCGAAGTTGCATTGATTGAAATGCAGCAGAGAGAGAGTCGTTTACGCCATGCTTTGGAGTTTGTCCGTGAACGCTATGATTATATCTTGATCGATTGCCCACCGTCCTTGAATATGCTGACTTTGAATGCTCTGGTGGCTGCTCGTTCGGTGATGATCCCCATGCAATGTGAATACTATGCCCTCGAAGGGCTGTCGGCTCTGCTGGATACCGTGGAAAAGGTCAAACAGACTGTCAATCCAGAGTTGAAGATTGAAGGTCTGTTGCGCACGATGTTTGATCCACGTAATAATTTGGCTAATGATGTATCGGGTCAATTGCTTGTTCATTTCCCTGATCAGGTTTATCGCACCATTATTCCTCGCAATATACGTCTGGCTGAGGCGCCCAGTCATGGTATGCCTGTCATTAAATATGACCGATCCTCCCGAGGGGCTATGGCCTATTTGGCCCTGGCCGGTGAACTGTTGCGGCGACATGAAAGTAGTGTGGCAACTGTCGTCAACGCATAAGGCAAAGGCAGTAAAGGAAAAAAACGTATGTCGATGAAAAAACCGGGGCTTGGCCGGGGTCTGGATGCGCTTTTGGGTGCCGGAGCAGGAAGTGCCTCTCTTACCCCAACGGCCACTGAACAAAAAAATGCCCTCAAAAATCTGCCGGTAGACGTTTTGCAGCGAGGACGCTATCAACCCAGGCAGGATTTTGAACCCATAGCCTTGCAGGAGCTGGCCGATTCCATTATGGCTCAAGGCGTTGTTCAACCCATTGTGGCACGTCCTTTGGCGGCTCAACCTGGGCGCTATGAAATTATTGCCGGTGAGCGTCGCTGGCGAGCCACCCAGCTAGCGGGATTGCATGAGATTCCGGCTGTTATCCGTGATGTCTCTGATCAGGCTGCCATGGCAATGGGCTTGATCGAGAATATTCAGCGTGAAGAACTTAACCCCGTTGAAGAGGCATCGGCTCTGCAACGCCTCATTGATGAGTTTGCCCTTACTCATGCCCAGGCGGCTGAGGCTGTGGGTCGTTCTCGTGCGGCGGTTACCAATTTATTGCGTTTACTGTCGCTATCGGAAGAGGCTCGACAGTTACTGGAGAAAGGTAAACTGGAAATGGGGCATGCTCGTGCCCTGTTGGCGTTGGATCTGCTTCAACAATCCCAGGCGGCTCGTCAAGTGGTTGCCAGGAGACTATCAGTACGGGAGACTGAGCAGTTGGTACGTAACATGCTCAAGCCCAGTGAGTCGGATTTTATTGCACAGGGCAAGGGTTGTCTCGACCCCGATACTCGCCAGTTGCAGGAGCAGTTGTCAGAAAAACTGGGCGCACGTGTGCAATTTCAGCATAGCGCCAAGGGAAAGGGAAAATTAGTGATAAATTATAATAATCTTGAAGAGCTAGATGGGATACTTCAGCACATTAAGTAACCATGAAAATACTTATCTTGACTAATAATTTGCCAATCTCGACGTGAACAAGTCCGAAATGGTGAATCAAATTGCTTATACCCTCATTTGATATTTGATTCAGCGAGCTTGAATCTATATACTTGCGCCCGCCTGTTAGCCGTAATGCGGGGGCGCTTCACAATAATTTTCTAAATATGGTTTTCACACTACATAGCTTACGGCATACGGTTTACCGGTTAATTCTGGTTCAGTTCGTGTTGGTTATGGCCAGCGCCGTTTATTTTCAACTGAAGCAGGGACATGATTTTTCGCTGGCAGCGCTTTATGGCGGTGCCATTACGCTTATCACGACTCTAATGAGTGCGTGGCGTATAACGGTCGCGACCCGGCTTTCAATTGGGGCGACTAAGCAGGATGCTGTACCTGGCGTGGCCGAGTTTTATAAAACGGCCCTATTTCGTCTGATTTTGACGATTGCATTATTGGCCATTGGACTCGTTGGCCTAAAGCTGCAACCGATGGCTTTGATCATCGGATTTATAGCTGGGACTTTGGGACACTTTGTTGTTCCTATACATCCGCATCGGGCATAGAGCCCTGCGATGATACTTTTCTTTTAAAATTTTGGGTTTGTAGTGAAAATGGCAAGCGAAACAGTAACTTCTACCGAATATATTAAACACCATCTACAAAACATGACCTATGGTCAGCACCCAGATGGACATTGGGGTTTGGCACATAGTGCCGAGCAGGCAAAGGAAATGGGTTTTTGGGCGATCCATGTCGATACCATGTTTTGGTCGATCATCCTCGGCGTATTTTTTCTCTGGTTATTCCGTAAGGCGGCCAAGCGTGCGACCTCGGGACAGCCTAGTGGTTTGTTGAATTTTGCTGAGTGGATTGTTGAGTTCATTGATACCAGTGTGCGGGGATCGTTTACGGCGAAAAACAATTTGGTCGCTCCCCTGGCGTTGACCATTTTTGTGTGGGTTTTCCTGATGAACCTGATGGATCTGGTGCCCGTTGATTGGCTACCTTTGTTGGCCGGTTGGGTTGGAAGCACTATGTTTGGCGCCGATCCCCACCATGTTTTCTTTAAAGTAGTGCCGACCACCGATCCCAATGCCACTATTGGTATGGCTCTATCCGTATTTTTTCTGACCATCTTTTATAGTATTAAGGTTAAAGGCCTGGGTGGTTTTGTGGGAGAACTGACCCTGCAACCCTTTAGTGCCAAAAATCCACTGATTAAGGTCGCGTTTATACCCGTTAACTTTTTTCTCGAATTTGTCTCGCTGATCGCCAAGCCGATTTCACTGGCCTTGCGATTATTTGGCAATATGTATGCCGGTGAAATGATCTTCATTCTGATCGCGATGATGTTTAGCGCAGGTATTGGTATGGGTATCTTTGGTGGTTTCTTGCAACTGGGCTGGGCAATATTCCATATTCTTATTATCACCTTGCAGGCATTCATTTTTATGACTTTGACCATCGTCTATATGGACATGGCGCATAGTGAGCATTAACCACGAATTTTTTATTTAACTTTCAACTTTTTAAATTTAGATATATTTAGGAGACAAAAATGGAACAAGCATTGCTTTATATCGCGGGCGCTTTAATGATGGGTCTGGGCGCACTGGGTGCCGCTGTTGGTATTGGTATACTGGGTGGTCGCTTTCTTGAAGGGGCGGCTCGTCAGCCTGAACTGATTCCAATGTTGCGTACACAATTCTTCATTGTTATGGGTCTGGTAGATGCGGTTCCAATGATTGCTGTTGGTATTGCTATGTATGTCCTTTTCGCGGTTGCCGCATAAGGGTTTGATATCCACTAAACGCAACATGAAGGTTCGACTATGAACATTAATATGACACTCATAGGTCAATCGATTACCTTTGCCATCTTTGTGTGGTTCTGCATGAAATTCGTGTGGCCCCCCATCATGGCGGCACTGGATGAGCGTAAGACAAAGATTGCCGATGGTTTGGCTGCTGCGGAAAAAGGTCAGCATGAAGAAGGACTTGCTAAGCAACGCGCTTTAGAAATTCTGAAAAAGGCCAAAGGTGAAGCAGGCGAAATTCTTGCCGGTGCACAAAAACGTGCTAGTGAGATCGTTGAAGAATCAAAGGGCACGGCTCGTACTGAAGCTGATCGTATTGTTCAATCTGCTCACGCGGAAATTGAGCAGGACGTGAATCGTGCCCGTGAAGAACTCCGTGGTAAGGTGGTTTCTCTAGCGGTCGCGGGTGCAAGCAAAGTGCTGAAACGCGAAGTCGATGCAAAGGCCAATGACGATCTGCTCAAGGATCTGGTCTCACAACTCTAAGAGGCGTTGACAATGGCAGAGAAAACAACCATCGCACGTCCTTATGCTCAGGCCGCTTTTGATCTGGCGCAAGCGGCGGGTGACCTCAAAGGCTGGTCAACCATGCTTCAACTTGTGGCGATTGTCACAGAAGATGCAACCATGAAAAATTTAATCGGTAATCCCGGTGTTGAACGTAACAAATTGGGAGAACTTATTATTGATATTTGTGGAGACAAGCTGAACGAAGCGAGTAAAAATTTCGTCCGTGTTCTCGCTGAGAACAAGCGACTCAATGTGGCTTCGCAAATTGCTGAGCTTTATGAGCAACGGCGTGCCGAGGCTGAAAAGTCGATCGATGCCCAGGTGGTGTCGGCATTTAGCTTGAGTGATGCACAGCTGGCTGAGTTTACTAAGGCTTTGAAAAAACGTTTAGGTCGTGACGTCAACCTGGTCGCGAAAGTTGATGAATCTATTATCGGCGGCGCTATTGTTCGGGCCGGTGATTTGGTTATCGACGGTACGGTTACCGGGCAACTCAACAAATTGTCGCTCGCGCTGATGCGCTAAGCACCAAGTGATATATAAGGATACTGAAAATGCAACTGAATCCATCTGAAATCAGTGAACTGATTAAAAAACGGGTTGAAAACTTTGACGTTAAAGTTGAAGCTCGTAACGAAGGCTCCGTGGTCTCTTTGGCCGATGGTGTCGTGCGTGTACATGGCCTGGCTGATGTCATGGCCGGTGAAATGTTAGAATTTACTAACGATACCTATGGTCTGGCCCTTAATTTGGAGCGAGATTCTGTGGGTGCTGTGGTACTGGGTGAGTACGAACATATTTCTGAAGGCGACAAGGTTAAATGTACCGGTCGTATTTTGGAAGTGCCTGTGGGGGAAGCCCTGCTGGGTCGTGTCGTTAATGCTCTGGGTGCACCTATCGATGGCAAAGGCGCTATCGATGCACAGGGCACTTCGCCGATTGAAAAAATCGCCCCGGGTGTTATCGCACGTAAATCGGTTGACCAGCCTGTGCAAACAGGTCTTAAGTCAATTGATGCCATGGTGCCCATTGGTCGTGGTCAACGTGAGTTGATTATTGGCGATCGTCAGACCGGTAAAACGGCTGTAGCACTTGATGCCATCATCAATCAGAAAGGCACGGGCGTAAAATGTGTCTATGTCGCGATCGGCCAGAAGGCCTCTTCGGTGGCTAACGTGGTGCGTAAGCTAGAAGAGTATGGTGCGATGGATCACACCATCGTAGTGGCAGCGAATGCCTCCGATTCTGCTGCGATGCAATTTATTGCTCCTTATGCCGGTTGCTCCATGGGTGAATACTTCCGTGATAAAGGCGAAGATGCGTTGATCATTTATGATGATTTGACCAAACAGGCATGGGCTTATCGCCAAGTTTCTTTATTGCTGCGTCGTCCTCCAGGTCGTGAAGCCTACCCGGGTGATGTCTTCTATTTGCATTCTCGTTTGTTAGAGCGCTCTGCGCGTATTAATGCTGATGAAGTTGAAAAACTCACCGGCGGCAAGGTAAAAGGCAAGACGGGTTCATTGACGGCTATGCCGATCATTGAAACACAGGCGGGTGACGTATCGGCTTTTGTACCAACTAACGTGATCTCCATTACTGATGGTCAGATTTTCCTTGAATCGGATCTGTTTAATGCTGGTATTCGTCCTGCGATTAACGCGGGCCTGTCTGTATCCCGTGTAGGTGGTGCTGCCCAGACCAAGATCATCAAGAAGTTGGGTGGTGGTATTCGTTTGGCTCTGGCCCAGTATCGTGAATTGGCGGCCTTTGCACAGTTTGCCTCGGATCTGGATGATGCTACGCGCAAACAGATTAGCCTTGGTCAGCGCGTGACGGAACTGATGAAGCAGAAGCAGTATTCGCCTTTGAGCGTAGCGGAACAGGCTTTTTCTCTGTATGCCGCTAACGAAGGTTACCTGGACGATGTTGAAATTAACAAAGTTGTTGATTTTGAAGCGGCCATGTTGTCTTACGTCAAGTCTAGTCATAAGGATCTGATCGATAAGATCAACGAATCAGGTGATTATAACAAGGACATCGTTGCGGCCATGAAAGCGGCTCTCGACAAGTTCAAATCAACCAGTAGCTGGTAAGAGGAACTGAATCATGGCAGGCAGTAAAGAAATTCGCACCAAGATCAAGAGTGTTCAAAACACTCAAAAGATCACTCGTGCAATGGAAATGGTCGCCGCCAGCAAGATGCGTAAGGCCCAGGAACGGATGAAAGCCTCGCGTCCTTATGCGGATAAAATGCGTAATGTTATCCAGCATCTGGCCTTTGCCCATCCGGAATACAAACATCCTTACCTGAAGGAACGCGCGGAAGTAAAGCATGTGGGTTATATCGTTATTTCGTCTGATCGTGGCCTATGTGGCGGTTTGAACAATAATTTGTTCCGTGATGCGATGAAGGATATGAAAGGCTGGCAGGATAAAGGCGTTGATGTTGATATTTGCACGATTGGTTCCAAGGCATCAGGTTTTTTTAAGCGTTTCAGTGATCTCAAGGCCCAGGCCTCTCATTTGGGTGATTCGCCCGGCGTGGCTGATTTAATCGGTACCGTTAAGGTGATGCTGGATGACTACGACAATGGCAAGATTGATCGTCTGTTTCTGGTCTTCAATGAATTTGTTAATACCATGACTCAGCAACCGCAGGTTGAGCAGTTGCTGCCGGTTATGGCAATGAAAGAAGATAAGGAACTGAAGTATCACTGGGACTATATTTATGAACCCGATGCTAAGGTCGTGCTGGATGGTCTGTTGGTGCGTTACATCGAATCACTGGTTTACCAGGGTGTGGTGGAAAACGTAGCTTGTGAAATGGCCGCCCGTATGGTCGCGATGAAGGCCGCCTCTGACAATGCCAGTGACCTGATTGGTGACTTGCAACTGGTCTATAACAAGGCCCGTCAGGCAGCTATTACGCAGGAATTGTCCGAAATCGTTGCCGGTGCGGCAGCCGTTTGATTTTGTAACCGTTAAGGACACCGGGAGCGAGGCATATGTTTTTTGCGTTGCTTTACCGAGTGTGTTTTGCGGTTAAACAAGATTTTAAATTTAAGAAATTAAGAGGAACGATGAAATGAGTTCTGGAAAAATTGTACAAATCATCGGCGCGGTGGTGGATGTTGAGTTCCCTCGTGACCAGATGCCAAAAATCTATGACGCTTTAACTGTTGATGCTCAGGGTTTGACTCTGGAAGTGCAACAGCAGCTGGGTGATGGCGTAGTACGGACTATTGCCATGGGTTCTTCCGATGGTTTGAAACGTGCTATGGAGACCAGCAATACCGGTTCGCCAATTTCGGTTCCCGTGGGTGAAAAGACCCTGGGCCGTATAATGGACGTATTAGGCAAGCCGATCGACGATGCGGGCCCTATTGGCGAAGAAGTTCGCTGGCCGATTCACCGCAAGCCACCTGCGTATGCTGATCAGGCTGCTTCGGTTGATATTCTCGAAACAGGTATCAAGGTTATCGATTTGATCATGCCTATCGCCAAGGGCGGTAAGGTCGGTCTGTTCGGTGGTGCGGGTGTAGGTAAGACCGTTACCCTGCTGGAATTGATTCGTAATATTGCGGCAGAGCACAGTGGACTGTCCGTGTTTGCCGGTGTGGGTGAGCGTACTCGCGAAGGTAACGATTTCTATTATGAAATGCAGGAAGGTGGCGTGCTTGATAAGGTGGCGCTGGTTTATGGCCAGATGAATGAGCCTCCAGGTAACCGTCTGCGTGTTGCTTTGACAGGCCTGACTATGGCGGAATACTTCCGTGATGAAGGTCGTGATGTACTGATGTTTATTGATAACATCTATCGTTACACCCTGGCCGGTACCGAAGTTTCGGCATTACTGGGTCGTATGCCTTCTGCGGTAGGTTATCAGCCTACACTGGCTCTGGAAATGGGTGAGTTGCAAGAGCGTATTACGTCTACCAAGACCGGTTCTATTACTTCATTCCAGGCGGTTTATGTACCTGCGGATGACTTGACTGATCCTTCTCCTGCTACGACATTCGCGCATCTGGATGCGACTCTGGTTTTGTCCCGCCAAGTTGCTGAGTTGGGTATTTATCCTGCGGTAGATCCACTTGATTCTTCTTCTCGTCAGTTGGATCCACAAGTTATTGGTGAAGAACACTATGATGTGGCTCGAGCGGTGCAGGGTAACTTGCAGAAGTATAAAGAGCTGAAAGACATTATTGCTATTCTTGGGATGGACGAGCTGTCAGAAGAAGATAAGCTTGTTGTTTCCCGTGCTCGTAAAATTCAGCGTTTCTTGTCTCAACCCTTCTTCGTCGCCGAAATATTCACCGGCGCGCCTGGTAAATACGTTGGCCTGAAAGACACTATCCGAGGTTTTAAGGGTATTGTTGATGGTGAATACGACCACTTGCCGGAACAGGCCTTTTACATGGTTGGTTCTATCGAGGAAGCTGTAGAGAAAGCCAAGACCCTGTAAGGGAGGTAGGTAAATTATGGCAATGACTATTCATGTTGATATCGTAAGTGCTGAACACGCCATATATTCGGGTGTTGCGCAGAGCCTGATCGCCCCGGCGATCATGGGTGAGGTGGGAATTTATCCCCGCCATACTCAGTTACTGACCCCGCTCAAAGCCGGTGAAGTACGTATTACCGCCGCTAATGGTGAAGAAGAGGCTATTTATGTCTCTGGGGGCATGATGGAAGTTCAGCCGCATGTGGTCACCATTTTGTCAGATACGGCCGTGCGGGCCGCCGATCTGGACGAAGCCGCAGCACTGGCCGCCAAGGAAGAGGCTGAGCAGGCCATCAAGGATCGTCAGGGTGATATGGAGCTGGCCGATGCTCAGGTACAACTGGCCGATGCTTTGGCCCAGTTGCAGGCCATCAAGCGCATGCGTACGAAGGGTCGTTAACAGGGTGCATGCGGTATTCTCGTATACAATTATGATAGAGGGGGCAGTGTAAACTGCCCTTTTTTGTCTGATTTGTTAATACTTGAGAAAAGAGCGAGGTTGATATGACCGAAGAAACGGTAGCAAAGCAGAAGGTCGTCACTTTTACTTACGTTATATTGGATGAAAATCGTTCAGTACAGGAGCAGTCGGATATTCCCATGAGTTACCTGCATGGTGTAGATGGCAAGATGTTTGAAAAGGTTGAGCAACAATTAGAAGGCAAGAAGGTAGGTGACATCGTAGAGGTGACTCTGGAACCTGTTGATGCCTTTGGTGAACGGGATCCCAGCTTAACATTCAGTGACGCATTGGAGAATGTGCCTGCTGAGTTTCAGAAGATTGGTGTTGAGGCGACCTTCGAAAATGAAACCGGTGAAAAGGTCTCCATGATGGTCACGAAGATCGAAAATGGCCAGATTATTCTCGATGGCAATCATCCTTACGCAGGTAAGCGCATGACATTTCAGGTTACCGTCAAGGAAATCAGGTGTGCGACTTTTGAAGAGGTGGGCACGGGGGAAGTGGTTGACTCAGATAGCCCCCCCAACGTTATCCATTAAGGCTCGTAAAAAAGGCACTTTTCTCCCTTATTGGTACTAAGATCCCCGACAACGGTGCCAACGCCGTATTTTCATATAAAAATCACCGTTTTAGCTGTACCCATTAGTCACTTAAACACATTATAATTTGTCTAAATGTTGATAAATATTCTCGCAGACAGGCAGAGGCCAGCTTGATAACCATGACAGGTTCTCCATGACGACAAATAAGTTGAATGTAATCATTCTGGCAGCAGGACAGGGCACGCGCATGAAGTCTAGTCTACCCAAGGTTCTACATCCCCTTGGTGGGAAACCTTTGTTAGCGCACGTGATTGATGCAACAAAGAGCCTTAACCCAGCCAAGTTGGCCGTCGTTTATGGGCATGGCGGGCAGCAAGTCCGCGACACCATCAATGATGCCAAGATTTTATGGGTTGAACAAACTGAGCAATTGGGTACTGGGCATGCGGTCAATCAGGCAATCCCTCAAATTGATGAAGACAGCATCGTGCTGGTGCTTTATGGTGATGTACCTTTAATCAACAGTGGCACTCTTTCTGATCTCGTTTATCAAGCGGGCAATGATCATCTTGGTCTTTTGACGGTTCACCTGGATAATCCGACGGGGTATGGACGCATTGCACGTGATGCCCATGGCAAGGTGAAATATATTATCGAGCAAAAAGATGCCAATAGTGAAGAACTTAAGATCAGTGAATCCAATACGGGCATTCTTGCGGTCAACGGCGCAAAGCTCAAACAGTGGTTAAGCCAGCTAAAAAATAATAACTCCCAGGGTGAATATTATCTGACGGATATTATTGCCATGGCCGTTAGCGATAAGGTTGATGTCAAAACGACTCACCCGGTGGGTGAAGAAGAGGTGCTAGGAGTTAACAGCCGTTCACAACTGGCTCATCTTGAGCGTCACTATCAACGTCAGCAAGCCGAGATGTTGATGGCACAGGGGGTCACGATTATCGATCCCGGTCGCATTGATATTCGCGGTGAAGTCACCGTCGGTCGGGATATTACCCTTGACGTGAACGTCGTGTTAGAAGGTAAGGTTAGTATTGCTGACAATGTCATGATCGGTGCTAATTGCGTGATACGCGATAGCGTGATTGAAGCGGGTGTTACGATAAAACCCATGTGCGTGATCGAAGAGGCAAGAGTTGGCAAAGAGGCCATCATCGGTCCCTATTCCCGCTTACGCCCGGGTGCTGATTTAGCGGGTGGAAATCATATCGGTAATTTTGTTGAGATCAAAAACAGTCACATCGGCCTGGGTAGCAAGGTAAATCATTTAACCTACATCGGTGATACTGACATGGGCACGGGCGTGAATATTGGCGCGGGCACCATTACAGCAAACTACGACGGTGCAAATAAACATCGCACCATTATCGGTGATAATGCATCGACAGGCTCGAATAGTGTACTTATTGCACCCGTAAAGGTGGGCAAAGGTGCAACGATCGGTGCTGGCACTATATTAAGAAAAGAAGCACCAGCCGGTGAATTAACCCTGACGGTGATCAAACAAAAGACAGTAGAAGGCTGGAAACGGCCCACAAAAAACAAATAACGAGGGACAAGATGCGCGTGGCGCGCATCAAGTTGATGAAACATGTGGTTTTCTATTTACCTCGAAACACGTCACTCAAATCCAGGAATTGAATTATGTGCGGTATTGTTGGCGCGGTAGCAGAACGGGATGTGGTTCCCATTCTTGTAGAAGGACTGAAACGGCTCGAATATCGAGGTTATGATTCGGCCGGTGTAGCAATCGTGACTGATGAGGGTTGTATTGACCGGGTTCGTATGCCGGGTAAGGTGGTTGAGCTTGAATCGGCTATTGCCAAGCAAAAGATTTCATCCCACATCGGTATTGCCCATACCCGTTGGGCCACGCATGGCAAACCCAGCAAGGCCAATGCCCATCCCCATGTATGCCGCAATACCATCGCCGTGGTACATAATGGCATTATAGAAAATCATGAAGATCTTCGTGATGTACAAAAAAACGCCGGTTATGAATTTACCTCCGACACCGATACCGAAGTGATTGCGCATCAAGTATATGAACATCACGTCAAGGGTAAAAAAGATTTACTTAAAGCGGTGCAAGATACCATCAAAGAATTAGAAGGGGCGTATGCCCTGGGTGTGTTGAGTAATCAGGAACCGGGTCGGTTGATTACGGCTCGCCGTGGTAGCCCACTGGTGATCGGTGTGGGCATAGGAGAGTATTTTATCGCCTCGGATGTCGCGGCCCTGTTACCCGTGACACAACGTTTCATCTTTTTGGAAGAAGGTGATGTGGCTGAGCTGAAACGCGATAGCTTGACCATTTATGATGGCAGTGGCAAACAGGTCGAGCGTCCGATCAAAGAAAGTGAACTGACGGCCGACGCGGTTGAGCGTGGTGAGTTTCGGCATTACATGCTGAAAGAGATCTATGAACAGAGCCGCGCCATTGCCGATACTTTGGAAGGTCGTATCGCAAATAAAAAGGTGTTGATTGAATCCTTTGGTATCAATGCCGCCGATATTTTCAAAAAGGTAAAGAGTGTCCACATCATTGCCTGTGGCACCAGTTTCCACGCTGGTCTTGTGGCCAAACACTGGTTTGAAACGCTCGCAGGTATTCCCTGTGAAGTGGAAGTTGCCAGTGAGTTTCGTTACCGAAAACCCGTGGTACGAAAAAATTCGCTTATCGTTACTATCTCTCAATCAGGTGAAACGGCCGATACCCTTGCCGGCCTAAAAGAAGCCAAGCGACTGGGTTTTGGTCATTCCCTGGTGGTATGTAATGTGCCTGAAAGTTCGCTGGTGCGTGAATCCGATCTGGTTTTAATGACCCGCGCTGGCCCCGAGATCGGTGTGGCCTCCACCAAAGCCTTCACCACCCAGTTGGTTGCCCTTTTGCAATTGGTCATTGCTCTTGGTCGATTCAATGGGATGGATGAAGCAACGGAAGCCAGGCTAGTGACGCAATTGATGGCATTACCGCACAAGGTTGATCAAGTGCTGGAAATGGACAAGGAGATCGAAACTCTTTCCGAAGCCTTTGCTGATATACACAATGCATTATTCCTGGGGCGCGGTTTGCACTATCCTGTGGCCATGGAAGGCGCATTAAAACTGAAAGAGATTTCGTATATTCATGCAGAAGCCTATCCCGCCGGTGAATTGAAGCACGGCCCCCTCGCCCTGGTCGATGATAAAATGCCCATCATCACCATCGCGCCGAAAAACGAGCTACTCGATAAACTGAAATCTAATCTACAAGAAGTCCGTGCCCGTGGCGGTGTGCTGTACGTCTTCGCCGATGCCAAATCAAAATTCAAATCTGAAGCAGGCGTGAACGTATTGAATGTAGTTGAATGTGAAGATGAAACCTCACCCATCATTCACACCATTCCGCTACAACTTTTGTCTTACCATGTTGCCGTGTTAAAAGGTACCGATGTGGATCAACCCCGTAATTTGGCAAAATCAGTGACGGTAGAATAGATATGATCTCAGGATGCTAACGATGAACCTGCCAGTGAATTGCTGAAACGTATCGCCGCTGAAAAAGTACGAGCCCGTTTAAGATCTAATAAACTACGCAAGGCCCAACATGGAGAACGCGATGACCGAGCCTGATATTCGTTGGAAACAACGTTTTGCTAACTTTAGTCAGGCCCTTGTTCAGTTGACTGAGGCCATCGAGTTGCAACAGCAACGCCCCCTTTCCAAATTGGAAAAACAGGGTTTTGTAAAGGCCTTTGAGTTTACCCATGAGCTGGCCTGGAATGTGATAAAGGATTATTTTGTTTATCAGGGTAATACCCGCATCATGGGGTCACGGGATGCAAGCCGCGAGGCCTTTCAGAAAGGCTTGATCACCCATGGCGATGACTGGATGAATATGATCACTACCCGCAACAAGGCGGTGCATACCTATGATGAAGCCACGGTAGCCGAAGTGATAGACTTAACCACCACAAGCTACTATCCACTTTTTGTTGAATTTAAAATCAACATGCAGCAATTATCTGATGCCGAATAGACTGACATCTAGCGGCTTATCGGCGGAGACAATCAATAAAATCGGCCAGGTCTTTGCCCGCTATCCGGAGATTGAGCGGGTTTGCCTGTATGGCTCGCGGGCCAAAGGGAATTATCGCGAGGGCTCTGATATTGATCTGAGTATTTTTGGCGATGCCTTGAGTCCTTCACAATTACTCAGCATTGAGAATACGTTAGATGATTTGCTCCTACCTTATAAGATCGACCTTAACTTGTTTCGCCTGATTGAGAATGCCGAACTGATTGAGCATATCCGCCGTGTGGGTGTGGATTTTTATCAGCGAAAACAAGAATAGTTAGGTTGTGTAGTGTAGTTTGATGATCCCAATAAATATAGGACACCTCTAATAATTCGCTAAAGCCGTGCTGGCGGCGTTACAAAGGGGCTTAAAATGCTCATTTACTGCGTGTAAACTGCGCTTTTTCGCCCCTTTGCGCCTTGCCATCATCATCTTGATCGAATTATTAGAGGCACCCTATAAAACGAAAGTAAATTGATACTATAAATGCCGATTCCATTGCTTCTAAAGCCTGGAGTTTCTGTATCACCCTGCGTGATGATGGTGTGGGCTATAGTAATTATTTGGAGCAGCTTACTTATTTGATTTTTTTAAAAAAAAGAAAAAAGGTGGCAGTATCGTATACGTATTTTATGCGGTTAATCTTTGTTGCCAAATTAAAATCTTCTTCCTTTTTTATTAGAGAAGCTTAGCTTAAACAGTCAGTATGATACTTGACCCCTTAATTCTTTTAATGACATGATTGATAAAAAACTGGTTTTTGCCAAAGTACCGGTTAACCCAAAAATTGGTGAATTATCTAAAATCACTCAAGTTATCGTGCACGACATGAAAAAAGATGCGGTCTCAAAATTATGGCAGCAGCACCGAAAAGATGTCGAGCAGCATGCATTGTTAGAATTTGAGGCGGAACATAGTGAATAATGCCGAAGCAGAAGATCGTCTGTTACGACAAGCCATAATTCAAAAAATCTTAAATTTGCTGGTTGATTATGTAGACACTAAACCATTAAATGAGCGTTCCTATGCGCCAGGTATTTATTTGAATGCCAAAAATCTGCCTGATTTCTTTCAGGAAAGAAGCTCAGACAAAGAGGATTATGCTTTAAAAGGCATAGGTTTACTAACACGTACAGTATGTAGGGATGGGTTCTATCTAGTTTTCGACTTTAATTGTCGAGATTAATTAGTCGTAACCAATATTACAAAAATTTAGGATTTGCCCCGGGTGTCAATCTACCGTCCTAATCAGCCTTGTGAGCTAAATCATCCAATATCGTCTGAGCCTGGATAAGATAAACAAAATCATCCAGAATCGTCCAGACGTTAAACCGCCTGGTATTGAGTATCTGGTTAATCTCTTCCAGGACAGCAGAATGGAGTATATTCTCATCCGCATCCAACTGCTCAAGCTGCCGAGTGAGATTAAATATTGTATTCGCCTCGATCCGGATTTTATCTCCCGCCTCTATATAACGGCGTAATAGATCAGGGTTGGTTTTATTTATAAGATCCATTCTAAATTTCTCCTGTATTTATTCATGTCATTAAAAAAAACAGCTGGGACAAAAGAAGCTCACCATGATGTATGTTTTTTGGTTTAGGCAATGTTTGTGTTCGCTTGATAATTACGATACCTCAGGATCAGAGTATTTGATTCGTCAATTATATTGTCGCTCCAGGTGTTTTGATTCCCGAGCTATTCCCTGGCCCTGGGCTATCTCCTGTTGGCTGTCTAGATAATCATCTGGTAGCAAGTTGCTATTGATATCAAGCCGCTCTTTTATTTGCTCAATGAGAATCGATATCCCCATGTAGCCGGTTTTGCTTAATTCAAGCCCTTCTTCTTGCTGTCTTAGAACAATTTCCAGTACATCGATTAAGGCGACTGCATCAATCAGCTTGCCAAGGAACTCGCCTCTAAAAGAGACGATGTAATCCGTGCCTATTTCTTCCCCTATCCTTGCGGCATTAGGGGTCTTGTCATGTTGTGTCATTGTTTTCTCCCTGCTCTAAAAAAACATCTCAAATGGATTCGTTCTAATGTCCTGAAATAATCTTTTATCACTGTAACTCCATGTATTCAAATAGTTATTTATGTTTATTTATTGAGAATATTGTTGAGACAAATAGACAAAGTTTCCTGAATTAGAGCATGGTTCGATTTTTTTCGAATAGGAAAATCAATTACTTATAATTTAAATAATATTTCATTAAATCTTTTAGGTGTTAGATCCTAGTCCAGTCGATTTTATTCGACTTGTCTTTGAATAACTTTTAGAGGAAATTAAAAATGAATATTAATAAATTTGATAACACAAATACCCTTTTTTTTGTAAGCGGAATGTTTGCGGGTGGCTGGATGTGGGACGGAGTGTTTCAAAAAATCCCCAATGCCTCTAATTCTTTTATCATGAATGACCCACTGTGTATGATTGGTGGTTCGGTTGAAACTATTTCTGGGGAAATTGTCCAGGCGCTGGAAAAGATAGATCACCCGGTTACCTTAGTGGGAAATTCTCTCGGGGGGTATATTTGTTTAAATGTCGCCGCGCTTGTTCCATACAAAATAAATAGGGTCATCATCTCCGGTTCGGCTGGTTTTGGTGAAATAAGCTTGCCCGTTAAGTTATCACCGCACCGATCCTATATGGTGGCCCAAAATCTGGTCAATCTACTCAGCTTTGATAAAAGCAAAGTGACTCAAGATTTAATAAAAAAAACGGCTGAAAGTTTTGAACTGCATTTTAAAAATATTGTGGCTCTAATACGTGAAAGCCATTTGCTCGAAACAGACCGATTATTATCGATTATTCAGTGTCCAATACACGCGATATGGGGGCGTGATGATGTTATTACCCCCCTATCAGATATCCTGGATACATGTCGTCAATTCAATATTTATCTGGATATTATTAATCAGTGTGGACACAGTCCCATGCTTGAAAAACCGGATGAGTTTGCTACTTTAGTTGATTCATCTTTATAGCTTTAAAAACCAATAAAAGTACGTTTTTTAAGTGTGCTTGATTGAGTGCCCTCTTAGTATATAAAATGGTATTGTATTTGGAGAGGGTGCTCTCTCACATTTAGGTGAGAAAAAGGAGAATTTTATGAGTGATTTGTGGCTATACAGTACCTTGCCATTGATTTCAGCCGTTGCCTGTGTAGTGGTCAAGTTTTATTGGAAAGAATTTAAGCCGCATTTTTCAATTCCATTTTTTTCTGGTTAGGTGTTAAATATCCAAGGGTAGAATGCAATCGCTTGTAATTATAAAAACGAATATATTTCTCTACAGCATCC
>JAFLJQ010000248.1 GCA_022712915.1 Gammaproteobacteria bacterium | reverse complement strand
TGAGCGAATCAATCACGAAACGGTCGATCAGTTTTCAAAACGAAAAATTATGCCCGAACAGTCTGTCTACACCGACGCGTTTCGTGGGCTAACCTCCCTCGCAAAGACACAAGAGCACATATCACGGGTGACACCGACGGAGAAAGTCGATGAGTGGCTACCTTGGGTGCATATCATCATTTAGTCATCTCAAACGATTTTTACGGGGGACTTTTCATGGTGTGCAAGGAAAATATTGACAGGAATACATCAATGAGTTTTGCTATCGATTCAACCGACGGCGTTGGCAGGCTGAAATCCCGGCCCGATTACTGGCAGCATGTGCAACTCATTTACCTATAAAAACTTGCTGAGTTATCTTTAGAGGCAAGTAATCCATTTTAAAAATTTAATTCGATTATTAAAAAATGCCCGCCTGTTTGTTATTTAGGCGGGCATATTATAATTATATTGTATTTTTTTCCCCTGTATTTTAATGGAACATGTCTCTCGAGTCCTTGCGATGAAATACGCCGGTACATTCTCTGCCACTGGCAGTTGCATATGCATAGACATAAGTACCATCTGTCATATTGTTCCGAATATCGGCCGCTGCCTGGTAGATGGCATTACTGGTTTTCACATAACAGGTGAAAGTAGCACCGGCACTATTTCTGGCACCAAAGTATAACGTGCTATTGCCATACCCATAAGCGCGTACATAATGTGTATGTGTCCCACCTCCTTCCATTGTGCCGTACATATACGTTGATCCCACAATTACTGAGTTGGCAGAGGCAATGCCGGGAATGACCAGTGCGGTTACTAATGAAATTACCATTGCGATTTTTTTCATTTTCTATCTCCTTGGTTCACAGGTTGTTAAAACGATACAACGTCCCATTTAGCATATATTGCATCGCGTTTTTTTATGGCAGGTTTCCCGGATAGCAATCGAGTTACCTCCATAATCATTAACGGCCACTCTTCATTCCTCTGGTCTGATTAGACGTCAGCACATAGCCGCGGTATTCATATGCCCTCAATATATATGTAGATCCTACAAGGGTGGTGGAGGTACACCATCACTCAAAGCTTTATCGCCCATGTTCTGTAAAAATAATTCGATTAGTTCCTTTCGTTGTGAATTTGATAAATCATTTACATATGGTGTCATTGCTGAAACATCTTCCATGCTCCAGTTACCTACTGCGATAGCTTGTTCAATAATAGTGCGACTTGCCATCATGGATGTCTCCCGCCGTTGCACAAGTTCCAATGTCAGTGGCAGTTCATTCTCAGAATTAACTTTCCCTCTGGGGAAGGGGGTAGCATTAATGACCATAGTCTGCTTTTCTAACATGGTTGCTAATTCCTCTTTCAGAATATTCCGAATGGCTACACGGAAAATTTCTAACTCAGGAGAATTGGTCGCAGCTATGCCAGCAAGTTGCTGGTTATTTTTTAGGCTGTCTAGTTCAGAGGAGGAAAACTGATTAGGTGTATTTGTTTGTTCACTTGGATTCGGAAGTTTAGACAAAAGCAAAGAAAAACCAAGCACTTGTATGGTGATAAATAGGATCATGTAATTCGTTTTCATTATTTATACCTTTTTGTTAGTTAATGATTACGATCGCTACAGACCGAGGTTGATGTCTGACAAATATATTATAGCGACAACATTAGTCATGTAGTCGCCGTTATTTTAAATGGCTTAATAAAATTATATATATTAAATTCACTAAAAATCGTCAGCGTCCTTTAATGGAAATGCAAACAAGATATTTAGCTTAAAACATTTAAATGATAGTGCAACTAATTTTGTTTGTTTTTTATTAAAATAATTCAAATGATTAAAAAAATGTTTGAAGTTTTATCTCAAGCAAACAAATTCAATAAGGAAATGTGGGCAAGTCTTGAATGTGAAGCAGATGCCAACCTCAACTATAATGTTGGATATTTTAGGTTGCAATGTATCGTGAAATAAATGGTTATGAAAAGTAAGTCTCTCAACTTTAATCTCCCGTAATTTGTTTGCACCCCGGTTTCTGACAAGCTTAATTAAAGTTTCAGGCTGAATTAATCATGTTTTTAAATTGTATTTTTAAATGATTGGCAATAAAGACTTAGGTTTAGCTAAGTGTTTAGGTGAAAAAATAGACCGCTAAACATGTTTTCTGAAATAATCTGTAAAGATTAAAAGTGATTTTAGTTGTTGTGCTTTTTTATTGTTGATGTATGAACAAATGTGTCTTTTGTTTCTATAAATGATTCGCAATATGCGAATCATTTATCCTTTCTTTTCATGAGGTTCAAGATCTGAAGTCGTATTTTTTATTTGTTACATTTAAGTTATTGTTTTTAACGCCTTATTAGATATTCTGTCCGCGCACAAGGTTTGTTGGCACTGTGTTTGCACTTGGTTTACGCAAAGGATATCTGCTCAAGGGATGCGATTTGTGGGCAGCCAATGTAAAGACGGAGAAATACCATGAAAAGTAACAAATATTCATTAGCTTTTAGTGTTGCCGCTATCTTAGGTC
>JAFLJQ010000091.1 GCA_022712915.1 Gammaproteobacteria bacterium | reverse complement strand
CGCCGTGTTGATCTAGCTTTTTTAGGCGCTCTTCTGTATCAAAAAAACTGGGCTGTAACATTATATCGGATCTCCTTGGCGTTCTTGATCTGATCGCGGGAAATACAGAAAGTTCCGTTAATTTTTAGAGGTTCCCTTAATAAAAAAGCACTAAGGAAATACATTTCTTCTACATGGGGTATCCAAAGTGTGCAAACTAGCATAGTAAAAAATATGTGGTAACGGTATCCTAAATTTAATCATGGTCGATGGTGCTATTGGTATAAACGTAACAAAGCCTTAAACTGTTTTGTTAAGCGGAACATCAGGTTCAGAGTCCAGATTAAATTTAGTGAAATATATTTTGATAAAGATATTTAAAACAAAGGAGAATACATTGTGTTAAAAACATTCATGCTTGTGCTGACGGCACTACTCATATCTAACAACGCATTTGCTCAGTGGAAGCTAGTCAATACCGAGTCAACGGTTAACTTCATTTCAATCAAGAAATCAAAAGCGGGAGAACTTCATTATTTCAAAAAACTCAATGGGACAATAGATGATCGTGGTAATATATCAATGGGTATTGACCTGGGGAGCGTTGATACGAATATTCCTGTTCGGGATGATCGAATGAAATCCATGCTCTTCGAAATTAAATTATTCCCAACAGCAAAGATGAAAGCCTCTGTAGACCCGAAAAAAATAAAAAACATGAATGCCGGCGATACATATGTTGACTCAATAAACCTTGATCTATCTCTTCACGGCGTATCTCAAAAGCTAATGACGGATGTTCGAATTGTTAAACTCTCCAAAAATAGATTGTTAGCGACCTCAGTAAAACCCATCATTATCAATGCTGATGTGTATAAATTGGCAGGTGGCATCGAAAAATTGCGCGCGGTGGCAAAACTTCCATCAATAAGTACTTCAGTCCCGGTGACTTTTAATCTTATTTTTAGCCAGTAAATGACTTAGCCCGTCGCGCCAGCGGATATCTAAAATGGCAAAAATACCTGGTGGGACACCTAAAATAAAAAATAAAAATAATGGGGTAATAATGAACAATTACCTTTGTTAGGTGTCCTGCTAAGTTACTTTATTTTGGACATGATTGAGTCTTAGTATTTTTATATTATAAGTTATAATATGATCCTGGTTTATTAGACCACTATAACTTGAGTAATAAAATCTGGCATCTGAAAAAGCTTAATTTATTTAAGGAACTAATAGGACATCCACCTTAAGAAATCAAAAACAAATAAAAAAAAACAACTGTTTTTCCGATTTATCAATCCGAGAAATTAATTTTTACGTGAATGTGAGTGTGTTCTTTGAAAAAAAACTAGAATAAAGCACTAAAACAAATAAAGCCGGAATGCTAAACAGCCGCAGGCCGCAACAAGGCGTTGAATGTTCTTGAAAGGTGAATAAATTAAGCGTTACGGAAAATAAGTTTCACAACTACGAATTCCCGGTGTTCGCTGAAACCCAAGTTTCTGACAAACCTGTTTGAGTTTATAAGCCGAACCGACCAGACCTTTAAACGGGCGTTCAAAATGATTAGCCAGATAGAGCCAATGCTGGGTATCCATATTGAAATAGGGGGCGTGTTCTCAGGAATGGCCCCACGTTTATCCTCTCGCAAGATGCGCCCCGTCCAGTCCACCAATTCTAAGTAATCATTTAAGCGAAAGGGCAAGCCTTTGGGCATGGTTTGTCTGGGATAACCTACAAAGGGGAGTAATGATTTGGGTTGCTGTGTTGAATGAGGGGGTTGTTGTATCTGATAGATTCGTTGCTTAATACTGGTGTAATCTGAGGTTTCCGGTGTCTTGGCCATCTTGGCCCGAAGAGGATTCAGATCAACATAGGCCATACAGGCCATGAGTGCGGCTTCATCGAGTAAAGCCTGGGATTTGAATCTTCCCTCCCAGAAACGGCCTGTGCAGTTATCTTCGGTATTGGCCTGTCTGGCAATGCTTTCGTTTAATACGCGCATAAACCAACTGATATCCATCAGACGGTGTCGCCATATCAACACATCTTCATCCAGTTTTTTTAATTCTGCCTGTCCCAATGATTCACCATTCAAATAGCGTTGAGAGAGGGCGTTTCCGGTAAAGAGTTGATGCCAGTGTTGAATGGCCTGATTTCTATCCCAGCTTTCTGTTAATGGTTTGTCGATGTGTAACACTACATGGTAGTGATTAGACATAATGGCATAGGCCGCGATATCAATTGCAAAGATGTCGGCTAATTCTAAGAGTTTATCTTCTATCCAGCCACGGCGGTGTTCATAAGATTGGCCGGAGTGTTCATCGGTGCCACATAAAAAAGCGCGGCGGACACAACGGCAAATACAATGATAATAGGGCGTGGCGTCTAAGGAAATTTGGGCGTAGCGGGGTTTGGGCATGGTTAATTCCTTTAACCTGTGTTCGTTCCTGTTGCTAAAAGTACGCTTGTTTTGGTGTCAATATTAAGATGGGTGTCCGGGTTTTTCGTCTCAGCGACGTTCATGAAACCTTTTAAGGGGTTGAAGTAGCCGCCGCCCATCATGACGGCATTACCGGCGGCCTGTGAGCTGATAATGACAGAAGGCAGAGATTCGGCTTCGGCACTCAGTTTGTCGTGCTCGCTTGGGTCGTAAACAATGCGGGGGTCTAATTCATCGGATCCAATGGGCTTGATCATGTCTTTTCCTCGTTCTGGTGAGCACCTGTACGGTGCGGTCATATTGTAAATAATTCTTGTGTATCCCGATGTTAGCTACACGGCTGACACCATGTAGGGCCGCTGCCAGCGCTGGCGGGTGAGGCTCGGGCTATTTCGAGGCATGAAATATACAGCAGTATGCCACCTGAGCATAATCGGGATGTTTATATGGCCATAGAGGTCAGCAATACGGCTGTTGCGGATGGACAAAAAACACACGCATGTGATGCCAATGAAAGACTGTCGTGGCCAAGTTTTTTTGATGTGGAAATTTCAGCCAAATTCATTTTTATCCATGGATTTATTATTTTTCCTCTCTAGCCAAAATGATTCTCGGTAAAGTACAACGACACCTAACGATCAGATGTCATGCGGCGGCGTTCTTCCCGTTCTTCTTCAGTATACAATTGATCTTCCGGCATCATAATCGCCAGATCCGCATGATAATAATTACGCACCTCCGTAAAAATGGCCGGATCGATATCGGCCAACGATTCA
>JAFLJQ010000085.1 GCA_022712915.1 Gammaproteobacteria bacterium | reverse complement strand
GTTGGGGCTCAAACGTGCCATTGCGATCCCGTGGTACATCAATATCCACTTCGCCATGATCACCTTTGAGGGTTTTTCCGCTGTAACCGTTGCGGTTATTCCCCGTATGATGACCCTCTGGGGCATGTTTGGCATAACCTGGATGATCTTCCATCTCTGCGCTAAGGGCTGCTTCAACTGTCATTTTCTTAAGCTGACGGCTAAAGTTAAAATAAGCCGGACACCCACTTTAACAAAATCGGCAAAATATATAAATAACAATAAGTTGATTTGTTTTCTTAGTATGGGTGTCCGGTTTATTTGTTTATTTGACTCGGGGACACAGTGAGGGGCTAGCTCTTTCTGTGTGTAGGGCTTTCACCTATTGATTAACTACCGATTTATCTCGGCGCACTGGATGTCCTATTTGTTCTTTGTGTTGCAGCCTGCGGCTGCTCGACATTCTAGCTTTATTTGTTTCCGTGTTTTATTCTGGATTTTTTTAAAAAAACACACTCACATTCACGTAAAAATTAATTTTTTGGATTAATAAATCGAAAAAATAGACGGCTCTTTGATTTGTTTTTATTTCTTAAGGTGGATGTCCTATTTGTTTTTCTATTTGTTTCTTTGTTAGATATCTGGTTTATTTGCTACTTCTTAAAGTGGATGTCCTATTTGTTAAGGCGTCCTTATTTGCTGTTTGCATTGACAATCGATATTTGCTTATTATAATAGGTACTTGCTACAAGTTTCGATAGGGAACCCAATAATGAGTACCAATACCACAATAAAGGAAGCCGCTAATACATTAAACATTAGTGAGCAACGAGTACGAACATTATGCCGCACTGGTGTTCTTTCAGCCACTAAATTTGGTCGATCATGGATGATTGATAAAGATTCAGTAAATCATTACGGATTACAATCTGCTCATGTGGTTGCAGAAGACCACGCAACTTATGATGTAGATAAAAGCACAAATACTAAACCCATAGCTCTTAGTTTTTTCTCAGGCGCAATGGGGCTAGACCTTGGTATTGAAAAAGCAGGATTTGATGTACGTCTTGCGTGTGAAATTGATAAATATTGTCGTCAAACAATTGCACTTAACAAACCTAATATAGCTCTATTGAGTGACATAAACGACTATTCTAAGCATGATATATTAAAGGCTTCCGGCCTTACTGAGGCAGATGATATTGACCTTATTATAGGTGGGCCACCCTGTCAGGCTTTTAGTACGGCAGGAAAACGTAAGGCTTTCAATGATAATAGAGGTAATGTGTTTCTAAAGTATATTGATTTATCTATTGAGTTAAATCCTAAGTATATTGTAATTGAGAATGTAAGAGGTCTTCTCTCTTGTCCAATGGATCATAGACCGCATGATGAAAGAGGCCCCGAATTTCCCGACCTAACTGCTGATGAAATGAAAGGCGGAGCCTTGAATTTTATTTTATCAAAGTTGAAAAAATCGGGGTATTCCTACTCTTTCAACCTCTATAACTCTGCCAACTTTGGTTCACCACAAATAAGAGAGCGTGTAATAATCGTATGTGCGAGAGACGGAAAAACTCCACCATATTTATTACCAACCCACTCCGAGAAAAAAGAATACGGCTTACCAAAATGGAAAACATTTAAACAAGCTGCAAGAGGTCTAAAAGAACACCATCACTTGAATTTTCCTGAAAAGCGGCTCAAATATTACAGAATGTTAAAGCCTGGTGAAAACTGGAAAAATTTACCCGAAAAATTACAAAAAGAAGCTTTAGGAAAGTCTTTTTATGCTGGAGGTGGAAAAACTGGGTTTCTAAGACGATTAGGATGGAATAAGCCTTCACCAACTGTTGTTACTCATCCTGCTATGCCAGCAACCGATTTAGCACACCCAGAAGAAGATAGGCCCCTATCTATTGAGGAGTACAAACGAATACAAGAGTTTCCCGATACTTGGGAATTAGCTGGCCCACTTATTCAACAATATAAGCAAGTTGGTAATGCTGTTCCCTCTAGTCTCGGCTTCGCTGTTGGGAAGCTTATTAGCTCTCTCATTAATGATGAAAAAATAAATCAATTCATTGGGTTTAGCTATTCAAGATATAAATATACCAGCAATCATGAGTGGGAAACACAATTTAATGAGGCTTATAAAAAAGCTACACAACCTACACTGAAACAACAAAAAATCAGTTTTGGGTAAAATATTTTATTTTTCCAAATTCTTTTTTTCTTTTTCAATATATTTTCTTACAAATGATTTAAAGTCATTTTCATTTAGGTTATAGCCTCGCATTAATGGCGGTAATTTCTGCCAATTAGTAAAACTGGCTCTGCCTTTTTTAGTGTCTTTTGAAAATGACCTAAACCACTTTTGAATTCTTGTTCCGTCTCGAATGGCACTGCTGGATGAGTTCTCAGAGTTATCTCTATTTTTTATTTGAAGCGCTATCCATTCACCATTATCGTTTTTACCTAGAAAATCTATAGCTTTTACGAATTCGCCACAGCACCAATTCCAATGGCTTGTTCTTAAGACTAAGTCCAAGTACCTTTCTAAGAGATTGCCTACACAATTTTCAGCGCACATTGAATATTGATGCTCGACTTTTATTTTTTTACATTCTGCTGCCGTATATCCATACGCTTTTTCCATAATAACAGACACCATTTCATCCGGTATAGTACTTGGCTCTGCTGGAAAATCTGACCTGCGGTAAGCCTCAAAGTAACGATTTGCTAACATCTCAATACCTTCGTCAGTGTTTGCGTCAGGCTTTTTGGGATTAACCTTGCTCGTACGCCACGAAATCTCATTTGGATGTTCAGAGAGAAAAGAACAGACTTCTACAAATGAACTTACTAATGATTTCTCGTCATCATTAATGCAAATCTTATCGGCAATAAGTTTTGCCTTATTTTTACTGAAGCTCAAAAGTTACTCCTGATTTTGTGTTTGTATTGCTCTAATAGTGTATTAGACTGATCCCATATTTTTCCGTGTTAGACAGATTCAACCTATTTCCAATAGGTTGTTACACATAGAATGCGCCTGTTTATCTTTCCATTCAAGAGGTCGACGTGTTTTGGTTTGAAAACACCCTAAATAAAAGGCTGAATTATTTAATATTACATATTTTTAATAGTGAATAATTATTTAAGCTTTTGAATTTCTAATTCTCAAATGCTTGTCCACATGCTTTTTAGCCTTCAATCACAATCAAAAACTCAGGTAAGTACCCCACATAGTAACTGGGTCAATTTTGTATGTTTTTTATTCACCTTCCCCCGTCTTGTTTGAACTATCTATGACCATATAAACATCCCGATTATGCGTGGGTGACATACTGCTGTATATTCTGTGCCTCGAAATAGCCTATGCCCTACCCACCAACACGGGTAACGATCCGACATGTGTCGGCCGTGAGGCAAAAATGGGGCGCACAAGAATTATTAACAATATGACCGCACCTGACAGGTGCTCACCAGAACGAGGAAAAGACATGATCAAGCCTATTGGAACCGATGAATTACAACCCCGCTTCGTTTATGACCCCAGCGAACACGATAAACTGAGTGCCGAGGCGGAATCTCTGCCTTCTGTCATCATTAGCTCACAGGCAGCCGGTAATGCGGTGATGATGGGCGGTGGTTACTTCAACCCTTTGAAAGGTTTCATGAATGTAGCGGATGCCATGGGTGCAGCTGAAAAAATGACCCTGACAGACGGTTCTTTTTTCCCAATTCCCGTCATGTGCCTGCTTGAAAATACGGATGCTGTTGGCACAGCCAAGCGTATTGCCCTGCGTGACCCTAATGTCGATGGCAACCCTGTGCTGGCCATTATGGATGTTGAAGCCATAGAGGAGGTCTCTGCGGCACAGATGAAGACCATGACGCAAAAGGTCTATCGTACTGAAGACCCGGATCACGTTGGTGTGGCCGCATTTAATAGCCAGGGTAGAACGGCCGTTTCTGGCCCCATTCAGGTGTTGAACTTTAGTTACTTCCAGACAGAATTCCCCGATACCTTCCGTACCGCCGTGGAAATACGCAATGAAATTAGTGAACATGGCTGGAAAAAGGTTGTGGCTTTCCAGACCCGTAACCCCATGCATCTGGCCCATGAAGAGCTGTGCCATATGGCCATGGATCGCCTCGGCTGTGATGGCCTGGTTATCCACATGCTGCTGGGTAAACTGAAAAAGGGCGATATCCCCGCCCCGGTACGTGATGCCTCCATCCGTAAAATGGTCGAGCTGTATTTCCCTGCCAACAGTGCCATGGTCACCGGTTACGGCTTCGATATGCTTTATGCTGGCCCACGTGAGGCTGTTTTACATGCCTATTTCCGCCAGAATATGGGTGCCACACATTTCATCATTGGTCGTGACCACGCCGGTGTGGGCGATTACTACGGTGCTTTTGATGCTCAGAGCATTTTTGATGATGAAGTGCCGAAGGGTGCCATGGATATCGAGATCTTCCGTGCCGATCACACCGCCTGGTCTAAGAAGCTCGATAAGGTTGTGATGATGAACGAAGCTCCAGACCATGAGAAAGACGATTTTGTACTTCTGTCGGGCACCAAAGTACGTGAGATGCTGGGTCAGGGTATTGCGCCCCCCAAGGAATTCTCACGTCCTGAAGTGGCCAAGATCCTCATCGAGTACTATCAAAGTATCAATAGCTAAACACCGGTTTAGTTATACCCTATGCCCACTATCATACGCGTATGATAGTGGGTTTTTTTATTGGGTATTAACCTCTGAACAACACCGAATAATGAGATGGTCATCCGCATTCGTAAAGGAGGTACCGTACCTTATTCAGATGCAATACATATTGTTATGAAGCTGGTGGAGCAATGTGAACTGGCAGCAACACGCGGCTTATACAGATAGTTAATTTTATATTGGCATAAAAAAACCGGAACATATGTTCCGGTTTTTTTTAAAGGGTGCCTCTAATAATTCGATCAAGACGATGATGGCAAGGCGCAAAGGGGCGAAAAAGCGCAGTAAATGAGCATTTTAAGCCCCTTTGCAACGCCGCCAGCACGGCTTTAGCGAATTATGTGCCCTTAAGCTTTAATCCTGGTCTCGAAAGACAGTCTTAAGGCTTTTTGGGAGTGCTGTAGGGAACTTCCTTTTGGAAAGATTTCCAGGTGGTTGTATAACCAACATGAAACTGTCCGGGTACAATTTCTTTCTGTGTCGTTGTTACGTAGTCTGTTTTACCTTCGGGTACCTTAGGTCTAGTAAATTCACCCATAATCGTGTCTCCTTTATGGTTAAAACGGGAGGAATGTTAACAATATTGTCAGCCTCTCCCATCAAAAAGCTGACTAAATTATAGCATCTAACGTCTGTAATGCGCCTTTTTGGGTATTACGTGACGTACCCCACCTTGGGGATTCTCAACATCACCCTTGTAGCGGGGAATGATGTGAATATGGACATGTAAAATACTTTGCCCAGCGGCTTGTCCTACGTTAACACCGACATTATAGCCATCCGGCTTGAACTCATTGTCGATGAGATTACGTTCTTCTTTAATCAACTCCATACAGGCAGCCACTTCTTCTGCCGTCAAATCAAAAAACGCTACAACATGACGGCGGGGGATTACCAATGTATGTCCCGGACTGACTCCATAGGTATCACGGGCACTGTAAGCAAGTTCATTTTGCAGTGATACCCCTTGAGGGTCAGTACAAAACAGGCACGGGTTATTAGGGTCTCTTTTTCCTTCAGACGACAAATTTCACACCTTAGTCTAACTCACTTTATTGCCAATATTACTCAGCGACACTTCGACAGCCACAGCATGTCGTGCTGCCAAAATCTACTTTTCTATATTAGCAACTTTACCGCTTTTAAAGCAGAAAAAAACACGGTATTGCTATAGTATTTTTTTAACGGGGCATTATTATATCTAATTAAAACGGGTTGCCACTAAGTGCTCAACGTCTATCATCTCACCAACAAATAACGTCATTTTAAACTCGATCACCGCATCGACTCAGCCTATACTGTACCGACTATTTTGATGAGGAAACTACCTGTGACACCTAACAAAGGACGTGCTTATTTCGGGCTCTCTGGTTATCACTTCGACCCGAATGTCATCACAAAACACATTGGCCTGGAGCCCACATCAATCAACGATGCGGGTATGCACGGTAATCTGGATAAACCGGTAATTAGCTCTTGGGAGTTATCAACAGAAACACGCACTTCTGAAACGCAAGAGCTGGATATTTACAAGCTCATCGATGATGAAATTCTTAAAAAAATCGAACCTGCCAAGGACAAAATTATCGAAATATGTAAAAGCCATAATTTATCCCCAAGACTCGGCGTAGTGTTAACCTTGTCGATTGATGAGGATGAGACGACTCCCGATGTCGGTTTTGGCTCGCGCGTAATCAAGTTTTGTTCAGAGGTGGGTGCATTTATTAATGTCGATTACAAACTATCGGAGCGGGTTTAATTCGTTTCTACAGTAATCGATTATATTAATTAACCTGAGCTGCATATAAGAAACTTATGTTATGCACTGGTTCCCACGGCCTTCCGTGAAAACCTATACCTCACCTTGCTCGCTTAGTTGCGTATGCATTCCCATGCTGAAGAGACTGTGAAAGTATTCAATAAAATACAAAAAACGTTTGTTTTGTAGGTTGGGTTGAGTTTGCGAAACCCAACAATCAATGACTTACGGTAGCAAAATTGTTGGGCTTCGTCCCTCAACCCAACCTTGTATCTCTCTCGATACTCTGATTAGCTATCAGCGTATCAGGAAGTGTGATGAACTTGAGCCCACCCTTAGGCTATAAGCCTGCTGCGTAGATAAAGTCTCACACTTCAATTTTCTCAATAAACTGGATGGTA
>JAFLJQ010000153.1 GCA_022712915.1 Gammaproteobacteria bacterium | reverse complement strand
GGATGCTGTAGAGAAATATATTCGTTTTTATAATTACAAGCGATTGCATTCTACCCTTGGATATTTAACACCTAACCAGAAAAAAATGGAATTGAAAAATGCGGCTTAAATTCTTTCCAATAAAACTTGACCACTACAGATATTAACTGTTAACCGATTTATTAACAGCTTAAACCACGAGCCTAAGTCGGACATTCCAATGACTGGCCGGACACCCATTCCAGGCAAACAGGGTAACTCATTGTTATTCTGTGATTATTTGAGAATAATGGCTGTGGATAGTCCGTAGACTTCGGCAAGTTGAATAATATTGCTCAGCCCCTCCCATAAAAAACTCAACGCCCAAGTTAAAAATATCAAGCATATAAATAACAATAAGTTATGGTGTTTTCTTAAC
This sequence comes from Gammaproteobacteria bacterium, assembly GCA_022712915.1. Taxonomy (GTDB): domain Bacteria; phylum Pseudomonadota; class Gammaproteobacteria; order UBA6429; family Thiohalophilaceae; genus JAHEDB01. The sequence continues at coordinate 2,585 of JAFLJQ010000153.1, read as the reverse complement.
TTGAGTTTCACGCAACAATATTTAAATATCAATTAAGAATAAGAATAAGAATAAGAATAAGAGCCTCCCTTGTAGTTGGTGATGCGTAATGCAGACTGGGTTTGGTGGTTACCTACACGCGTAATACCTTATTACAAATAACCACAAATTTACTACCATCAACATCACCCCATGTTATGATGTTGCATAATAATTTTTAAAAAAATTTGTACCTTCACTAGCTCAGGTAAATAACTAAAAGAGGGAGATTAATATTATGTTTGGGGAGTCAATTCAACGGATTATCCATCCTGTCCTTTTTCTTTTGTTAAGTGCTTTTCTGCTTGTCGCCTGTGAGGGCAGCGGTGCGGCTGACAGCCCGGAAAAGGATACCACGCCACCGGTCATCACGCTCAATGGCAACAACGCCGTCACGCTTGTCCTGGGAGAAGATACCTATGTCGAAGCCGGGGCCAGCGCTACAGATAATATCGATGGCAGTGTCGCGGTCAACATCAGCGGCTCAGTCGACTCAATCGCACTAGGCACCTATACCCTCACCTACAGTGCCACCGATACCTCAGGTAACACCGGCACGGCAAACCGAATTATTGAGGTGGTTATCCCGCGCCCCTTTGTCACGATCTGGAAAACAAATAATCCTGGCACACCGGCTGACACCCAAATCAAAATCAGCACCAACAGCAGTTACACCTACAACTACAGCATTGACTGGGGGGACGATACTACCGATAACGATGTCACAGGGGATATCACCCACACCTATCGCACTGCCGGCACTTATACCATCAGCATTAGCGGTACCTTCCCGGCAATTTATTTTGAGTACTCGCGATATAACAATCATAAACTACTCTCCATAGAGCAATGGGGAACCCTCAAGTGGCAATCCATGCATAAGGCTTTTTATGGCTGCGCAAATCTACAAGGCAATGCCACTGATACGCCTAACTTGGCACAAGTAATGGACATGAGCGAGATGTTTTACCTAGCCACTGCCTTCAACCTGGATATCAGCGAATGGGATGTGTCGGCAGTGACGAATATGAGCGGGATGTTTTACAGCGCCAAGGCCTTCAATCAGGACATCAGCAGATGGGATGTGTCGGCGGTGACGGACATGAACAGGATGTTTAGCTATGCTGCCGCCTTCAATCAGGACATCAACGGATGGGACGTGTCGGCAGTAACGGACATGACCGGGATGTTTAGCTATGCCACCGCCTTCAATCAGGACATCAGTGGATGGGATGTGTCAGCAGTGACGGACATGAGCGGGATGTTTTACCGCGCCACGGCCTTCAACCGGGACATCAGCGGATGGGATGTGTCAGCAGTGGCGGATATGAACTGGATGTTTAGCTATGCCGAAGCCTTCAATCAGGACATCGGTGGATGGGATGTGTCAGCAGTGACAAACATGAGCGGGATGTTTTACCGCACCACGGCCTTCAACCGGGACATCGGCGGATGGGATGTGTCAGCAGTGACAGATATGAGCGAGATGTTTTACCGCACCACGGCCTTCAACCAGGACATCGGCGGATGGGATGTGTCAGCAGTGACGGATATGAGCGGGATGCTTAATGGCGCCTCGGCCTTCAATCAGAACATCAACAGATGGGATGTGTCGAATGTGACGGACATGAAATGGATGTTTAGCTCTGCCTCCGCCTTCAATCAGAATATCAGCGGATGGGATGTGTCGGCAACGACAAGTATGAGAGGGATGTTTGAGAACGCGGCTACCTTCAACCAGAACATCGGCGAATGGGGTGTGTCGGCAGTGAAGAACATGAGCTGGATGTTTGCCAATGCCACGGCCTTCAACCAAAACGTCAGCGGATGGGATGTGTCGGCAGTGAAGGTCATGGGCTACATGTTTTACCGCGCCACCGCCTTCAACCAGGACATCAGCAGATGGAATGTGTCGGCAGTGATGAGTATGACAAACATGTTTAACGATGCCACCTTTTCAACGGCAAACTATGATGCTCTACTAACAGGCTGGGGGAGTCAAATTGTTAAAAGTAATATCCTCTTCCATGGTGGCAACAGCCAATACACCAGTGGCGGTTCTGCTGAAGCAGGCCGGAGTGCGCTTACTGGCACCTACAACTGGACAATCACAGACGGCGGTGCAGTGCCATAGATTTTTAACCCACCCCATCAAGTCTTGATGGGGTGGGTTAATCTATTTTAGATTGCTTATCCAATCGCCCAGCCAAATAAGTTAGCTAATCACTTGTTCCTAAACGCAATAATTTAAGGGCTGCGCGCCCTTTATCGTCCATCCCTAAGAATGCTTTCCAATAGTTTCCGATCTTATTTTAGGGGTTTTGATCTATATACTGATTAACCAAACCCTCCATAGGCCACTTTTCTTTTTAAAGTTTTATAAGCACCGTATAAATTGAGGCACAAATAATTAAAGGCTACGCTCCGAATGGCACTTACTTAAGCTTCTTAGGATGCCCATGAATTCTAATATCCTGTCGCACTTCTTCTCGTGGTTTCATTAACAAAGGAAAGGGCTTGGGCCTTCTCTTGACCGCTCGCGGTTCTATGCGACCAGCGCGATTTCC
>JAFLJQ010000232.1 GCA_022712915.1 Gammaproteobacteria bacterium | reverse complement strand
TCAGCTATCTAAATTACCGCTAGAGGTAGCGCAGAGATGATCTATTCGTTGCCAGTCTAGAAATACACTGATAGGGTACTGTGACAAAGTCCCTTGGTAATTAGTCCGCCAGTTTCCCTTGGTAATGACACTAATACACTTAAAGTGGGTATCCACGTAAGCTCGTTATACATTTACCGTCCATGCAGTGGAATACTAAATGTTGGCAGGTAACGTCCAGGAAAACTTGACGATTCACACTTTCCTGTGAGAACACCACCATTTGCAATATAGAACCCCGCAGCATTAGGGTCGGCTAAAAAGGTTAATTCTGTTACTCCCGTTTTGTGAGCAACTTTCATTGCATGGAGTAAAAGAATTTTTCCAATTCCTGTACCAATGTGTGCAGGCTCCACAAATAAAGCGGCCAGTTCAGTTTTTGTCTCTGACAATGGCTCTAAACCATAATAACCGACTATTCCCCCATTAGCTTCTACAACCATATAGCTAAAGACTGGGTTTTCTAACTTTTCTTTTTTCACTACTAATTCATCTATGCATACAGACATAAATTGTTTTGAGTAGCCCCAATATGCTTTTGACCTCATGGTAAGCTCTGTTAATACACTGGCTTCCGTCACCTTAGCTTTTCGGATTAGCACAGTTATTTCCTTTGATGCATAACGACTAAGTTGTGGTACGCGCGTAGCATCACACACGAACGTTTTGTTATGCCTTTAAATAAATGGGGGGGGGCAGACTCAATTGGTTTTTTTTCGCATTGCTCACAAGGTCTCGCATCAACCGGCCATAATAGCAGAGCAACGCGGCGCTTTTGTGGATCAGTTGGATATGATTGTTATACGCCGCATTCATTAATAATTTCAATAATATCAGTTTCACCAAAATCTACACCGCATTGAGAGAGAAGTGTTGTTATCTGCCCTCGATGATGAACCTGATGCAAAAACAGATGATTGATTAGGCTTGCAAATGACTTAGAAAATGATTTTCCTGCCATATTCGAATATGAAATACACTCATCAATGTCTTTATACGATAGCTGATTTACCCACTGAATAATCATTTCATCAATTTTTTTTCGTTCAGAGTTCAACTCACCAAAATTCGTGAACAGAATTGCATTTAATGAACTTGGTTTTTCTAGCATACAAATATACGACAATGCTTCACGGCCGGAAGGGTGCTCTGCAAACCTTTTAAGCCAAATAATATCACCAACCAGGATATGATTAAGTATACCAATAACAGATTTAAAAAATGCACCCTTGTCCTCATAAAGGCCAGCCTTTGATAAATTAGCGACAGAGAAATATTGCCGCTGATTCATTAATTTATTGTATTTGGCTAACAAGATAAGTTGGTTGATTTCAGACAAGATCAACGCTCCTTTTCACGCATAACGTTAGGGTAAGCGGGCGGCCAACACCAAACTACCCAAGAACACGAAAATTTCAATTTACCACCAAACAAAAGCAGTGCTACGGTACGGTAGGTCGATTCACTTGCCCCCTTGGTTATGTGCGACTTCATATATGCTGTTTAGCCAAATTTGTAACCGCTATTTCTATTGCTTTTCGCATCATTTCCAGTGGCATGAAGGGTACATCCGGCCATTGAGAAATCACCTGCTCTGGTAATGCTGGTAGATGAACAAAACCACACTTGATGTCTGTTTTGGTTTCCTTGGCATGGTGTAAACCATGATAAAGAATCTGATTACATAAACTATTACCAGCCCACCTAGACAATGCCGCCGGAATGACCTCTGATTTTATATCTTTGATGATGTTTGAAATATTGGGAATAGTCGACTTATAAGCATCTGGCCCATTTCCTTCTATTTCACCACCTTCGAGTAGCTCACCTACCGCCGGGGAGAGCCCTAAATGACGATAATTTGTAGCGATATATTCAAATGTGATTTTATTTCTGCTTGGGGCTTGCCCAGTAAACAGGCAATAGTTTGGTTCATACGTTTCCAACAATTCTGATATTTCAGATTTTAGTGTATGAGTATCATCTCCAACAACCTTAAGAATTATCTCGCAAGGTAACTCTTTGAGTATTTCGGGCATATCATCTAGAAACGAAGTAACCAATATATCTGAGACATTCGATTTATCTTCTCTTGACTCAAATCCTGTAATCAAAACCTTCAATGTTCCCCCTTACATTCCATGCACATAACAGTTATACATACAGAACTTCCAATAATGGAAAAATTTCCATATCTGGCAATAAATCCCCACTATAGAAAACAAACTTCCATTATTATCTATCCTTAATTTCCTCAATCAGGTCTCGCTATTCCAGCCGCAGTGCATCCCTTCCACGAATCTTCCGCTGTTTTTGCTCTGCTAACCAGATTACTCAGGCCTGTGCGGTATGAGGAATGGTTCGTCAACGATCAGTTCAACGGTGGTATAGCGTTTATGTGCTTGCCGGTCGCCACTATCGAACATATAACAAATGTTCTCCAAACCGTTTTACATGGCGTTTTGTCCCATTCATTCCAGGAATCAGACGTTTGGTAACTCCATGGTGTACTCCTTGTGCTTAATGCCACTTCCCGTGTCATTACCCTTATACCCCTTCGCTATTTATAACAAATATTAGTACGTTATGGAACTATTCCGATTCATATTAGCTGTTGACAATAAAGCACAAGATTTACAGGTAACACGAGATCAGACACCCTCATTTATAATGACAATTTTTTGTTCCACTATATTGTTTTTCCTTCACCAACAATGGTCTTTAAACCTTTCCATAAAATAGGTCATAAGCAAGCACCCACACTAACAAACCCAATCTATTTTTTACTTACAGTGTTTTTTCATCTCATCCAGCATACGTATTATCTCCTGCTGTTTTTCTGACTCCGGCAGGGCATACCGTTTTCCATCTGCATCCAGTTTGTACAGGCTGTTGGAATTTTTATATCGTCGTAAGGTATCTTTGACCTGGGCGCATTGCATTTTTAGTTTATTATTTATTTCCTTCTGCTTTTGTTTTTTCTCTTCACGCGCCAGCCGATCACCTTGCAGTGCCTGGATCATTTTATCTCGCTGTATTCTAGGGTCGGCCTTGCGGCTGGGCGAGACGGACTCACCATCCTGAGATGATTTCGGAGCCGAACGAATTTTTGTTACCTTCGCACCATTCGAAGGTGCTCGCTCACCATAATGAACTGTCCCTTCATCATCGGTCCATTTATAAATATCGCCCGCATATGCAACTACAGGTACCAAGTTGCACAACAATGCCATGAAAACACATACAGTCTTGCCGATTTTCATCTTTCTTCCTCTCCCTTATGTGCGTCCTTCTTTTAAACGATCCAGTCGCAAACGTTGTCTTTCATCAAACAAATGTCTGGCACCCAGCCAAGTCGCGCCCATGCTGGCAAAACCTGTCCCCGCAGCAATCATAAACATGATCAGGATTTGATATTTGACCGCCTCCATCGGCGGACTGCCTCCGAGGATCTGACCGGTCATCATGCCGGGCAGGCTGACGATACCGGCCGCGGCCATGGAATTGATCATGGGCATCAAACCCACCCGCACCGATTCACGCACAATATCCGCGATTGCGGGTCGCCATTCGTAACCCAGCATCAATTGCGCTTCAATGAGACCACGCTTTTCATAGGCTCCGCTGGTGAGACGGTCGAGTGATAAGGCCACGCCGGTCATGGTATTACCGAGCATCATACCGAGCAAGGGTATGGCATATTGTGGTGTGTACCAAGGCTCGACATTAATCACGGCGATAAGCACAAACACGGCTATCGTAAACGAAGAAATAAACATCGACAGAGTGCCGAGGCCATAACCCCACCAACCTCCAAAGCGATGCTTCTGACGGGCCATGACCTCATAACCGGCCACGCTTAACATGATGATGGCCAGCAATAACACCCAGCCGGGATGGGCGCGGTCAAATAAGGTTTTTAATACCATACCGATTAACAATAATTGAACCGTCGTGCGTATGGCAGCAATGATGATGCGTTTGCCAAGACCGAGTTGCATGGCCATGGAGAGCATGGCCAATAAAACGACCAGTGCTGCGGCAACCGCTAGATCAGTGACGCTTAAGGGGATGACATTCATGCGGCTTCCTTTTGCAATTGGCCATCTTGTTCAAGTATGTAGTGTTGGCTGGCAATACGTTTGATTTGTATTGGGTCATGACTGATCCAGATCACCGGGCAATGTTGTTCCTGTACATAAGACTGAATGATCTGTTCTACGTTTTCGGTATTTGTCTTGTCCAGATTGGCAGTCGGTTCATCCAGTAACAATGCCTTTGGCCCATGGCAGAGCAAACGCAGCAGAGAGAGGCGCTGCCGTTCACCCGTCGAGCAGCGTAACACGTCCCAACCCAGCACCTGTTTGTCAAAACCCAGTTGAGAAAACCACTTGAGCTGTTGCTCATTCAATTCTGGAAAATGATCACCCACCTGATTACACCACCAGAAACTCTCTGCGGGCAATAAACCCACTTGTTGACGCCACTGACTCGCTCGCATGTGTTCGCGACGCTGGCCATTGAAGCTGACTTCACCACTATTGGGTATCAAATCAATAATGGCCTTTAATAAAATTGATTTACCAGCACCGGATGGGCCGGAGAAACTCACGTATTGACCAGCAGCGACATTGAGGTCGATCGGGCCAATGTGGTGACAGCGCAATTGCTGAATAGAAAGGGTATTCACCTGAACCTCATTGAATTTATGGTTTTGATTTGAGTATAACGTCTTAAGGCAAGTCTGGTAGTATGTTCTAAACTGTCTACTAGGTTTTCAATTCAATAACACAATACAACGAGGTCATTATGTCACAGCCAGAATGTCCACAAACCACACCTTATGGTATCGAGCTGGAAGCAGGTGATTACTGGTGGTGTTCTTGCGGCAAGTCAAAAAATCAACCCCTGTGTGATGGTTCACACAAGGACACCGACTTTGAACCCGTAAAATTTACGGTCGATGAAAAAAAGACGGTATGGTTGTGCGGCTGCAAACGAACCCAAAAACCACCTTTTTGTGATAGTTCCCATAATAAATTATAAAAAAAGCCCGCGATGCGGGCTTTTTTATCTTTGGTATAACTTTGCTATGGAGCCAACCTAAAATAGCTAACAATTGCTTTCAATTCCTCCGTCTGGGCTGACATCTCTTCTGCGGTGCTGGCTAGTTCTTCTGACGAAGCCGCACTTTGTTGTGCCGTCTGATCGACTTGATCCATGGCCTGATTAACTTGTTCAACATTACTAGCCTGTTCATTTGATGCGGCATTGATCTCTTCTACCAGATCAGCCGTTTGCTGGATCTTCGGCACCACATCATTAATGAGTACCCCTGCCTGTCCGGCTATCTTCACATTCCTGACGGACATTTCAGAAATTTCAGCGGCGGATGCCTGACTGCGTTCAGCCAGTTTACGTACCTCATCGGCCACCACGGCAAACCCCTTACCATGATCACCGGCACGGGCTGCTTCAATCGCCGCGTTGAGTGCCAACAAATTGGTTTTATAAGCAATATCTTCGATAAGGGTAATTTTGTCTGAGATATCACGCATCGCGCTCACCGTCTCTTCAACGGCTTTGCCTCCCTCGGCGGCCTGCTTGGCCACATCCGTTGCGATAGCCGATGTAGCACGGGCATTTTCTGAGTTCTGAGTAATACTAGCATTCATCTCTTCCAGTGAGGCGGCGGTTTCTTCCACACTGGCAGCCTGCTCACTAGAGGTCTGGCTGAGGCTTTGAGCTGATGCACTCACCTGCTCAGAGGCATTGGCCATGCCATTTGCACCAGCAAAAATACCGGTGATAATTTCGGTCAACTTATCCACCATGTCGTACATGGCCCCCAAAGCTTGCCCTGTCTCATCCTTGTACACGGCTTTTTTATCTATCATCAAGCTGCCCTGTGACAATTGTGTCGCCACCCCGACCATTTCTTGCAGCGGGAGACGAATGCCACGACTAATCAAGATAAAGCCCGCAATAACCAGCCCCATGACCATCAATGATACGATGGTATAAATACTTTCAGTCCAAAAGGCCTCACTCGCTTTCTCTTTGGCATAGGCGACCAACTCCGCTGACAAATGGTCCTCAACCTTTTTAAGTAAATTGATCTTGGCGCTCTGCTTACTGAACCAGTCCTGCGGGGTAATACCAAAATCACCGAGGGAGTGTTTTTCAAATACCGTATTGCGTATTTGTTCTGTTTCGCTCACCGCGCGATTATTCATGGTATCTCGATAAAAGGACTTTAGCTCCTCTGGCGCCAGAAACATAAACATTTCGATGAACACCTTCTGGTCTTGTACCAATTCAACAAGCTTTCTATATTGGCCTCCACGAAATTCATTTTGGGTCAGTACCGCCGCTAACACCGCCCGTTCGACACCGGCCCTCTCCTTGGCCTCAAGAAAATTTTCGTATGCAATGATGAGGGCGGCCGCCTCGGCTGTCACCGCCCCTCCATGCATTTCACCAATATCCTTAATGAACATACCGTTCAACTTGGTGTAGTAGCCGATGGCCTCCGCAGGTTTGATCTTTAATGAGGAGACACGTTGCCGCACATCACCCACTTCGCTCATCACGGACAAAGCCTTGTTCACGCCTGCGACAAATTTTTTGTTTAGTATGTCCATATCAACACTGGCAATGTAGTCCTGCAAATCAGTCCTTTTTTGATCTACATTACCCCGCTGTCCATTAATCTGATCCGCAAAGTTCTTGCCGCCGCTAGTCAGAAAACCCGCCGTTATGCCGCGTTCTTTCTGTAGCTCATGCACCAGATTACTTATTCTGGCCGATACATGTGACATGGTCTCGATATTCTCCATGCTTCTACTTATCGACATCTTGTCAGTAACCGCTATTGCTGCAAAAATAATCAGGGCAATGGCAGGAATGGATGTTAATAGCAGCAGCTTGCTGCTAATTCGAAGATTAGAAAGAAAGGTCATGGTAAATCTCCAATTGCGGTTTGTTTTTTATAAATTACATCTAACTTGTTCTATCCGATGTCTTAGATCAGAATTACCACCCCGCCACTAATTAAGTACTTTCTAATATAGCTATTTGCTTAAATTACACGACTACCTGTTATTTAAGGTAGTTATCGGATTATGCTTACAAATCTTAAGATTTTAATGTGCCATGAGAACAGAAGATTTAGTTTTAAATTTTTTAACTATGAACATTATAAGAAAAGGGCGTCAAAGACGCCCTTCCGTTATTACAAGTTTACAATCACTATTTACCAGAACCATGCGCTCCGGTAAATTCAGGGTAGGCTTCCATCCCGCATTCGGTCAGATCTAGACCGGTATATTCCTCTTCTTCGCTAACACGAACTCCCATAGTAAGCTTAATGACATACCAGGTGATGAAGCTGGTACCAAACACCCAGATAAAGATCACTGCCAGACCAAGGAATTGAGCCGCAAAACTGGCACCGTCATTGGTTAGTGGCACAGCCATCAGGCCCCACATACCAACGACACCATGAACAGATATCGCTCCAACGGGATCATCTATCTTCATCTTGTCCATGGCCACAATAGCAAAGACAACGATCGCGCCACCAACACCACCAATTAATGTTGCCACCAGAGGTGTAGGTGTAGAGGGCTCAGCTGTAATCGCGACCAAACCTGCCAGAGCACCGTTTAATGCCATGGTCAAATCCGCCTTGCCGAACAACATACGTGCGATAACCAGCGCAACAATTACACCACCTGCGGCAGCAGCATTGGTATTCAGAAAGACCACCGCCACAGAATTAGCACTCGCGATATCACCCAGTTTCAGCACAGAACCTCCGTTGAATCCAAACCAGCCCATCCACAAGATGAAAGTACCTAACGTCGCCAATGGCAGGTTGGCACCCGGAATTGGGTTGATTTCACCGTTGGCACGGTATTTACCCTTGCGAGCGCCAAGCAACAGAACGCCGGCTAATGCCGCTGCAGCACCGGCCATGTGCACAATACCGGAACCTGCAAAGTCAGCGAATCCAATGCCGTCCACTTCCAGCTTGAATAAACCAAAGACCTCTTTACCACCCCAGGTCCAGGAACCTTCCATCGGATAGATAAAGGCAGTCATGACAACGGCAAAGACCATGAATGACCAGAGTTTCATGCGTTCAGCCACAGCACCCGAGACAATCGACATAGCAGTGGCAACAAACACCACCTGGAAGAAAAAGTCGGAAGCATTGGAGTAGACAGCACTACCGCCAAACTTGGCTTCTGCGGACTCCTTTAATACGGATGCAGTCAGTGCATCGGCATTAGATGCACCATCAAGGGCGATATTAGTCAGGAAGGCACCACCGTCATACATGATGTCATAACCGACAATCATATACGCCGTGCAAGCAATAGCAAACAAGACAATATTTTTGGTCAGAATTTCAGTTGTATTTTTGGAACGTACCAAACCGGCTTCGAGCATAGAAAAGCCCGCTGCCATCCACATGACCAGAGCACCACACACCAGAAAGTAAAAGGTATCCATGGCGTACTGCAATTGAAAAATATTATTTTCCATGATGTTCTCCCAACGACTTACAGGGCATCAGTACCGGACTCGCCGGTACGAATACGAATAGCTTGTTCAATACTGGTTACAAAGATCTTGCCATCACCAATCTTGCCGGTACTGGCCGCCTTTGATACCGCTTCAATAACCTGATCAACCAGACCGTCATCAACGGCGGCCTCAATTTTCACCTTAGGTAAAAAATCCACCACATATTCCGCACCGCGGTATAGCTCAGTGTGGCCCTTTTGCCGTCCAAAACCTTTTACCTCGGTGACCGTGATACCTTGCACTCCAATATCAGACAGAGCCTCACGCACATCATCGAGCTTGAAAGGCTTAATAATTGCCATTACAAGTTTCATTGTTTAAAATCTCCATTATTAGAATTAAATTTGCTACACATGCCCCAAACATTACTCCCTTGAATGCAAAATCCAGTCGTTTGAATGCGTTACACATGACTAATTGCACATGCCATGCCAAAACAGTATTGTTATGATTAATCAATTAGTTACACAATGATTGTCAGGCTAAACGGCGTAAGATGCACCAGGATGATTCCTGTCAGGACAGGCCGCGCACTAAAACAGAGCAGTGCAATATATTAAGGGCGCGTCTATAAATCGTAATTTTTTTTGAGAGCAAGGAAGCGCCGCGCAGACGACTGCATGGCAAGGATTGTTCCAGACAATCCTATTGCATTTCCTCCCTCCATGGAGGTCAGAGAAAGCATAAAGCCAGAATCCTAAAACCGCAGTGATATAGAATCACTACTGTCCCGTTAAGCATTTAATCCATTTAAAGATATAAACCGCAAAGAGCGCAAAGGATCGCAACGTTATTTTTTTCTATATTAGAGGGAAATTAGGGATTATCCGAAGTATTCAGGAGCTCATTTTTATGAAATGCCTGATTTATTTTTTCTTTGCGCTTCTTTGCGACCCTTGCGGTAAAGAGTATTTTACGAGAACTTTTCATATCTCATACCCATTTAAACCGACAAGTATTGCTTAATCAGCTCATCACTCAAGGCATCCATTCGACCCGTCGCCTCACAACGTCCCCGATCCAGGATGGCAAAGGTCTGACCGACACGTCGAGCAAAAGGTAATTTCTGCTCCACCAGCAAGACGGTAATATTGAGTTCCTTGTTGAGACGCAGGATGACATCGCCAATCTCTCGCACGATGTTGGGCTGAATACCTTCCGTTGGCTCATCCAGAATCAGAAATTTGGGATCAATACACAGGGCACGACCAATGGCGAGTTGTTGCTGTTGTCCACCCGATAAGTCACCACCACGGCGATGCATCATTTGTTTTAACACGGGGAATAACTCAAACACTGAATCTGGGATACTGCGTAGTTTGTCTGGCCTTGCCGACAAACCCACCATAAGATTTTCTGCCACGGTCAATTGCGCAAAGATATCCCGTCCCTGCGGCACATAACCAATACCGAGACGGGCGCGCTGTGAAGCATCTTTATCCGTCAATTCAGTGCCATCAAAAATGATACTGCCGGATTTAGACTGCAATAAGCCCATAATGGTTTTTAACAAAGTGGTTTTGCCTACCCCATTGCGTCCCATCAAACAGGTGCAGGAGCCTTGTTCAAATTGCAGTGAGACATCCCACAGGGTATGGCTCTCAGCATAAAACTGGTTCAAGGCCTGAATATTCAGCATAGTTATTCTCCCAGGTAGACTTCAATAACCCGAGGGTCATTCTGAATGGTATCCATATCACCTTCTGCCAGGACATGACCTTCGTGCAAGACCGTGACTTTCTTGGCGATGGAACGAATAAAGTCCATGTCATGCTCGACCACCACAACAGAATGTTTGCCTGCCAGACCGGTTAATAATTCCGCCGTGTGTTCAATCTCCTGATGCGTCATACCGGCCACGGGTTCGTCCACCAGCAACAAGCGTGGTTCCTGCGTGATTAACATGCCGATCTCCAACCATTGTTTTTGGCCATGAGACAACCGACCTGCGGCGGTATGACATTGTTGAACTAGATTAATGGTCTGCATGACCTCTTCAATTCGCGTCTTTTGCTCGCCCGTGAGTTTGAACTGCAATGAGGCCCACACGCCCTTGTCCATGTTCATGGCGAGTTCAAGGTTTTCAAATACAGTATGTTCTGGAAAGATGGTAGGCTTTTGAAACTTGCGACCAATGCCCGATGAGGCGATCTCATGTTCGGTCATGCGTGTCAGATCCATGCTCTGGCCAAAATAGGCCGTACCAGAATCAGGACGCGTCTTGCCGGTAAGCACATCCATCATGGTGGTCTTGCCAGCCCCATTGGGGCCAATGATGCAACGTAGTTCACCATCATCTATATATAGAGTCAGATCATTAAGGGCCTTAAAGCCATCAAAACTGACGTTAATATTTTCAACATACAATATAGGCCCGTGGCTGGTATCGATCTCACCACGATGAACCGGGTGCGTACCGGTACTCACCATAAAGTCGAACACCCGATCTCGGCGCATGGTCTGTTTTATTTGATCCAGGGTCTTCATACTGCACGCCTTGCCAGATATTTTTCGCGTGTTTGCTGATACAGCCCCACTAAGCCCTGAGGCAAAAACAAGGTAACAACAACAAACAGACCACCCAGAGCAAACAACCAAACCTCAGGCAAGGCACCGGTAAAAAAGGTTTTGGCAAAGTTGACCAACAGGGCACCAACAATCGCGCCATACAAGGTACCGCGACCACCTACCGCCACCCAGACCACCAATTCAATCGAGTTCAATGGCGAAAACTCACCGGGATTGATAATGCCCACCTGAGGTACATACAATGCCCCGGCGATACCGGCCATCATGGCAGAGATTACAAACAACCATAATTTATAACTTTCTACTTTATAACCAATGAAACGTGTGCGATCTTCAGCATCTCGAATGGCAACAACGACACGACCAAACTTGGAATTAACAATATAGCGACAAAGCAAATAACCCACCGCCAGGGCCAGGGCAGAGACAACAAACAACACATTGCGTGTGCCGCCATGTTGTATATCAAAACCAAGAATATCTTTAAAATCTGTCAGGCCATTGTTACCGCCAAAGCCCATTTCATTGCGGAAGAAGGCCAGCATAAAGGCAAAGGTCAACGCCTGAGTGATAATGGAAAGGTAAACACCGGTCACCCGTGAACGAAATGCCAACCAACCAAAGATAAAGGCCAGCAGACCCGGCACCAAGATGATCATCAAGGCTGAAAACCAGAACTGATCAAAACCGAGCCAGTACCAGGGTAGTTCTTGCCAATCCAAAAACACCATAAAATCAGGTAACTCAGGATTGCCATAGACTCCGCGATCACCCACCTGGCGCATCAGATACATGCCCATGGCATAGCCGCCCAGTGCAAAAAATACACCGTGTCCCAGGCTCAGGATACCGCCATAGCCCCACACCAGATCCAGCGCAATGGCCAACAGCGCATAACAAAGGTACTTGCCCAATAAGGTGACGACATAGGTTGAAACATGCAAAGATGAGCTTTCGGGCACCAACAAATTAAGCACGGGTACCATGATCGATACGGCCAGCAGGCTTGATAATAAATATTTGCCGACCCTGTCCTGTTGAACAAGTTTTATAAGTTCATGTGTGAATGACATGATTTAATTCTCCGCTGCCCGACCCTTTTGCGGGAACAGGCCACGTGGTCGTTTTTGAATAAATAAAATGATAAAGACAAGAATAAATATCTTCGCCAAAACAGCACCGACCCAGGGCTCCATAAACTTATTGGCTATGCCGAGCGACATGGCAGCAACCAGAGTACCCCACAGATTGCCGACACCACCAAAGACCACCACCATAAAGGAATCAATAATATAAGACTGTCCCAGGTTTGGGCCTACATTGGTCAACTGACTCAAGGCAACACCTGCTATACCCGCAATGCCGGAGCCCAAGCCAAAGGTCATGGCATCCACCCATTCGGTACGGATCCCCATTGCCCTAGCCATCGTCCGATTCTGTGATACTGCACGCACGTGCAAACCCAGTGATGTCTTTTTCAAGATCATCAACAAACCCACAAATACCAGTAGGCTAAACACAATAATATACAACCGGTTATAGGTCAGAGATAACAGGGCATTGATCTGCCAGGAGCCACTCATCCAGTCAGGGGTAATCACTGCGCGATTCAAAGGTGAAAAAACAGAACGCACCAGTTGCTGCAAAATCAAACTAATACCAAAAGTTGCTAATAAGGTTTCCAGCGGTCGACCATATAAAAAACGAATCACACCACGCTCGATGGCCACACCAAATAGACCGGCCACGACAAAGGCCGAGGGAATGGCCACTAACAACGACCACTCTATATGATTAGGCATCAGTAATTGCACCACATAAGTGGTATAGGCACCGATCATCATTAACTCACCATGGGCCATATTGATGACACCCATAACACCAAAGGTAATCGCCAGGCCAATAGCGGCCAGTAATAATACCGACCCCAGGCTGACACCAAAAAAGACTGTTTCTATAGTCTGATAACGTTCAGCCCGCACCTGTATCTTTTCCAATGACATGCTGACCTGATTAATAAGCGTCGTATCATCCGCAGCCTTGGCCTGGATTAATATTTCTTTAAGCAAATTTCGCGACTCGGGGTAATTACTTTCAGCCAACAGCTTGACGGCCGCCAGTTGTTTTTGTTTATCGGTATGCTCCGCATCGAGCATGGCCAGGGCCACATTGAGGGCCGCGATGACATCCTTATGCTGTTCTTTTCCAAGTTGTGTTTGTATATTTTCACGATCAGCCTGGCTAAGCTGACTAATCATATTTTTAACAGAGGCCAGACGTACCGCTGGGTCATGATGCGTCATGCCACGCTGCGCAATCAAACCACTTAACTGCTTCCTTAATTTGTTGTTAACGGTTATTTTTTTGATCTTTCGTTTCGACACCACACCCAGTGATGTATTTTCAAGCACCGATGTCAGGGCGTAACCGTCATCTGTCTTTTTTATATAAACGATAGTCTTGTCGGCTTTAACATAATACAGGCTGCCACTTAACATCGCAGGCAACACCTTGCCAACTCGCTCATCATCTGTCTCAGCCAACTGTTTGATAGCCTGTTCCTTAACATCAAAATCAGATTGGGTTAATTGAGTCAGGCCGGAAACAAAATCATCCTCGGCTTGTGCCGCCATGGCCGCAGTATATGAAACAAGGCTGCCGATAAATAATAGAATTTTAAACATCACAGCCAACATTTTCATATTGCGATAAGAAGCATGTACTGTATGGTGAATACACATAATGACTCAACAGTGATTTTATTTATGACATTAAAGGCAGGACGTCCGGTTTAAGGGACGCCCCGTGTTATCAAAATTATAAATTCTGACCAGAACACTTTTTGGTCTTTGTGTTGTAATTGCCGCAATTGATGGGTTTAGTCCAATCAGCAATGACATCCTTACTACCTGGTAGAAAGTTAGACCAGGCATCACCAGCAACGGTGCCCTTAGTTTTCCACACCACTTCTAACTGTCCGTCATCCTGAATCTCACCAATCAAAACCGGTTTAGTAATGTGATGATTTTTCAGCATGGTGGCCATGCCGCCCGTCAGGTTAGGCACAGACAAACCTATAATGGCCTTGCCAACCTTATCCGGATCCGTGGTGCCAGCCTTTTGCACGGCCTTAACCCAGAGTTTAAAACCGACATAATGGGCTTCCATGGGATCGTTGGTGACACGTTTTTTGTCCTTGATGAACTTATGCCATGTGTCGATAAATTTATCATTTTCCTTGCTATCCACACTCATGAAATAGTTCCAGGCAGCAAGATGACCCACCAATGGCCTGGTATCAATACCGGACAGTTCTTCTTCACCCACCGAGAAGGCAACAACCGGAATGTCCTGTGCTGAAATGCCCTGATTGGCCAGTTCTTTATAGAACGGTACATTGGCGTCACCATTGATAGTCGAAACAACTGCGGTCTTTTTACCGGTTGAGCCGAATTTTTTGACATCAGAAACAATACTCTGCCAGTCAGAATGACCAAACGGGGTATAGTTAATCATAATATCTTTATCTTTAACGCCCTTAGCCTTCAGATAGGCTTCAAGGATCTTGTTGGTAGTACGCGGATAAACATAATCTGTTCCGGCCAACACCCAGCGTTTCACACCCACGTCTTTCATCAGGTAATCAACCGCCGGAATAGCCTGCTGGTTGGGCGCAGCACCGGTATAAAATACATTCTTTGAAGACTCTTCACCTTCATATTGCACTGGGTAAAATAACAGGCCGTTCAATTCTTCAAAAACAGGCAACACGGATTTGCGAGATACCGATGTCCAACAACCAAATACTGAGGCGACTTTTTCTTTTTCGAGAAGCTCACGGGCCTTCTCAGCAAACAATGGCCAGTTAGAGGCTGGATCAACCACCACGGCTTCGAGTTGTTTGCCTAACAGACCACCTTTTTTGTTTTGCTCATCAATCAACATCAACATGGTATCTTTCAGTGTGGTTTCACTGATCGCCATGGTGCCGGAGAGTGAATGCAGAATACCCACCTTGATGGTGTCTTTTGCACTAACTGAAAATGGTATTGCCAGAAACAAAGGCAACAGCAACCATTTTTTCAAATTCATCGTTTTCATTTTGTTTCCCCAATTCGCGTTAGATTAAACACAAATACATCGGTTAAAGGATCAGGTCTATTTTTTAAGTGACCTGCGCTAGAAGCGCAGATCATTTATTTAAAAAAATATTATTTCAGGTCAAATGATTTGCTGTAAGTTACCTGGAAAAGAGGATCTTCTTCTACACCATAGGCGTCTGCACCAGCATTAGCCTTAGTATTTTCATAACTGCTGTCATTGCTCGCCTTACTGATGGCAAATGACAATTCATCTGTTGCAGCATAGCTTATGGTTATATGACTATAGTTGTTGGCACCTGTTGCATTCTTATCCCAGACACCATATTGAGCATTGAACTTACCGTAGGCTGCATCCAGTGTGTAGTACGAATACTCATCATCACTGGTTGGGGCATCGGCATTGATATAGGCCGTAAAAGTAACAGGCTCATAACCAACACTGAGGACATATTCAGAGGCATCATTCTTACTGGAATCACAGCTAGTTGTACTACAATCTTCGTTGTAGAGATAATTCCAATATGAAATGTCGTACGTCAGACCACCGGCGCTACCACCAAAACCCAGATAGAGATCCGTTTCATGACCCCCTTCTTCGTTTGTTGTCCAAATACCCGCATAGGCCCCGCTAGCGTGTTTATAATCCAGACTACCTGCAATCTGCCCACTACTTTTAGTCAGGTTTGTACCACGCCATAAGTACATGTTGCTGGCAGAAAAGGAGGCTGATGTTTCCGCGGCAACCGTCCCGGTTACAGCCAATCCACCAAAAGTCACGGCAGCGACAACTGCCAACACACTGGATTTAATTACTTTTAAGTTTTTCATACTCTGTCACTCCAAATATTAATTAAACAAACGACTCTATGTATCCAATTTGCACATAATCTCCCAAGCACAAATGTGTTTTGGTTAAAGCAAATGTTTTAACGCTTTGTCATGAAACAGCAATCATTATGCCAACTCTTATTTTTCCATAAAAAACATAACGTTAGGCATTTAAAGCTGTCATATTTAAGTAAAGATGAGCTCTATTAGTGCACACAATAAAAGCAATGCCTTATTTTAGTGCGCCAGATGTAGTGAATAAATGCACCTAAATTAAGTCTGCAAGTGCCCTTTAATGTGAAGGAACGGGTTCAAGCATGCCAGCATGAATAATAAAACTGATAATGCTTTCCAATCCTTCCGCCGTTTTCAGGTTGGAAAAAACAAAGGGACGATCACCACGCATCTTTTTAGCATCACGGTCCATCACCTCTAGTGACGCGCCTACATACGGTGCCAGATCAATTTTATTGATCACCAGTAAATCTGAGCGTGTAATACCCGGGCCACCTTTGCGAGGGATTTTGTCACCGGCAGAGACGTCAATAACATAAAGAGTCAAATCAGATAATTCTGGACTAAAGGTTGCACTGAGGTTATCACCGCCACTCTCGATAAAAACCAGATCGAGATCTTTAAAACGATGCTGTAATTCTTCGATAGCCGCCAGATTCATAGAGGCATCTTCTCGAATGGCCGTATGCGGACAACCGCCTGTTTCCACACCAATGATTCGATCTTCCGCTAACACCTTATTGCGTAATAAGAACTGCGCATCTTCCTTGGTATAAATATCATTTGTCACCACGGCGAGGTTATAGTCCTGCGCCATCCTGCGGCATAGCGCTTCTACCAACGCTGTCTTGCCCGACCCCACCGGGCCACCGATACCAATACGTAATGTCTGTTTAGTCATATTTTTCTCACTTTAAAATGTCAGGAACGAAACAGGCGTGAATACTGTGTCTCATGCCAGGCACTTGCCATCACAAGCCCCGGCAAGACACCACCGATTTCGTCGTCATTGAGTTTAAGACCCGCGTCGAGATGCTCACTGATCACTAACATCAATCGACCCAGTAAACGTTGTCCCGATGTCTGTCCCAGGGGAACCAACTTAACCGCAGCGGCAACCTGATTTTCACACCATGCCCAGAGATAACCACGGGCTGCATCCACTAATGGGATCTGCCAATTCACGGCCGCCAGACTGAACTGCGTAACAAAAGCACAACACAACCGATTTAAAGCCGCCTTCTCACAACCCAGGTCAATCAACAAACGGGCCAATGCTCGGCCCAGTTGGCGATCCTCTTGCTGCAATTCAGCAGACTCACGCATGGCCAACATGATCGCATTCCAGTCATTAACGGCCTTGAGATCATCTTCCTGCCAGGCATCGTAGAGTCGAACGAAGATCGGTATGTCAGCCCGTATCAAACTATTAACCAAAATACCGCTTATCCATTCAGCTGCGCTGGACTCATCAGTCACCCAGCCTTCTTCCACTGCTGTTTCCAAACCTTGCGAATAGGCATAGGCTCCAACTGGCAGTGCCGGACTAATTAACTGCCACAACCTGAATTGTGCCATGGCATTTTGCGCGTTCGGTGTTTCAGTCATGGTGATGATGATGGTCACCGTGTTCATGGTAGGCACCACTTTCTGGTTCAAAAGGTGCTATCTCATGTTTAACACTCAGACCTAAATGTCTGACCATATCGTCCAGCACATGATCCTGTTGATAACAAAGCCTGCCTTTATTTATTTGCAGGGGGACATGTCGATTGCCCAAATGGTAACTGGCCTTCGCCATGGTCAACGGATCGTCACAAACCACACTTGAAACAGCCTCGTCCCCAGCCCGCACCTGAATGACTGTGCCGTCTTCCGCGCGTAGACAATCACCACCCCGCAAGACACCTTGCCGATCAAGTTGCAAGCCGATCTCCTGACCATTATCCAGTATCGTGCGCAGGCGAAATTTTTTTCGTTCCTCATAGGGCAAGGTCAAAAACACCTGTGCATCATCTTGCCCTGCCAAACGTTCGGTTACTTTCAACATAGGTTTTCCTTTATAAATTTAAACTTAAAAAATTTAACCGCTAAGGACGCCACGAGCACTAAGGAAAACATCCCTGACATCTTGGCCTCTCGTTGAAATTCATGCCACCAGATGCATTTCCACGCAGAGCACAAAAACACAAATAAAATAATGTTTGCTTTGCGTTCTTGGCGTCCTTAGCGGTTCATGTTTTTTTACCCGATTCCATCTACATGCCGTTGTTAAAACAAAAAATACCGCTGTGCGAGGGGTAAAACAGCCATCGGTTCACAGGTTAACAAGTTGCCATCGGCACGGACTTCATAGGTTTGTGAATCAACTTCGATCGTCGGCTGATAGTCATTCAGGCGCATATCCTTTTTCTGGATCTTGCGTGTGTTCTTCACCGCTACAAGCCGTTTTTTCAGGTTCAACTTGCCTTTGATCCCGGCTTCCAGTGCTGCCTGAGAAACAAAGGTCAAGGACGTTTCATGCAGGGCACCACCATAGGCAGCAAACATGAGGCGATAATGCACGGGTTGCGGTGTCGGGATCGAGGCATTGGGGTCGCCCATCGGTGCCGCAACGATCAGACCTCCCTTGATGATCAAGGCTGGCTTTGCAGCAAAGAAGGCCGGTTTCCACAAAACAAGATCGGCCAACTTGCCTACCTCGATAGAACCCACTTCATGGGAGATACCATGAGTAATAGCCGGATTGATGGTGTACTTGGCGACATAACGCTTGGCACGATGGTTATCATTTTGTGAAGAGTCTTCATTCAATGGCCCACGCTGCACCTTCATCTTGTGCGCCGTTTGCCAGGTGCGAGTAATCACTTCGCCGACCCGGCCCATGGCCTGCGAATCCGAAGCGATCATGCTGAAAGCACCCAGATCATGCAGGATATCTTCTGCGGCGATGGTCTCTCTACGGATCCGTGATTCGGCAAAGGCCACGTCTTCCGGTATACCGGCATCGAGATGATGACAAACCATCAACATGTCGAGATGTTCATCAATAGTATTAACCGTATAAGGCCGGGTTGGATTGGTTGACGATGGCAACACATTTGCTTCACCACAGGCCTTGATGATATCCGGTGCGTGACCACCACCGGCCCCTTCCGTGTGATAGGTATGAATCGTTCGCCCCTTGAAGGCCGCCAGGGTATCTTCTACAAAACCCGATTCATTCAAAGTATCGGTATGGATCGCCACCTGCACATCATTGAGTTCAGCAACATTCAAACAATTATCAATAGCGGCCGGTGTCGTGCCCCAGTCCTCATGAAGTTTCAGGCCCATCGCACCGGCATTGATCTGTTCCTGTATGGCATCAGGCAGACTAGCATTGCCCTTACCCATAAAACCCAGATTCATAGGCAGCACATCAGCGGCCTGCAACATGCGATGAATATTCCATGGCCCCGGCGTGCAGGTAGTGGCATTGGTGCCGGTGGCCGGGCCGGTGCCACCACCTAGCATAGTGGTCACGCCTGACATCAAGGCCTCTTCGATCTGTTGCGGACAAATAAAATGAATATGCGCATCGACGCCACCCGCCGTGCAAATCATGCCTTCACCGGCAATAACCTCGGTACCCGGCCCAATAATAATATCAACATTAGATTGCACATCGGGATTACCCGCCTTACCGATGCCAACGATACGACCGGCCTTAATACCGATATCGGCTTTTACAATTCCCCAGTGATCCAGAATCAGTGCATTGGTGATGACGACATCCACGGCCACAGCGTTGGTATGTTGACTCTGCCCCATGCCATCACGAATGACTTTACCTCCGCCAAACTTAACCTCATCACCATAACGGGTGTGATCCTGCTCTACCTCTATAATAATTTCAGTATCACCAAGACGAACGCGATCTCCTGTCGTCGGCCCATACATATCAGCATAGGCCTGTCGACTGATACGGCTCATAATGTTTTCTCCAACGCACCCATGATGCGACCATTAAATCCAAATATTGTTCGTGAACCACTGTAGGCCACCAATTCCACTTGCCGACTTTGTCCCGGTTCAAAACGCACCGCTGTGCCAGCCGGGATATTCAAGCGAAAACCCCGAGTGACTTCTCGTTCAAACTGCAAGGCCGAGTTGGTTTCATAAAAATGATAGTGAGAACCCACCTGAATAGGACGATCACCACTGTTTGCAACTTTAAGCTTGATAGTCTGGCTGCCGCTATTCAGTTCAATATCGCCATCAGCACAAAAGTATTCACCTGGTACCATGATCGACTCCTTAAACGATAGGGTTGTGGACGGTCACCAGTTTGGTGCCATCAGGAAAAGTAGCTTCAACCTGAACATCAGGGATCATCTCTGCTACACCGTCCATCACATCTTCCCTATTCAATAAGGTCGTGCCATAGCTCATCATCTCCGCAACTGTCCGACCATCACGCGCCCCTTCCATAATGGCCGCCGAAATGTAGGCAATGGCTTCAGGATAATTCAGTTTAACGCCCCGCGCCTTGCGCCGTTCAGCGAGCAAGGCCGCCGTAAATAATAATAATTTATCTTTTTCACGAGGTAATAATTCCATCGAGTCTTCACTCCAATAATAATATTTATGTATTCCAGATACGCGGAATGGTAGCTTGCTTGTTGATCAATTCAGGACGTAATTTTTTCCAGACATCAATAAAGGCTTCACGCAAGGGCTCGGCCTGATGCGCCAAACACCGACAAACCAGTACCTCACCGATCAGGCTGCTACTAAAACGAAAGTCTTCATTTGCAGATATAATGGTCTGCCTGATAATGTCTAATTCAGCCTGACCCGAGGGGAATACAATAAACGTTCCCAGCGCTGAATAACCCGCCAGTCCCCATTGCGCCAGTTCAATTTCACTGCCCCCTTCAATCGTACTGCGATCAATAAACAAGGGCTTGCCGTCTTGCCAAAGTTCAAACCGCTGACGTAGTCGGCCACGCGTAAAGCGTTCCTGACTGGCCGGTCGTCCCAGACATTGTATTTCCCATGACAACAGTTTTGCATTCGGGGCAAGATCAATATGCGTATGCAGGTTGACCAGGCTGTTATCAAATAATATATTTTCCTGCGGTAACCACTCCAGTATCGCGCCCTCACTCACCGTAAACATCTGCGAGACATCGGCGTAGTCACCCGCAGAACGATAAAACTTATTCGCCGCTGGCGTGGTTATCAAAGCATGTGCTTTTTCACTCAGATTAACATTGAGATCAATTTTATCACCGCCGACGACACCACCCGGTGGATGTATTAAATAGATATGACAGGTTTCAGCTTCTGGATAAAAAGGCTTCTGGATAATCAGCGGCCCCTTATGCTTGCGATGCTTAATAATGGTTTTATCAAGACGCCAGGCAAGATCGATATCCAAACGGGCATGCCAGCGTGAGGCCGGATTGACCGCATTCATGAAAAGGCACCACTGAGCAAATAACTTCCATAAATAATGGATGTGCTTGCAATAAAACTGCGTAGAATATTAATCAGCTCTTTGCCGTAACTTGCGGTCAAAAAAAACAAGCGCCCTAATGCCCCACCGAATACCAACATCGCGATAAATACACCCAGCCCAAAAACCAACACATAGGCCATACCCGCCCAGGGCGAAACCAACTTGCTAACAGGAAGCAACGCCAAAAGGGGAGCCGAACCGGCCGTACCGTGCAAAACGCCGACCAGCGTTGCGCTGTGTTTATGTTTATGACGACCATTCTGTATTTCATTTTCCGTCGATTGAAGCCAATGTGCATGCAATACATTATGTCCGTGCCGATGAAAGTACAGACGAATGCGCCGTTGCAGAGTCTCCCGCAAAACCCATAAGCCAAGCAGGATCAACACCAGCCCCACCATTTGCTCGGCAAGATGGCTCAGTGAATTAGGTATATGCCATTCCAGTACTATGACCAGCAAACTAATCAACATAAGTGCACCACCATGCCCCAGCGCCCAGCGAGAACAAAAACCAATGCTTTGCTTTATGCCTGGATTTCGACCTGACAGTGTGGTGACAGCCATAATATGGTCGGCATCCAGTGCATGTACCAGCCCCAGTGAAAAGGCCAGCACAAGAATACCCAACAAATGAGTACTTACATCCATAATGGTATAAATCGTAATGTTTTATATTTCATCGTGCAACTGTGGTGCACAGCCCATGCCAATGATTTTTTATATAAAACTCAACAGGATACAAATTGTATAAAAAAAAGAGAACTGAAATGGTGCGCAAACATAGGCATCAAAACACTACAATGCACTTAATTGGTGCAAAGGAAGAACGGGGGGGGGGGAATAGAATATTTTCTTTATATAAAAGCAGGCAGCCTAAAAACTACGGCGCCAACTAACAAAGGCTTTTATATTCTTATCCTGAGCTGTGTTAACGTTGGCTTTGCTGAGAGTGAGGGAGAACTCTTTAAGATTAAAACTGACACTAGTATCGACATAATCTGAACTTTTATTACGACTATAGTGACCCGCATGGATTGTTATCGTCGCGCCTTTTTTCATTTCCAGTCCATACGTGATATTCATCTCAAGATAGGTTCCGGCACTAGAGCTATCAGAATATTTGAAGGCAAACTTGCCCGACATAAGCGCAAAATACATTTCGCTAAAATCCCGCCCTGAGTAGGCAGGATACTGATAACTAATAAAACCAAAATCATAGCCAAGATCATCATTTTGTCCCGACATACCCACATAAAGATCAATCTCCGCTGAGCCATAATCATAGGTCTCATGCTGAGTATTGGACACCCAGGCCCCAAAATACCAGGAACCCTCCGTGACCTTTTCCACCCCGCCAGACACCGCCGCCTTTCCTTTAGTCTGAGTCAGGCCACGCCAGACATAATCCGAGGTTACCCCGGCATCAACTTGCAGGGTGTCGGCAATAACAGTCTCTACAAACAGGAGACAAAACAGCCCACTGATAAAAATCAACAACTTGGAATGCACAAAATACCGCCTTTAAGGTCTTCTCCGGTTTTAATACTCGTTGATAGGTAAAATGCATAAACCATACCAGCCGGAGAAATACACCCAGCATGCAGCATGGGTTGAGCAACATGACGGGATATTAAATATAATTTTTAGGATTTGTTAGCCGCTCTAGCATTAATCAACGACCTATTTAGCCTGCGCACAGCGTATTTATTTATACCCTCACAATAAAAACCTAATGATAGGAACAGCTTCAAAACCATGACCGCTTCAGTTTCCTCAAAACAGCATCACCAATGATTAGGATTTCGAGTGACTTACCAGGCACATGCTCAACCATCAGGGGCATGATGATGAGTTGAAATCACTAACTACACATCTTAGTTCCTCTACATTTATTATGGGTTCATCAACATTTCATGCCTTCAGAATTAAATTCATTATCATAAGTAAAAAATTTCATTTACTTGTTTATAATATGCGTAAGTAAATAACTAAACAGAATCACCCGAATAATTTATTGGCATTTCAAAACAAGGTATTTTAGTTAATACCTTCTTAACAAAAATCACCCTCGCACTCACCCCTTAGGGTGTATAACGAATAAGGTTAGATTGTGATTCACGCGTAGCGTGAAGCCACAATCTGAACCGTTTGTTGGACAAGCCCGTTTATAAAATACCTTGAAAATATCTTTTTGGATTTCACTCTCCATTAAGATCTGCGTTTTACCACACATCACAAATTCAAGTGTTAACGTGACCAGTGCAGTCACTTTTTAGTCATAGTGACCTGATGATAGTCTATTTTTCCTATTTCTAAGGCAGGCACATTTCTCAGTGCTACTTACTGATATTCATTTTCACAACTTGTCGCGAGCGATCACATAATCAATATCTATCTTTCCACTTTATGTTGGACTCGATAAGGGCAATTGTTCAATAGGTGGGAGTCGTGTTTTAATGATTGTCATTTCCCCTCCACAGCAACTACAAAGCATCTGTGATCTTTTTTTCATCCATGCTAGGGCTCTATTGGGATCAAATTTGAGCACAAGCTGTAGTACCTGTATGAGATACTTGCTATTAGGATGTAAGAACCCAAAATTCCGTGCACGTCTAAACCCCTTCGGTAACACATGCCGGAGGATCAGCCATAAAAAATCTTCTCCTGGAATAGATCTAAATTCTGTCTTCTTCGTTTCACTGTTTTTATAACGGAAGGTTACCTTGCCATTTTTACAGGCAACAATATCTTTCTCCTGGATCACACCACGATATAGATAGCGGCCCAGATAGATCAGCGCCTTGTCACCAGCGCCCACTGATTTGCAATCAACCACCCACTCCTCCGGGTATGTTTCAGGCAATGCATAACCTGCCTTTGTGACGGCATCCAGCATCTTGGCACGAAAGACCTTTGCCCGTGCCTTATGGCTGAAGAGGTAGGGTTTGTTGTTCTTGCTCTTTTTTTCCTGCCACAGCTTGTTGATCTTATCGATAGCCGCCGCAGGCATCACCACATGCACATGGGGATGATAATCCATGCGTCTTGAATGGGTATGTAGCACGGCTATTGCGCCAGGGGTGCCTTGAAGCGGCTTGTCGTTTTGACTAAATTTTTGCAGCGTCTCCCAACAACACTGGATCATAACCGCATAGATTTGGCGTTGCTGCTGCCATGCCAATGGCCTGAATTCAGCAGGCAGGGTAAAGGTGATTAAAAAATAATCGGCAGGTACTTGTTTCTTAAGCTGTCGTTCCAGCCATTGTTGAGATTCATGATGTTGACAGTGTGGGTAGTTTCTATGCCCACAGGAGTGAGGTACATAGATTTGTTGATCACGCTTAGAACACCCAGCTAACATTTTTGGACTTTGTTTAGTACGACAGATTTTCATCGCACTCAATGCCTTGTAATGGGAGGGTAAAAGTTGACCTTTGTATTGTGATCGGAAACGGGCCTCGAAGGTTTTGATAATGGATGAGAACAACATTATTTAACTTGCCCCCATGTTATGCAAAAGCCATTCATCAGCTTGTTGATGAGCTGTTCGGCATTGTCAGAGGTATGGGTTGTAAGGTGTGTATGTTTGCAGGTTGTTAAAATGCTGCTGTGGCCGAGGATCTTCTGTACCTCAAGCAGATCAACACCTGATTCGATCAGGTGCGTGGCGTAACTGTGACGTAAACTATGAAGGGTTATCTTTTTTTTATCCCGCAGGCCTCAACTACCTTATGCATAGTGTTCTGTACGCCACCTCTATCAAGTGCAGTGGTGGCAGAATGACTGCCTTTTAGACCCCCTTTACGATTGGGGAACAGCAATACTGGATTGCGATGCACAGACCAAAAACGACGCAGAAGATCCAGGGTCAGCTCTGGCAGAGGTACAAAACGATCTTTATTACCTTTAGCATCACGGATATGGACACGTTGACGGGCAGAATCAATATCACCCACTTCTAAACGCAAGCCCTCACCTAAGCGTAAACCCAGACTATAGACGGTAAAGTAAAAAACGCGGTAGCTCAATTTATGCGTTGCCGAAAATAGTCTTGCCACCTCCTCAATAGTGACAATATCAGGCAGCCGTTTAGCACGAGGAGGCTTGATCAGATCAATGTGTCCCCAGGGCTTGTGGAGTACATGCGTATAGAAAAATTTAAGTCCGTACAGATCGAGTTTAACGGTACTCCATGAATGAGTGTTGAGAAGATCGGCGAAATAATTAGTCAGTTGCTGCTCAGATAGAGCATCGATATGATCGTTAAAATAAAGTCCAATTCGCCGGATGGCCCGTGAATAGGCCTCAATGGTCTTTGGCTGTAGACCTTTTAGTTTTAAGTGTTGTAGATGCTTTTGATAATCTTGCTTGAATTTTGAGTCTAATGATGGTGTCATGGTTACGTAACCTCATATTCGTGGTTGGATATTCCCCTCTGCGTGAGGGGGTGAGGTTACATCTTAATTTAATTTGCTGGAGGAAGGGGGGGCTCCGCGATAGCGGCTTCGTCCAACTGATAGCATAACGCGGATTGAGAGTCGTCCAGTCGATGGTGCTTGCATCGCATCTTTAACTGTGCCGGATATATGTTCTTCAATTAACCAAAGAGTAATCGCTTATATGGCCTCATACGTTAGTTCTTAAGCTGTACAAAAAACAAGCGTCAATCCAAGCTTAGCGCGACCTGACAACCTATCACGTTCAGGGTGAGCGCGTTTTGCATTCGTTGACAAGTATTCTAATGCACGCAGAACCGCTGCCTTAAGC
>JAFLJQ010000186.1 GCA_022712915.1 Gammaproteobacteria bacterium | reverse complement strand
GTCTACAACCGGCGCATCATCCTCTCCGTCTACAACCGGCGCATCATCCTCTCCGTCTACAACCGGCGCATCATCCTCTCCGTCTATAACCGGCGCATCATCCTCTCCGTCTATAACCGGGGCACTATTCTCATCACCATCTCCTCTGATTTCCGTATCATTAAGCGCATGATTTCCATCAAGTGCAGTTAAATCGACACTGTCAGGTAGCGAGACATTCCCTGCAGAATTTGTCGTATCTACTACAGCATCCGCTGCTGAAGGTAGTGCTCTCGCTATATTTTCATCTACTACTATATTTAACGGTGTTTCATCTGTTGAGGTGTTGTTGGTGACAGCTTGCGTGTTTGTGCGCTGAAAATCAGGTACTGCAAAATCACTAGAATCACTAGAATCACTAGAAACATCTCCCAAAACAGCTCCTTCCGGTGAAATGGCACGATTTTCTTCCGGTGCATATTCACCAACTGCTCCCGTACTAAATGCATTCTCTGTCGAGGGTATATCTTCACCGGCTTCTTCTTCCAGCGCTTTCAGGTCGGCCGTGGGTGAGTCTTGCATGACCGTGAATTGGTCCAGTTCTTCACGTGCTTGACCGGGTTCTTGATCTGAAAGAGACTGTTTTTTCTCTTCACCTGACTTTCTATCATTTTCTGCCATCGTAACAACTCCATACATTAAAGCTTTAACAATATAATCTGACAACACTACTTTTATATCGTTTATATCGTTTATATCGCTATTAACTTTATAGTTAAATATAGAGATTCACTGTAAGAAATTGTAATTATTTGTCATCATTTCCACCCACATTGTGTATTCGCTGCTATGTATCGAACTACCCAAAATCTACGTTTTTTCACCAACAAGTCCAGTACTAACTACAAAAATAGGGAGTTAGAGTTACTGGTTTCATTGATATTTTTGGTTATAGAGCAAATGCAACATCAGCGAAAGCTGTAAAAGACATACAGTCAATATCAGATGTTATTGATTTAACACAGAGGGGATTTAAGAGTGAATTATTGTGAACATCCCTCCTGAACCCAGTGCAATAAAATACGGTAGTACATTTAATGCTATTTTAAGTGAAATTGAGAATTTTCGTTTCTCACAAAATGAATACCATAGGAAGGATCTATTTCTGAGAGGTAGAGTTGATTGACGGTTCAAACATAAACTAATAAACCAAAACATGCCTATCAGCACGGAGATGTATAAGTATTATTCCAATCATAATGATCAAAAATATTACAGCTACAACCACGATTCAATAGCATATATAGCTACGTAGAATGAGTTTTATCAAATCACATCAAGGCAAGATGTGCTGTGGACGCACACCACTGGAAATTTTTGTTTGATGGTAAATCAGTTTGGGCGGAAAAATTTAGCTCAAATTCAAATAACAGGCACCTTACAAAATGGGTAACTGTCAGATCAAGTCTGAGCTACCATCTCTAATGCTCCCGCGTAGCTCGAAAATCAATCTCCGGCCACCGTTCCTGCGTCAAATCTAGATTAACCTTGGTCGGGGCCAGATAACTCAAACTGCCTCCGGCATCTAATGCCAGATTATCCTCCGCCTTGCGCCGAAAATCAGCCAACATTTTTTCATCATCACATTCCACCCAACGGGCCGTTTTGACGTTAACCGCTTCGAACCCACATTCCACGCCGTATTCAGCTTTGAGGCGATGGGCGACGACATCAAATTGCAGGATGCCAACGGCCCCAACGATGACATCATTTCTTGTCAGAGGACGGAAGACCTGAGTCGCGCCTTCTTCACTGAGTTGATCCAGCCCCTTTTGCAGGGCCTTCATTTTTAACGGGTCTCTGAGACGTACGCGCCGAAATAGTTCGGGGGCAAAGTTGGGGATGCCGGTGAATTTCAAGTCTTCACCCAGGGTAAAGGTATCACCGATCTGGATGGTGCCATGGTTATGCAGGCCGATGATGTCACCCGGATAGGCCGTTTCGACATGTTCACGCTCACTGGCCATAAAGGTCAGGGCATTGCTGACTTTGACATCTTTGCCGATACGCACCTGATGCATTTTCATACCCCGTTCATATTTGCCGGAACAAATACGCAGGAAGGCAATGCGATCACGGTGTTGTGGGTCCATATTGGCCTGGATCTTGAAAATGAAACCGGAAAATTTTTCTTCTTCCGGCGACACCTCACGCGTTGCGGTCTCACGTGCCAGGGGTTTTGGTGCAACTTCGGAAACATATTCCAGCAGTTCATCGATACCGAAGTTATTGATCGCGGAACCAAAGAAAACCGGTGTCAATTTGCCCTCAAGGAAAGCTTGCACCTCAAACTCATGGCTGGCACCCTTAACCAGTTCAATTTCTTCACGCAGCTCGGCGGCCATGGTGCCGAGCACGTCATCCAGACGAGGGTTATCCAGCCCGTCAATGATCTCACCCTCCTGTATCTTGCCACCATGGGTCGAGCTAAACAGATGAACTCTATTGTGATAAAGATGAAACACACCCTTAAAGCGCTTACCCATACCGATGGGCCAGGTGATGGGCGCGCAATTGATATTGAGGATATCTTCTACTTCATCCAGCAACTCTATAGGGTCGCGCCCCTCACGGTCCAGTTTGTTGATAAAGGTCAGGATGGGAGTACTGCGCAGACGACAAACATCCATCAACTTAATGGTGCGCTCTTCCACTCCCTTGGCGCAGTCAATCACCATCAGGGCGGAATCCACAGCGGTCAGAGTGCGATAGGTATCTTCCGAGAAGTCCTCATGGCCCGGTGTATCAAGCAGGTTGATAATACAGTCCCGGTAGGGAAACTGCATAACCGCCGAGGTGACCGAGATGCCACGTTCCTTTTCCAGCTCCATCCAGTCTGAGGTCGCATGACGAGCAGCCTTGCGACCCTTGACCGTACCGGCCAACTGAATGGCTCCACCGAATAACAGTAATTTTTCTGTTAAAGTGGTTTTACCGGCATCGGGATGTGAAATAATGGCAAAAGTGCGCCGCCGACGCATTTCATTTATAAATGAAGACATACTGACCTGTGACCTAATCGTTCGGGACTGAAAAGCGGACTATTGTACCGGAAAAATTTCCACTGTAAGAAAAAATTCCACTATACACCACCATTACTGCTAGAATTTAGTCTAAATAACACTAGGTGAATAATGATAATAACGATTGATTACCGAAGGAGCAGGTAATGGGGAAAACACCCGCCACACCGCAAAGCATTGACAAATTACTGGAATCCGGTTTCAAACTTTTTAAAACTGGCTTTAGGGATATCCTGGCTATCTTGTTAACTCAGACCATCAGTATGCTGGTGCTCTCCGTGCTCATGTTCATTTTAACGATTTCAATTTTTGATCTTACTTCAGGAAATTTGATTGAAGCTAATTTCATTTCATGCGTGATCTTATCGAGCCTTGTCATTCTGACTGTTGAGCTGGGCTTCATCGCCGCCTTTACAGCCAAATTCTGGGCCACTGCACATAATACAAGCATCACATGCAAACACGCTTACACTGTTGGAGTTAAAAAAGCCTTTCCTCTCATGATCTGGTTGCTAATTTACTTATTAGTGGTTTCAACAGGCCTGATGATTTTATTTGTGCCGGGACTTATATTGATGGTTTCCCTGTCTATGGGGGCCGCACTTATTATCCAGAATCATTTATCACCGGTTGAAGCCATCAAAATCAGTCACAAACTGGTATGGCCGCATCTACAACGCACACTGTTTTACCTTTTCCTCGCGGCACTTATTACCCTTACCACCTATTTTGTAACTATTTTTCCACTGGGAATATTAATCAGCTATATCACAAACCAAAACCCAATGCTAAGTGGCATTATCAATCTGGCCCGGTATGTACTCATTGTCATGCTAGTACCATTATTCGTTGCCCTGATCATTCCCTACTATATGGACCTTCTGCTTCGTCAGAAAAATAAAGATTTAGCTTAAAGCCAGAATACAAATGTATTCAAGTGGCCTACTCAATGCCGAAATATATACCCCCTCAAAACTACAATTGCAGCCTTTAATCTATAGGGCGTCAATCTAACTATCCTGACTCTTTTCTGGGTTGGATGTTGAACTTGATACTAAGCACAGACATATGAACACTTCTATAAATAGTAATTTTTTCGTGAGAACAAGGAAGCACTCACTTTTTCAAGAAATAGGCTATCATCATTAAAAAATCAATCAATTATAATTTCTTCAGAGGATTCAGGCTTAAGTCTGAGTATCAAAAATAGCCTGCTTAAGCTGGGTGTCCGGTTTAAGCTCGGTTTAAGCTATCAAAAAAATAGATCAAGAGCAGACCTCCTCTCTTGGTTGCTGGTTATTAAATCGCCAGAAGGCATTGATAGCTTATGGTATTTACTAACAAGTACACTAATTATGCGACATAATGTATAATCTTGGTCATGAATAATGATGGAAG
Organism: Gammaproteobacteria bacterium; assembly: GCA_022712915.1. Lineage (GTDB taxonomy): Bacteria > Pseudomonadota > Gammaproteobacteria > UBA6429 > Thiohalophilaceae > JAHEDB01. The sequence goes on along the minus strand of JAFLJQ010000186.1, from coordinate 77 downwards.
AAAACTGAGTCGAAAAGCACTTGCCGATATTCGGATAAAAGCGATCCAGCAAGTAGAAGAAGGAGAAAGTCCAGAAG
>JAFLJQ010000015.1 GCA_022712915.1 Gammaproteobacteria bacterium | reverse complement strand
ATGACGAAGCTGATGGAAAGCACGCTCAACGCCGCTCGTCTGGATGAAGGCAAGATCACGATCGAAATCGGACACTGCAATGTCAAAAAAACCATTTGCGATGCGGGCGCAAACATTCAGGAACTCGCCAAAACTCATAACATCGCATGCGAAATTATCGATCTTCCCAAGGTCATTAAAGCGGATGCCGGCGCCCTGGATCAAGTGCTGACCAACCTTCTGTCAAACGCTATCAAATACGCTCCAGACGCACCGGATATCCTGATCAAGGCTTTTACCAGTGGCGACCAGATCATCATCAAAGTACGCGATCATGGCATCGGCATTGATCAAGATGACATGATTAAAATGTTCGGAAAATTTTTCCGGGCCAAAACTTCGGTAGGCATTTCCGGCACGGGTATTGGGCTCTATCTCACAAAGACATTGGTTGAAATGCATGGCGGCACAATATCCCTCCAGAGCATACGGGGTGAAGGCAGCACATTCACTGTTCGAATGCATTAGGCAAACACGTTGTTTTTTGCAAGCGCGAACGTGAGATCACCCCTTACCGGCTGAGTCTTGGGCTAGTCGAGGTGATGGGGCTATCACAGATAGAAAGTATTGCGGATATTCATCGTGGCTTTAATGCCTTGTGTCATACCGATGTCCAGTACAAACCCTTCCATAATCAATTGGCTAAAAGGCAGTTTCCAGAATTCATGAGAGTACTCTGTGAATGTTTCCTGGAGCAGTTGGTTTGTGAGGCATTGCATTTTTCAGCCGACAGCCCATTTGCACGTTTTGAACGTATCGAATTACAAGACGGTACGTCCTTTGCCCTGAAGTCGACTCTTAGTGAGTATTTTCCAGGACGTTTCACCAAAGTGAGTCCTGCCAGTGTGGAATTACACGTCACGCTTGATTTGTTGAGTGAGCAGCCCAGTTGTATCGTACTGACACCCGATACGGATAGCGAAGCTCAATATTTACCTTTAGCAGAAACACTGAAAGACAGTCTGATCATGGGAGATCGGGGATACTTTAAGAAAGCCTATCTAAGCGATGTTGACCAACAGGGTGGATTTTTTATCATCAAGGGAAAAGCGAATATGACACCGACTGTCGTCACGGCGTTTACCGCGGATGGCGTGAGAAGGACGCGGTGGGAAAATAAACCGTTAAAAGATATCAGGGCAAAATTAGTCAAAGCGCAGTCCATGGACATGGATGTAATGTGGCCCGACAAGGCGGGGCCGATCCGTTGCCGTATGATCGTATCATGGAACCCTGTAACTCGGATCTATCAATATCTCCTGACGAATCTGGCTCGTGACGAATTCTCTATCGAACATATTCTGGATGCCTATCGGTTGAGATGGCAGATCGAGTTGCTGTTCAAAGAGTGGAAATCCTATTCCAACCGGCATGCATTCAACACCCGTAACCCCTATCTTGCAGAAGGCTTGATCTGGGCTTCCCTGTGTTCCGCTATTCTGAAGCGTTACTGCACGCATATGACGCAGAAGATTTCGTCGGTGCCGATTTCCACGCGAAAAGTAGCTATGTGTCTCTATCACGTATTGCCAGCAATCTTTTTTTCCCTACTGCACTGTCAACGGAAGCTTAAGGCAGCGGTTCTGCGTGCATTAGAATACTTGTCAACGAATGCAAAACGCGCTCACCCTGAACGTGATAGGTTGTCAGGTCGCGCTAAGCTTGGATTGACGCCTGTTTTTTGTACAGCTTAAGAACTAACGTATGAGTGGCTCTTATGTTTTTGATGCCTCAATACCATCCTATGTTTCTTTAAGAAAAATTCATTCCAATAAGTTTCATAGCCTTATAAAAGCGGAAATTACATATGCAAGCTATTACGATCATAATCAGGATGATGTCCTGGAAATTACGGGCAGCGAAGTCGGCATTTTCCTGGAATACAATGTTTTTTCGTATGTTTGGTTGAATGTTGGCGGCAGTTATGTAGATGAGAAGCAGTTGACATGGCTTAAGTCAGATGACAACTTTGCTACAATCGAGAGTGGCTATAAATTAAGTGGTGCTGTCCGTGTACGGTTCTAATAGTGGATATTTTATTTGCATAACTTAAGACGTAAAGGGGTAAGTGTCGTATTTTTGAGTGAAAAAGTCAGTTGTTTTTGGTTGTCTCACTGTAGTCGTGTTTGATTAGTTTTGCCTGAATAAAGCCGGGTCAGTGGAAGATGTTTGTCCCTTGTCGCCAGGAACGTGGTAGAAATTTTGTGAAATAGAATAAACTAGCTATTGCAAATATGTTTTAGTTTGTGGTGGTGTGTTAATCGGTAAAAACGGCGTATTTCATTATACAGCCGTTGTTCATTTCGTTGTTCCATTAATAGTGATAACAACTTTTCACAATAGCGATAGGCATAGTGATTGGCCATGGAGTAGCGAGCGAGTTCATTCTCTTGCAGGGCGGAATCAAACTGGAGTTTGATAAACAGTTTTACGAGTAGCTTGCGCGGTTGTTGCATGTCCTGTTGTTGAGCGAACAATAATATAGCGGTGATGAACTTATCCACTTCAGCCTGTAGTTCTAACTCAAACAGGGAAATCTCGCGATCATACTGGGCGTTCCAGGCCAGATAAATAAAATGACTAATGCCCTCCAGCGCCACCCAAAATTCATGCAGGTTACCGTCGTTTAAAGATTCCAGGGGGTCATGTTCTTCTAAATGTTTAACAATATTGTCATGCAGAAACAAGGCAACATCAATGCCGTCACCGGAATGAGAAATAAGTAATTTCTCATTCGCGGCACGAGGATTTTCACTGGTGTCGTAGTGTTTGGCGAGTGCGGGGTCGGTGATTAAAAAGTTCGATACCAGCAAACTGGTATCCACCTCATAAATCTGCTCAAGTTGTTGCTGGAGTTTATCAAGCAAGGCCGTACTCCCTGATGCTATTTGCACATTAACAAATCTAGCGGCAGCTTGTCGAAATACCTTTAATTGGGATGCGTAGGCAAGTCGAGAGTGGTAATAACAGATAAAAAAGTGGATGATAAGGTACTTTGGGTATGACAAAAACATTAACAACAGTGTGCTACCAGAGGGATTATGGGAGAACAGAAAACCAGCAAGCTACCTGAGCTGAAATATGCTGTGCAATTTAACGCCGCCTTGTGCCGTAGGCTGGATAATCATTTTCGTGGTGTGATCGACGCCGAAGGCCAGGGCCGTAGGGCCTTGGTGGTGGGTTTGTTTGGGGAATGGGGCACCGGCAAGACACTTCATCTGCAACACATCCATAACTATTTTAATCAAAAGCTGGAAAGTTTGACTGCCCCGTCAGGGAAAAAAGAGCCGCAAGAAAAAAAATGGAGCGTGTTGCCATTTTTCAAAAAGAAACAAGGTGAGAAGACAAGAACTCAACAGTCTGACCTTATCACGATCACCGTGCCGATTTTTTTTAACGCCTGGCGTTACGAGGCGGAAGAACACCTGATTATTCCCTTGTTGAAGACGACACAGCATCAATTGAACGCCTGGCATAAAAAATGCATGGCGGGTAACACAGTTGCTGAGGCAAGTTCATTTGACTGGATAATGGAGCGTGCAGAGGCGGCGGCTGATTCTGCTATCGCTCTGGCATATGGTTTTAAGGGTGAGCTGGAAGTGCCTTTTTTTGGCAAAATGAAATTCGACCCGAAGGCCATTATCGAAGAAGATAAAAAACGGCAGCAGCAAAGAAATAAACAGACAAGTTCTTACATTGATGAATTGAGCTCTCGCTACTATGACTTTGAAAGCCAGATAAGAAAACTGACTGATGTTGATGTCAAAAACAACACACAACTGAACCTGCTTTTCCTCATCGATGACCTGGACCGTTGCCTGCCGGAAAAAACCGTGCAGATGCTTGAATCCATCAAACTGTTTCTTGATGTCGAGGGTTGTGCCTTTGTCATGGCGCTAGACGATGAAGTGGTGGAACGGGGCATTGCTTACCGCTACCGTGACTATGGTGCAGATAAGGCACAGCGTGGCATGGAAAGTATTGCCTATAGTCTACGCCCGGAACGCTACCGGGAATTTTGTAATGAAAATAACCCGCAAGTATTAAATCCAATTACCGGCCATGAGTACCTTGAAAAGATCATCCAGTTACAGGTCAGGATACCACCACCGACACGTAATCAGGTAAGCGAGTATCTCAGTCAACACTTCCCGGAAATTTTTGGTGAAAGTGATGGCCAGTAAACAAACCGATGGTAACCGGCAGCGTGAGCCGGATAAGCTTGCGGCGGAGCAGGCAGCCGAACGGGAAACCCAGCGACTATTGTTGGGTTTGGTCAGGGCCGCGGTGCCACCTGTGCCGCGTAAATTGAACCTGATTGGAGAATTATATGGGCTCTATCTGGGCATAGCCGCGGGTAATGGCTGGCATATGAAAGAGGCCAGGGAAAAGCTGACCTTGATGAGACTGGTGATCCTGCAAATATTGGCGCCAAACCTGTCCCGTTTTGGTCGTCGTAATCCTGCCTTTTTGTTATGGATGGAGAACTGGACAAAAAGGCAACCTGGGCTCGTCAACCTGGGGCACCTGGAAGAGGCCGTCCGCGACGAAATAATCGTCCTTGAAGAAAAGTTAAAAGCCAACTCTACGGATTTACAGTCTGCAAATACGCTACATACATTACGTCGAAAGCATCAACCACTCTTGAGTCTGATCCGCGAAGCACAACATCAGCGTAATGACTTCGATCCCTTCAGGTTGATTAATCAGGACAATCCCTGCGATAGCGCGTTGAGTCAATATTACACGCTACAAAAACGGATTACAGACGTAGTGCGAGAATCCTATTTTGTTGCTGATGACATGCCAGGCGCGGCACCAACCGATCCGGAAGGATTTTTCAGTCAACTCTTCAGTACCGACAGGATTGCCTGGCAAAATGCCATTGAACAGGAAGCGGAAACCCTGGCCGGACATATATTGGATGACAAAAGCTTTCAAACCCTGCTCGATATGGTGAGTCGATCACCCGATTTCATTTCGATGGACTGGCTGGAATGCCTCGAACCCTATTTGTCGGCACAACAGCTATCGCAAATAGTTAAAACCAGTGGTTTGTTGGTGCGGCTTAATGAGCAAATACAAGGTGGTGATTAAGATGGATGCTGAACAGGCCAATCCACAAAAAGACATGCGTCGCATCCTGGAGATGCTGGCGCAAAAGTTTAGTCCGCCTCATGCCCCTGTTGCGACAGCCTGTCGTTTGGAGGACTTATTAGATGAAGATTCATTGGGACTTGATTTGGGCAAAGTGGATTTAAATCACGCCTGGTTAAGAGGGCTGGGTTTTGGCAAAAGCGTGATGCCCGCACAAGCCGGTTTAACCGGTGCGATACTGGAGCAATGCAAGCTGGATAAAACGCGGCTCGAACCTGAAGCCTTAGCCGCAACACGATTGTTGCAGACTATACTCCCGGAAATGCTCCGCCCCCCCGATACCAGCCTGGCAAACCTGCCAACGCAACCACAGCCTTTGCTATCTCCCTTCGGCCATGAGGGCGGGGTCATCAGCGTGGTGGCCCTCGACAGTGAGCGATGTGTCACCGGCAGTTTTGATGGAACCGCACGGTTGTGGCGGGTGGGCGAGGCTGAACCGGTGCAGGTGTTTACCGGCCATGAG
>JAFLJQ010000059.1 GCA_022712915.1 Gammaproteobacteria bacterium | reverse complement strand
AGAAGTGCTGTGGACGCACACCACTGGAAACATTGCTTGATGGTAAATCGATTTGGGTGGAAAAAAATCTAGCTCAAATCTAAACTAACAGACACCCTCCAAAATGGGTAACTGTCAGATCGAGTCTGAGCTACTACAATTTAGTGCTTACGAACGCCGAGGTGTGAATCTATCCCCGGGTAAGTATTAGACGTGACTAAGTGTTCGATATAAGGCCACCGGTTTGATCGCCTGTGGCCTTTTTTATATAAAAATGTTTAATGCGTGAAGGTTTTTTTGAGCAGTGGCACATCTATAGTCATTGCGCTCTATTGAATCTGTCTGTATTTATGAAATTGCCTTCTGAATTAGCGGGATCAGGGGTTCAGGTAAGATGATATTACCTGCCAGAGCAAACTGCTGACCTTGATTGGACATTTTTTTCCAGGTCTTTTGGATGATGTCGATCCATTTTGCTTCATCGTATTCGGGGTGCTTGGTGGTGAAGTCCAGCATGTAGTGTTCGATAAAGACCAAATCAACTACGTCTTCCATTAATTGGGTGTCTGGATTTTGTTTAAGAGCCTTTTTACTCACGGCCTGTTTGACACGTTCGATGAATACTTCGTCATATCCCGCCTGTGCCAACAGCTCGCCAGCGGTATTGGCATGGAATTTATATAGATCCTTGCGCCATTTCAGGTAGCCGGTGCGGTCCATTGTGTAGTCAGTGCGTTGTGATTTCCAGCGCTGGATGTGCTGTGCACGGATCGCCAACTTGACTGCGTCATTGGCATCAGGAGCATAACGCTGTTGCATTTCAGCCATGCGGTGGGAATAAAGCAGTTCCTTTGGCCAGGCCTTGCCCTCGGCATCGGTTTGTTGGTTCGGGTCTTCATGGTTGGCGGCATCGAATAGCGCTATGGCTTTATCGAATAAGGCGTGTTGCGACATGCTTTTACTCCTTGCTGGGGGTTTTGTCTTCAGATGATTATGATTAGATATTTAAAGGATCTGGATACTACTATCAATTCTCTCCGTTGATCTATATCTATTTAAGGCTCTTCAGAAAAATCTGTGGGTTGATTCTGGTTCAGGAAGTTTCCCCATTGTATGAAATAGCGCTATTTCAAACGTTTCGTACGGTCTAAAACCATAGGCTTTTCTGGTGACCAAATTTACTTTGCGATTCATGCCCTCAACGGTACCGGATGAATATTGCTTTTTTGCTTTAAACCAGTTCATCATTAATGACGGATGATTACGTACTGTTTTGACAAATTTCTTAATTGATTCAAGTTGTGAACGCATTGCTTTGCCACACCATTGCTGTAAAAACCAGCTTGCCCAGTAAGGTGATTTATATTTCCAGAACGCCTGAAAGCTTTCTTTGTATAAATAATCTCTCACACTTTTTAAGTCATATTGAAGTACGTCGTCAAGCTTCATGGTTTGTTTGTGCGTCAAGTTTTCTTCTTTTTTCAACAAACAATATTTTGTGTGTTTTAGAATCTCGTCATATCCTTCCGATTTTAGCGGCTTAACTTTGCTGCGCCGTATTTCATCAACTGCTTTGTTGAGCATGGCTACAATGTGAAATCGATCTAATATGTGCAAGGCGTGTGGGAGCTTTTTCTTAATGACCTTTAGATAAGCCTTCCACATACCAGAACAAACAAATTTAATGACCGAACAGCGTTCTTTTCCCCGATCATGAAAAAAACGTAACAACGTTTTGGCTTTACGACTTCTACCCACATAAAGTAATTGTTTATTTTCGTTATCAAGCTGATATACCAGTGTAATATACTGATGCTCCTTGCCATATTGAACTTCATCTACACCAATAGCTTCAATATTATCAAGTTCTCTGTTTGCCATACCAAATGTGACAACAAATTTCACTGACGGGTAAACGTGATCCCAACTAGTCTGAAAAGACTCCGCAACCTCCTTCCAGGATAACCGTCTTGCCCATTGTGCCAAATGGAGCTTGAAGGCATCTGTAAGCTTTTGTTTGCCTTTCGTCCACGGAACCTGCTCCACTTTTACTCCGCAATTTGGGCAGCTAACTCGCCGTCGACAATACCGAAAGTAAACCCGATAGCCCCAAAGAGGAACGAACTGATCGTCTCTTGGTTTAGATGGTCGATCATATTGGCCGCAAACTCTTCCACAACAACTGCAAATTGGTCGACTATTTTTGCGTTCTGCTATTTCAATAATTAACGCCATTTTTCCGTTTACCATTTCGGTGTATTCTTTTTGATAAACAAATGACTTGAATTTTTGGCCATCATTCAGTAACGTTTTTATTCGCATTGGGCTTTTTTTTCATGTCGGTTAGTGTCGTAACTTCCATCATGAACTGAGTCTCAATGTGATTCAATTTTCATTGTTTGGCTAATTATTGACCCATTGTTTTTTCTGAAGACCCCTATTTAATGCGGTTATTATTACTTATTGGGGAGAATACAGGTGGTTCATCTGGACAGTAATTTGAGGAAGTGTATGTCAGTGTGTTTAAGCTGCCAATATGCGCCTTCTGTATATCACTATCAGGACAAATAGCAGACAGGCTATGGTTAACGCGGCGGGAAATAAAACGGTTGTTGGTGAGTAATGCTCAAGTGCCAGGATGGCGATGAGGTTGCGGGCGGCTATGATCACATAAAATGTCAGTTGTTCTTCGTTCGGGTGGATATAGGCTTTCCTGACGGTCGGGCCAAAACCCAATACATCCACTGTTGTCAGGATCACCACTACCCATAATGGATCGGCGGTCAGGTACCATAAGGGCAAGGCCGTCATGGCCAGAATAAAAAATACCCAGTCTGTTCGGGTGATGGTGATGTCAGATTTTTTCATGTAAGCCAGAAAGGCGATATATATCGTAATGATGCCTGATATACCTATTGGCCATGCCCCGGCTCCTCCCTTGTCGGCAAGTTGCGCCAGAAATACCACAAAGGTAACGGAACCCCAAGTTAGCCAGGAAAAGATATGCGGTTTTGTTTTATTTTGCAGAATGGATCGTATATAGGGTAAGAACGCCATAAATGTGAGTGCAATGGCCACGGCACTGAAAAATTCCTTATACATCTATGTTCGCCTGCAAATATTTTTCCATCATGATATTGGTTCTGGAATAGATTGGATGGGGGCCTTGCGACAGAATATGGAAACCGTGTTTTTGGTATAAGGAGAATGCTGCTGTTAATTTTGTATTACTCATCAAGTTGACCTTTTTTGCCCCGATGGCAGTTAATATGGCCAGGGCTTCGGTTAATAACCTGTTGCCAAAACCCTTTCCATGATATTGCTCAGCGACGGCCAATCTTGCCAATTCAAAGCAAGTTTCGCCCTGATTAAAAAGGGCACAAACACCGACAACCTTAGCCTCTTTAATCAGTGATAAAATGTAACCGCCATTTTCAATAACGGCCCCCGGATTTGCCGCCAGGGCAAGATCGGCTTCTTCAATGTGAAAATATTTTGCTATCCATTGTTCATTGAGCGCGATAAAGTCACCGTAGTGCGATGGATTATTGATATATAGTTCAGCCATAATTTTTTACACCTTAAGCCGGATGGCAGGCGATATTATTTAATCCTGAGGTTCGCTCCAGACCAAACATCAGGTTCATGTTCTCAACTCCAACCTGTGCCCCCCCTTTGCCAAGGCTGTCCAGTACACTAAACACGACAATACGGTTTCTTTTTTCATCTATATCAAGACCGATGTAACAGTGATTTGTCCCGGTCACGGAACTTACCCATGGGTAGGGCTTGTATTGCCATGAACTGTCTTGTTCTTTTGGCAAGTCATAAATTTTTATAAAGGGATGTGCCACATAGAAGTCACGATAACAATCAAGCCATGCGGGTCTTGAAACCGTGCTTGTATTAAAGCCATGGCAGATATTGAGAATGCCGCGAGTGATCGGTACATAGGTCGGGGTGAAATGTACAGTTACAATATCTTCGATTAGCGCTGATAGCTCTTGTTCCATTTCATAGCTGTGTCGATGGTCGACAACGTTATAAGGTACAAGGTTGTTGCCGATCTCGGGATGATGTGCCGGACGTGCAAGTTCTGCCCCCATACCGGCTGTGCCGGATAAGCCGTTGACGACAAGCGTATTCGTATCGACAAGCTGTTCTTTTATCAAAGGGGCCAGAGCAAGAATAGCAGCAGAAGAAAAACAACCCGGGTTGGCAATGAGTTGTGCCTGTTTGATTTCATTAAGATGTAACTCGGATAGTCCATACACGGCCTGCTCGGCAAGGGGCCAGTGCGTATGGGTTTGTTGATAGGTCTCTTCCCAAATAGATTGGGATCGCAAACGAAAAGCGGCACCAAGGTCAATGACTCGGCAATCCATATCCAATAGTCTAGCTGCCATGTCTAAGCTTGCGGATGTGGGCAGGGCCATGAAAACAAGATCACAAGCCGATATGTCATCTGGGTGAATCAATTTTAGATCTATGCCATACAAGTTAGGATGAAAATTTTCGATCTTGCCAGGTGTGCGACTGGTTGCCCACGCCAGTTCAACATGGGGATGATTCAACAGGACACGGATGACTTCGCCGCCCATGTAACCCGTGGCACCGAGTACACCGACACGAATCATGACGCGGCCCGCCGCTGAGACGTGTATTCAACTTCTGAGTAGACCCTGGCTTTGTAGGCCTGCAACAGTGTTTGAAATACCTCGCCAGGACAGAAAGCTAATCGGCGACCATCGATTTCGGCCACCGGGATCAACTCCATGGCCGTACCGCTTAGGAAACATTCATCGGCTGTGTAAAGATCATAAGGGGCGAGTGTTCTGGCATGGCATTCAATCTCCAATTTGTTGGCAAGCTCAAAAATAGTTTCGCGAGTAATACCTTGCAGTGCACCGTCGCTAACAGGGGGTGTGAGAATTACGCCATTGCGGATGATGAAAATATTATCTGCTGAACCTTCGGTTACATGGCCCTGTGCATTCAATAAAATGGCTTCATCTGCACCGGCATGATTGGCTTCCACTCTGGCCAGTATGTGATTCAAATAATTCAGTGACTTAATCCGTGGATCTAGCCCATCCGGAGATAAACGCCGTGTCGAGGCAATGATCAGTTTCGCGCCATTTTGTTTGACCTGTTCTGATATGAAGTTGGTTTGATCGGCAAGAATAAAGGCACTGCCGCGTTGGCATTGTGCGGGATTAATGCCGAGTGGGCCGATACCTCGTGTGATCACCAGTCGCAAATAGCCATCTGTTTCCGCAAAGGCATGGATGACTTGATAGATGGCAGATTCCAGCTCTGGCATGGAATAGGGTATGTTTAAACCGATGGCGAGGGCTGAATATTTCAGGCGTTGTAAGTGATCTTCAAGGCGGAAAGCCTGCCGTTGGTAGAAACGAATACCTTCAAAAACACCATCGCCATATAATAGTCCATGATCAAACACTGATATTTTTGCTTTATCAGCACTGACTAATTTTCCGTCCAGCCAACAGATTGACATCATTCATTGCTCCTTTTTTTGATGATTTAAATTTAGTCAAAATCTGGCATACATAACAGATACAGTATATGATTTAATCGACCAGTACAGATGGGGTTGAGAGATGTCGGGCACAAGTGATACCTACTTATATGAACAAATAGCCAATGATCTGTCGCGGGCGATACATAAAGGTGTTTATGATGTTGCACAAAAACTGCCTTCATTGCGTTATATCCGTGAGCAGTACGAGGTGAGTATGGCCACTGTCATTCAGGCCTATCAATGTCTTGAACAGGAAGGCTTGATTGAGTCGAGACCAAAATCAGGTTACTTTGTCATTCAAGGGGCGAAGGAACCACTAGATGAACCGGTGGTTACGCAACCCAAGTCATCACCGACCCATGTTAATGTCGGCCATCTGGCCATGTCGCTGATCAATGAAACACGTCAACTGGGCATGGTGAAACTTGGTGCGGCCGTACCGCAGCCGGAATTGTTACCTCTGGGTAGTTTGTCACGCATCATGGCAGGCATTGCTCGTCGAAAAAACCGCGCCCTTGCAAGTTATGAGCAGTCACAGGGTAATCCTGAACTACGCAAACAGATTGTTCACTTGATGCGGGAAAGTGGTGTGCGGTGTACGGCGGATGATATTATTATCACCAATGGTTGCCTTGAAGCTCTTAGTTTGGCATTGCGTGCGGTCGCTAAAATGGGTGAAACGATTGCGATTGAATCACCGACTTACTTTGGCGTGCTCCAGGTTATTGAATCATTAGGCATGAAGGCACTTGAAATCTCCACGCATGCCAGTACAGGGATTGATGTGCAAGCATTAACTCAGGCGCTAAAGGCACGTAAGATGGCGGCCTGTGTGTTAATGCCATCGTTTAATAATCCCCTGGGTTCCACGATGCCCGAAGATAATAAACAACAAGTTGTTGCGCTCTTGGCTAAATATAATGTTCCGCTCATTGAAGATGATGTTTATGGCGCGTTAAGTTATGAACCCAAACGACCAAAGTCGGCCAAGGCATATGATCTTCAGGGCAACGTTTTATATTGTTCCTCTTTTTCTAAGACGGTCGCGCCTGGTTTACGTGTCGGCTGGATTCTCGCAGGGCGATATCAGGAGCAAATAAAATACCAGAAGTTTCTTGATAACATTAGCACTGCAATACATCCTCAGCTTACGTTGGCGGAGTTTTTGTCAAAAGGTGGCTATCGTCGTTGCGTTCGACATTCAGCACGAATTTATCGACAAAGAATGGAACAGTTAAGACGGTGGGTGTCGGATATTTTTCCGCAGGGCACCCGTATCACTAACCCCAAAGGTGGTTTTTTACTTTGGGTGGAGCTGCCAAAGACATGTGACAGTATGGAATTGTATCGGCAAGCGATGGATAAAAAAATTGCGATCACGCCCGGCATGTTATTTTCTGCACAAGGCCAATATAAAAATCATCTCAGGCTGAGTTGTGGGGCGGTGGAGGGTGAGCAGGCACGAAAGTCCATCATCATGCTGGCCAAATTATTGTGAAACGCTTTTTCTTATTGTCGAAAGCCTGTTTTGATTAACGTGATGGTTTGTTTATAGCGGCTGGAACAAGGCCTCGATCTCGTTTGTGCCGGGTAGCTTGCCCTTGCCACCACCGGCAAACAGTCCTTCAGCCAGTTGTCGCTTGCGTGCCTGCATCTCCTGGATGCGTTCTTCCACGGTGCCTTCGGTGAGGAGCTTATAGACAAATACCGGTTTATCCTGGCCGATGCGATGGGCGCGATCAGTGGCCTGAGACTCAACCGCCGGGTTCCACCAGGGGTCGTAGTGGATCACCGTATCCGCTGCGGTCAGGTTGAGACCCGTGCCGCCCGCTTTAAGGCTGATCAGAAATAATGGTACTTCACCGTTTTGAAATTGCTCAATAGGGCTGGCGCGGTCACGGGTTTGGCCTGTGAGTTTGACATAGTTTATTTTGCGGGCATGTAGCTCGGCTTCAATCAGGCTGAGCATGCTGGTGAATTGGGAGAACAACAGAATCCGGCGACCTTCTTCCAGCAATTCGGGCAGCATGGCCATGAGCAGTTCGAGTTTGGCCGATTGTTTGACCTTTTTTGCGGCATCAAGCTTCAGCAGTTGCGGGTCGCAACAAACCTGGCGCAGTTTAAGCAGGGCATCGAGAATGATGATGTGGCTGCGGTTCACTCCCTTTTGGCTGATGGCTTTTCTCACCTTGTCATGCATGGTGAGGCGAATGCTTTCATACAGATCACGTTGCTTGCCTTCCAGCGGTACAGTGCGGATGATTTCGGTTTTAGGCGGTAGGTCAGAGGCCACCTCTTCTTTGTTACGGCGTAACATGAAGGGCGCGACCCGTTGCGCCAGCCGTGCGGCTCGCTCGGTATTGCCGTGGTTTTCAATCGGTGTGCGGAACAGACGGCGGAACTGTTGTTCATTCCCCAGCAGGCCCGGCATAAGAAAGTGAAACAATGACCACAACTCACCGAGATGGTTTTCCATCGGCGTACCGGTCAGGCATAAACGGTGTTTGGTCTTGAGTTGATGGGCCGCCAGTGTCACTTTTGCCTTGGAATTTTTAATGAACTGGGCCTCGTCGAGAATGACCATGTGCCAGGGTTGGCTGGTCAGTACAGATTCATCACGGGCCAGCAGGGGGTAGGTGCTGAGTATCAGATCGTGATCTTTTATCTGATCAAAGTACTGGCTGCGTTCTGGGCCATGCAGGGTGAGAACCTTGAGTTGAGGGGTAAATTGTGCCGCTTCATGCCGCCAGTTGTGCATGAGACTAGTGGGGGCGATAACCAGAATGGGGCGTTCTGCCCGGCCAGCTAGTTTTTCAGTCAGGATATGTGCCAGGGTTTGCACGGTTTTACCCAGGCCCATGTCATCGGCCAGCAGGCCATTAAAATCATATTTACGCAAAAATTGCAGCCAGCCCAGGCCGTCTTTCTGGTAGGGACGCAATGTGGCCTTGAAGCCCTTGGGAGCGGCTTTGGGTTTGATGGATTTAAAATCGCGCAGGCGCTCACCGTATTGTTTGAGCCGTTCCCCGCCCAACCAACGCAATGCGGCGGCATTATCGGCCGCCTTGGTGAGTTCGGCCAGTTCTGCAGCACGCCAGTCGGGCAGTTGCAGGCGTCCCTGTTTCATATTGGCGGGATCATACAGTTCTACCAATACACCGAGGATGTGTTGCAGTCGGTTCATGGGTAGAGGCAGTAACCGCCCGTCATCTAGCGGCGCGAGCAAATATTCGTGCTCTGGCAGTTCCCCGGTTTTAGATAGCTGAGGATATTTGTTGATGAGCTGTAACAGGATGGGCAATAGATTAACTTTTTCGCCATCGACCGTAATGCCAAGTTCAAGATCAAACCAATGGTTATCGGGCTGATCGTCCAGAGACATGGACCAGTCCTGTGCCTCGGCCAGTCGGTAGGGGAAATCCTCATCGGTCTCGGTGCGCCAGCCTTCGTCATGCAGTACTGGTAATTGCTCTACTAAAAATTTGAGCCATTGATCTGCTTCGTCATCGGCATCACCAGACAAGATGTAGCTATCTTTTGGTGCGTCCTCTTCCTCTCCATAGACTTCATCAAAACGGATCGCCCCGATTTTTCGTAGTTGTTTAATGAATTTTTTTTCTGCCGTCAGGTCACGGCTTTGCTGAATAAGTGTCTGGTTTTCACGGAGGGTGAAGTATTTTTTCTGATCACCAGGAAAAATTTCAACGCCATCATAGTCAAAGCGCAGCTGCATCACCGGCTCCGACGGCGCGGGAACCTCTTCGTCAAAGCGGCTAAACCAGGGGTCAATGGCCTCGGTATACTTGCTTAAGATCAGCACCGGAGTGGGCGCAGGGGCCGAGCGTTTAATGATCTTGAGTTTTTCCGGATTGGGCAGATTTATTTTTAATGCCTTGAGGCGTTTTTGAACGGCACTGACCTCGGCGGGTTTTACCGGCGGGGAATTTAACAAGGTCTCCAGCAGAGTCTCTGGCAGATCCATTTCGATGGGGCCGCAGCACTGTTGCTGCACATCCAGATACATGGGGGGCTGGGTTGGCAGGATGTGTGTCGCAGTGGGTTCAACCTCAAGCTCCAGATGCTGATTACCGACTTCATCCATGCGCCAGCTTACTTTTGCCGCTCGGGTAGGGCCGGGTTGCAGGGCCGGCGTGTCCTTGTCATGCCAATGACAATGGCCTGTTTGCAGGATGGTGTGGAGAATCTTGCCACTGTCTGCGCCCGTGAGGCGATCCATGGGCAGGTGTTTGATCTGTTTGCGAACATGCAGCTGGTGAGTAATGGCCACATCGGTATCCAGCATGAAACCAAGCAGTCCATGGTTAGCCAGATTATCTGGATTGTAGTGATCGGCCTTGCCGTAACCGCCTTTTTGTAATTTCCGGGCAGTCTGCATGTTGAGCATTAACTCGTGAGTGGCGGGCGGTTCATTGATTGTCAGAATATAGAGTAGTCGGCGTGGTTCATTCGGGGCATGCTGATCTTTGACAGGCTCAGGCTGTAATGCATGTTCTACTTCCTCCAGCCAGCGTTGGGCCGTCAGTTTGGCCGAAGGAGAGTGCTTGGTTTTTTGTAGATTTTCAGTGCGCTTATTTTCTTCTAGTGCCGCCAGCAATAGCGCTGCGACATGTTTGCAGTCGTAAGTAACGGGGCAGGAACACTCACCATCGATGCTCAGCCCACGGGCATTTTTACTTAACTTAATATTGACTTTATAGTTGTAGTGGCCACTACCACGCACTTTGCCGGTAATTGTCTTACCATTTGGTCGGATGCTCAGCTCCGTCACCATATTGTGCTGGAAATAATCCACGCCGCGCGCAAGGTAACGGGGGTCGAGTTGTTCGTCCAGATCAGCATAATCAAAGGGCAGGGAGGGGGGAACCATAAAATACTCACTTTATTAAGGGCGCGCGTATGGTAACAAATAGCGACTAAGTTTGATGCTGTTATTCTATTGGAAGAGCAAAAAACAATGTTTTATGGCCGTGGAGGCTAGTTTTGTCAGGCCTGAGGCAAATGTTGTGGTTTACTGAATATGTATACCTTAGCCGTTGTAATGGATTTATATGTGGATGCTTCCTTGCTCTCACGAAAAAAGCACTATTTATAGAAACCCCTTTAAATGAGAGAAAAAATTCTGTGCCGGTTTGGGATGTTGACTCTCGGGTGATGATGAAAGTTTTTGTGAAGCCAACTTTTTTGGGGAAGTGTAGTAACAGAATAAAAGAGAATTCCCTCAGGCTTTACGATTAAGTCTGAAGGATCATCCCGATTGTTCTTGTCGTCACTTTTCAATACCTGGCAGCGTGATAAAACAAACGTGCCTAATAAACGTCTGTTAAGGAATAAGCTCCAGTTTAATGGCATCGACAAAGATTTGTTCTCTTACCGCCAGTTCTGTTGCACCGACGGTGATAGAAGCTTCCGCTCCGGCTTCGTAATTGAACGTGCCTAGCAATTCCCAGCTGCCTGTCGCTGAGACACCTTCCTGATTCATTGGCACGGTTGTTGTACCATCGCGATGGTGGATGGTATAGGTGGCATTCTTGTGAAAGAGGTAGTGGTTAAACAGCCAGGCATAGATCTTATAGCGGCCTGTCTTTTTGATGGGGGTTGTCCACGTAGCCGTTAGACCACTATCCGCATCTGGAAATTGAATAAAATTACGCGTACTGGTGTAACTGCCATTATAGGCATTAACATTAGCTGGCGGGCGCTCCCAGTTATCTGCCGAGGTGTGAACAGCATCGATGTTATCCAGATAGATACTATCAACGGAGCTTTTCACAAACACCGAACTGGTGCCGGTGCCGACGTTGCCCGCATTATCCGTTGCGGTAATCGGTAGATTATAGGCTTTGTCTAAAGTTCCTGGCACAATGGTAAGTTGGTAGCTGAAGGTGCCGTCTCCGTTGTTGGTCATGGCAATAGAGCTGCCGCCGCCCAGACTGGATGTGTCGATGTTAACGCTGCCTCCGGTCATATCACCATCGGGATCGGTCACACTGACCACAATGTCAGCTATAACTGTGCCGTTGTTCAGTACCCAGCGTTTCTCTTCAAAGCGATTGATGACCTTGGGGCCCATAAAGGGGGTTCGAGGGTAAGCATAGCGGCCATGGCAATTATTACAGGCCTTATTTTGATGTACTTGTATGTTATTGCCACCATCGGGGTTAAAGCGAACGTAGCCAGCTGTACTCTCAGCAAGGGTGACATCCAGCTTAAAACGCTCTTCATTGTATAGTGCCCTTGCCTCGGACCGGAAGCGCCATGGCCAAGCTGCGCCGTTGTTCATTAGATCAATAGAAGAGAACTCAGGGTCGGCATCATCGATGATGATGTCGGGAATGGCATCACCGTTGGTATCGAAGCCTATTTTATCAGCAAGAAGAGAAGCACGATGCTGTGTATGATCGGCACTTAGAATGACTGAACTTCCTGTCCCGGCCTGAAAATTATAGCTGCCCAGTGATACCCAGCTATCACTATTATCATTTTGATTGATGATAATACTGTTCGAACCGCTGCTATGATTGATTGTATATTTGGCTTTGGGTTCTAAAAATCTACCAAATTGCCACCAGACATAGACTCCAAAATTACCGGCGGTAGGAAAATTGGGTGTCCATGTGGCGGTTGAGAAAGGCCCGGTTGCGGGTTTCACATAGGTATGGTTCAGACCTGGGGTGCGGTCATTGGTACCAAGCGTACTGGCCAACTCACCTGTTTTCACCATTCTACTACTTTTTGAACCATGCACGTTGTGGCAGGTGACACATGCTGTTTTGCCATCAATAACCCCATCATAATCTGTATCGGCCCATCGTTTTGCTTTGAAAGGAGAGCCCCAGATATGGTACTCATGCCCACTTCTCTCATTTTTAAAATTACTCTGTCCACCCACGTCTGTCAATGCCTTACGATCATGACATTTAACACAGAATAGCTCATTAGCCTTTGAATTGGACGTTCTCAATCGGTAGCTGTCGCCCCAACTGTTGGTGACGACACTATCGTTTGTTTCATCAATTTCATAGGTGCGGTGCTCGTGATCGATATGCTTCTTGCGGGCATCATGACATTCAAGGCAATTCGTAATAGTTTTACCATGGCCCGTTGCGAAGTAACCGTAGCTTGTATTATCGCCGATAACATTGGGTGCATAGGCTACCGGAGCCCCGCTGGGTTTACTGATACTTTGTTGCTCATCATGACAGGTGGAACACCATTTTTCTTTACCGGGCTTGAGCGTGAGTCTATCCGCGTTATAGATGCCACCTGTTTTGAAATTGGCCTTGGCCCCGATATCGGCGTTAAATAATCCATCGGCTCCAGGATAGGAGCCACTGGGGCTGTGGCAAGCATCACAAACGGTGGTAGTGGCCAAGGGCTTCATGTCCGCGAAAATAAGTGGGTCGACCAGCGGATCGTTATGGCAGGTCGTACATTCTATTCTCGGCCCCTTGGCCTGACTGGCCAGGACATGAGTTTGATGAGACTGTTTATGAGGCGGAGCAAATTGCTTGCCATGCAAATGGCATTGGGTACAGCGTGTGCCATCAAAATGGGCCGTATTATCCGCGCCATCGTTTAGATGGTGCGCGTTTTTGGTGTGGCAAACTTCGCAGGGGCCATCGTAGGTCTCATCACCATCGGCAAAGGAGTTGGGGCCGGTTGTGGTCGTAAATATGACGCGCTTGGGGCCGCTATTCGGGGTGTTAATGGTATCTCGGATGAATCGAATGTTGCTGGAACTACCCGTGAAACCATGGCAGACTAGGCAGTCTTTAACATGGTGAAATGTATATTCTGGCTCAGCTTCAGCCTGCAAAGTGGGCTCGGTTGATGCTGGTGGCTCAGTCGGTTTTATTTCTGTATCCGCATTGGTTACAGCTAAAGTGGGTTCGTCTTTATCCCCGGCGTTGCAGGCGCTGGTTAATAATAGGATTGTTAATAATCCCATTGTAAATAGTTGGCTAACAGAGAAAATCCTTTTAAAAGAATTTTTTATTTTTTGGCGACACTCCGATAAAACCATTTGATAGCTCCCTTTTAATGGCTGCGATCCCTTCAATTAAACCGTACTCATCATGCGCGCATGGATGGTGTTTTTCTTGAAATGGTCGTTTTTTTTAATTTTAAGAATAATCGGGATTTGAACCTGAGACATCCCCATATAATGACTGCCAAAAACAACAGTTCACGCTCCACACCCACTAAATACCCCTTTATATAGTATGTGTCAAGAAGTCTGTCCAAAAATTGTTGATGAGCTCTAAATAATGGTGGTCGACATGATTTTAATTGATGATATTTTATTTCTTAAAGTGGGTGTCCAGGCAAGCTGATACTCCTACTTGAGTCTGGGCTCTCTTAAACAAACATAACGTCATGATTTAATTTGAGAATATTTGATTTATTAACATGAGTGTCCGGGTAAGTAAGCTTGGTCTCAGATCAAAAAGACCTATTCAGAATATACTCACATTGACATTGACATTGACATTGACATTGATTAGTTACCGCCATCAAGTATGATCGTCATAGTATTTATAGTGGATAGGGAATTGCTTATAGTAAGTACCATTCGGGACTGTACTTCTCATTCCTGACCTCTTGTTAGATTCCCCAATACCTGAGTAACCAACATAGTTATCTCTTCTTTTTGTCCTGATTTTGGTGATTGACTAACCACGGACAAACTAAGCCGGTATACGGGTCTAGTATCCCGCTTTATTTTTAACTTATTGTTTTTGTGGTTGTTTTTCAGGATGGCCTCAGATTCAGGCTCTGATTATTTTTACAAAGATTAACAAAAACGACTAGTTTCTTGAAAATCACGGCTTATATACCATACTATTTATGCGTCTTAACGGTGAGGTCACGTGTGTGACAAAGGTCGTCAAAATGATTATATCGAGCCAAAGTTTTAAAATAGGGAACCAGTCTAAGTTCGTTTCTATTTTTGGCCGCCTGCCTGAAGTGGGGTTACTGATATTATTATTATTCACCAGTGCCTGTTTCGATGCGAAAAAAAGTGAGACAATGGCGATGACTAAATCATCGCTGGACACCGAGATAAAGCGCTCTAATCACACCGGCAAATACCATTATGTTGAGGGCTGTGCCACCTGCCATGATGTCACCGGTAATTCCACTAATATTGCCTTAATTCGACATGTCATTGCTACCCCGAATAGTGGCCCTAAGCCCGTGGTATTCACTGCCCGTACCGGCCCTAATTCCTTTGCCGATGGGGACGGTACTTATGATGGCCCCTGCGAGGTCTGTCATACCGTAAACGCACACCATAATAACGATGGCCATGATTTGACTGCCCACAATGACGGTGCAGTCTGTACACAATGTCATATACATGATCAGCAGTTTGCTGCGCCCACTTTGCCCTATATAAAATCTCACCAAACCCATTTACAGTCAAAGCATGTCGCTGGTATGAATATTGTGTGCACGACCTGTCATAACGATCCATCGACCAATCCCCTCATTTTCGCGGATATGAAACCCCTGGCCACCACGGCTGTCTGCGACACTTGCCACAGTCCGGGAGGGACGTACCCCGGAGCCGGTGGTTTATTGAATGCAACCCTGGGTGCCAAGGCCAATTATAAGACCGGTGGTATTTATGAAGAGGATGGACTGACCCTGAGGGCGGGGAAAGAAAAGTGGTGTGCCTCGTGTCATGATGAATCACCTTCCGTGATTAACGGCGCAACGGCCCCGACTACCATGGTCGGTGTGAGTGCGCAGTACCATTATGTTGATGGCTGTCAGACCTGTCATGATGTCTCCGGCAATGCCACCAACCTGGTATTAATTCAAAGTACCATTACGACACCGAACAGTGGTCCTAAACCTGTCACATTTACGGCCCTCACCGGCCCCAATTCTTTTGCCGATGGGGATGCCACTTACAACGGTGTCTGTGAAGTTTGTCATACCGTGAATGGACACCATAATAATGATGGCCATGATTTGACGGTTCACAATGATGGTGCGACTTGCACGACCTGTCATTTGCATGATCAGCAGTTTGCTGCACCGCCTTTGCCCTACATACAATCTCACCAAACCCATTTACAGTCAAAGCATGTTAACGGTATGAACATTGTGTGCACGACTTGCCATAATGACCCAGGGGTCGATCCCCTTGTTTTTGCGGATATGCAGCCGCTGGCTACCACCACCGTGTGTGATGCCTGCCACAGTCCGGGTGGAACGTATCCCGGGACCGGTGGTTTATTGAATACGACCCTGGGTGCCAAGGCCAATTATAAGACGGGCGGTATTTATGAAGTGGATGGCGTGACCCTGAAAGCAGGCAAAGAAAATTGGTGTGCCTCTTGTCATGATGAATCGCCTTCTGTGATCAACGGTGTGACGGCTCCGACCACCATGGTCGGTGTCAGTGCGCAGTACCATTATGTTAATGGTTGTCAGACTTGTCATGATGTCTCGGGCAATTCAACCAACCTGGCATTCATCAATGAAACGATAAATACCCCGAACAGTGGTCTGAAGAATGTGGTCTTTACAGCACTTACTGGAACGAACTCCTTTGCTGATGGGGATGCGACCTATAATGGCCCCTGTGAAGTTTGTCATACCTTGACGGGACACCATCAAAACAATGGTGCTGATGCCACAACCCACAATGATGGTGCAACCTGTACGACATGTCACTTGCATGGCGAGCAGTTTGCAGCCCCTGTTATACCTTATGCAGAATCTCATAATACCCATATACAGTCTGCCCTGACGAAGGGGCACAGTCTTGTGTGTACAGACTGTCACAGTGCGGGAGATTATCTCGTATTTGCAGACATGCAACCTCTTGCCACGACGACGGTCTGTGACGCCTGCCATAGTCCAGGAGGAACCTATCCTGGGGTGGATGGTTTATTGAATGCGGTGTTGGGAGCCAAGGCCAACTATAAAACAGGTGGAGTGTATGAAGCGGATGGCTTAACGCTGAAAGCGGGCAAAGAAAAGTGGTGTGCCACCTGTCATGATGAGCAACAAAGTATCAGTCGCCCAAGCGGTTTGGCCTCCTCTGCCCCCAATATTGTGGGTGACAATAGCACTTACGGTTACTGGGCCACCGGCCACGGTAAGAGCATTGATAATTGCCTAGAGTGTCATGATGCCCGTAAAAAGCATATCGATCATGAGCATCGTACCTATGCAGTGGATGAAGCTACTTTGGCTGCTATCAATAACTGGGGAGACAGTTATCGCCTAAAAACATCCAATGCAAAAGCCAATGAGTTACTTTGCACAAAATGTCATGATCGTGACGCGCTTGAAAATGTAGGTGAGCAGAGCAATTCTAAAAACCTGCAAAGTGGGCATTATTATCATATCTGGGGTCCCGCCGCACAGGTTATCATCAAGTCAGATTCGGATTATGACGGAGTCGCAGACAGCAAAATAGGTTGCACCAGCTGCCATAATGTCCATGGTTCTAAAAGCCCTGCCATGATTCGATCAGGTGAGTTAGCCAGCACTCCCGGCACCACCGATAGAACTCCGGCCCTTAACTTAACCTATGTAAGAAAAGCGGCTGGGCCTTTCTCAACCGCCACATGGTGCCCCACCCTTCCTGGCGCGGGCACCTTTGGGGTCTATGTCTGGTGGAAACTAGCCACTTGGTTAGAAACCTCTGCAAAATATACAATCTATCATGACGGCGGTTCAAGCAGCATAACCTTATCTCAGAAAAGTGATGGCGACCGATGGGTGCCCCTTGGCAGCTATCCCTTTTTGGCCGGAACAACGGGCTATATAGAACTGAGCGCAGAAAATACAAGCGGTGATCATCCTCTTCTTGCGGATAAAATAGGCATTGACACCAACGGTGATACCATTCCTGACATCATCATTGACGATGCCGATCCGGAGTTTTCTTCTATCGATGTCATGAATGGCGGTGCTATCTGGCCATGGCGCGATTCGGCCGTGGCAAGGGCACTGACTAATGAAGAGCGTTTTGAGTTTGATGTCACCTTCGCACAAAGCACGGCGGGTTACGTTCGCTTTAACACCAGAGGAGGAGCTGGCAAGACTATAGCGTATAACAAGATCTGTGCTAATTGTCATGGACGATATGCTTACCCTAGAACCCCCTTTATGGGGCCCAAGGTCATCAATCGCTTTGAAGAGAAACGCTGGGTACTGAACGATGGCACAGGCATTGCGGATATCGTGGTGAGTGTCACCGATCCCGATGGTGATATGGCTGGGGGAAGCGTTAACATCGACGTATCGAGTCTGGGCGGCGGTGCTTCAGTTGTCATGACCAATAACGGCGATGGCACCTTCAGCTATCAAATGGCTATTGCCCCAGAAACCTTTGATAAAGCCTATAATCTGCCTATTACCGCTACCGATATGGCAGGCAATGTCGGCACCGGCACAAGCTCGGTGTTTGTGAAAAGCTCGGTTGACAGTATCTATCTGGATAACATCGATGCTGTTCACTCCTCGGCAGATAACTGGGCGCGCCCTCCTGCCAATGTTAATGCCTACAATGGTAATTACATCAGTACACGTAATTTTATTCAATATCCGGATGCTGAGAGTGATCTAACGGCTACGTGGAAAACAAAAGTTATAACAGCAGGCAGTTATAAGATCTATGCCTGGTTATTTAACTATTACGCCTTTAGCAAAACAGCCACCTATACCATTCAGCATCGCGATGGTACAACGGCTGTGCCAATGAATCAGGAGGGTATCGCAGCCACCGGTAGCTGGGAATTATTAGGCACCTTCAATTACGAGGCCGGGGCGGAGGCTTCTATTAGTGTCGGTGCAACAGGACTGACTACCAACGAACAAATCTTTGTCGATGCTATTAAACTGGAACGGATCCCTTAACAGACGTTTATTGAGCGCTTTTCATGAAGTAATCTGGTCTTGAAAAGTGACGACAAGAACAATCGGGATGATCCTTCAGGCTTAATCGTCAAGTCTGAGGGAATTCTCTTTTATCCTGTTACTGCGCTTCCCCAAAAAAGTTGGCTTCACAAAAAGCTTTCATCATCATCACCCAAGAGTCAACATTCCAAATCGGCACAGAATTTTTTCTCTCATTTAAGGGTGCTTCTATAAATAGTAATTTTTTCATGAGAGCAAGGAAGCACCGCGCGCACGACTGCATGGCAAGGATTGTTCCATACAATCCTTTTGCATTTCCTCCCTCCATGGAGGTCAGAGCAGGAGATTGGATGAAGCATGGAGCCAGAATCCTAGAATCGCAGTGTATATGGGATCACGGCTGTCCCGTTAACGTTCATATTAATTCCAACTGATTGCTTGCTAACGGCGTATCACCCATAGGATTACCTCGCAGCAAGACCATCAGATCCCGTTTATCAAAGAGATTAAACTGTAATAATCGCAGGATCTTCTGCATGCTTTTGTCAAGTTTCGACTGGAACTTGATAAAAGCCAGGATTAAATAAATGCACAGAGCAATTCCTATCTGTGTCATAACGGTATTTTTACTGATACCGATGAAGGATTTGATCTTCAAGTTCTGTTTTACCCATTTTAAAGAACAGTTCTACTTGCCACCGTGCTTTATAGATATCGGCAATGGTCTTAGCGGCCAGCTTGAAATGGTTGGTCAAAAAAACATAGCGCTTGCCGGTCTCAGGATCACGATAACCGATACGACGCAGGGAAAGGGGATATTTCGCTGAGGTCTGTTTCGCGGTAAATTCAATGGTTTTATCACAGCTTATCCCTTTGTCTTTGGATACCGAATGACGACACACAACGCGCATTTTTGCACCCGACTTAAGACGCGTGACAAAAAATATTCCTTTTGAAGTTAGCTGGTTATACCCGGTGTAGTCGTTATGCCCTCGGTCGAAAGCAACAATACTGCCTTTGTGGAAGGCCAGTGTACGGCCTATTTTAATATCGCTGATGTTGCCTTCTGTGATGGTGGACAATTCAGGCAGCTAGTCATCATGATTCAAACCAACATGAAGCTTGATGGCCCCTTTTGTTGAACGGAAGTCCGCCCATGGAAAAGCAGATAAACAAAGATCAATGGTTGAGGCATCCCATGAATAAAGTAAATTTTTGAATCGGAAACTATGGCCGGGCGTTGTTCCCTTACAATGGTTCAGTCGTTTTCTAAATAGAGCCTCATACAGGGCGTAAGGTTTATCTTCATTGATACAAGAGAGGTTTGAGCGGGAAAATTTTATGCTACCAAGATGATATAGACGGAGGGCTTGTGCAGAGAGATTTTTGATAATATCTCGCAGGCTGTTTCGACCCGCCAGTTGCGCCATGGCCATTGTCACGAACTGGGATCAGCGTGAGGCGGTACGGAAAGAACGACTGCTATGATGCCGATTTGCCAGTGTCTCAAATTCATGTCTCGGGACTAATTTTAGTATTTGTGAAAAAATCGTATTACAATGTGCCATGGTCTGGTTTTCCTTTTGGTTCAACAAGTTGGCGTAAACTCATTGTACCAAATTAGGGGGGAACCAGACCTTTTTACTTTGCGGTTAACGGGACAGTAGTGATATGACATACATGAGGACAAGGTGCCGTCCAAGTGTTCGAGCACGGCGCTGACACCGCTATCGTGGATTTGTGCCCCTTGGGTGAAAAGGCATTTATAGAAGTGCCCATGCCAGAAAGATAATCAGTTGGGTATGTTCTAATCGCCCCGATTTAGAGCTGACGTGTGCAGTGCTGAGAATGGCTTATGAAAGTTGAGGCAAGCCCAAATATGTCATGTTTCTCTCGGGTCAAGGCTGCCATTACACAAGTTTGAGATAGCGACAGCAACTATGGACGTTTCAAATAACACAAAGCATGAGCTGATGGGAAAATGCGCCTATGGGACTTCTTTCAGAAGTTTTAAAATAGAATGGATGTTGAAAGCTTTTATCGTTCTTATGATCAAACAGAGATTGATCTACAAAAATATATTATTCGGCATTACAATATCGTAAGAGTTCATCGCTATAATAATTATCTGTCGCCTGATGCGACCGAAAAATTAATTCGCTCCCGTTAATTTGTGTAGATTTACTTGACCACTACAGGTACTTAGTCAGCCCTTAAAAATAGAATAACCAATTGATAGCTAACAAATTATCACAAATTAAAGCTGATCATTTCTACCGCAAATGTTAAGCTTTATAGTTAGTTTCTGGTCGAAATGGCGAAAAAAATGCTCACAAAAAGCACCGAGTTTCATCAAACCAACCTGTTTGGCACGGATCTACTGATACAGCTCGATCCCAACGATCCATTATTACAATTATCCTCGGTTATTCCCTGGAAAGATTTCGATGATGCCTTTGCCAAACACG